>NZ_JBPXKA010000010.1:0-108221 GCF_054558485.1 Aquirufa sp. ROCK2-A2
GACACTATCCCATAAACTGTGTAAGTAAAAAACAGGGGCTTCGGATTTGCTTTTAAATTCGGAGCCTTTTTTCAAATATAGCCAAAAATTGATTCAAAATAATTCCCCAGTTGTGAATTGGCATACCCCATTTCTTGGTGGCTTCGTTGATTGCTAAATAAACGGACTTCATTAGTGCGTCATCTGTGGGAAACGAGAGCTTATTTTTGGTGTACTTACGGATCTTTCCGTTCAGGTTTTCAATCAGATTCGTCGTGTAAATAATCTTTCTAATTTCGAGAGGAAAATCAAAAAAGACGGTTAGTTCATCCCAATTGTCTTCCCAAGAGCGAATAGCGTAAGGATATTTCTTACCCCATTTAAGGCTAAAGTCTTTGAATGCGGCTTCAGCTGCTTGTTTGGTAGGAGCATCATATATGTGTTTCATATCGCGCGAGAACTCTTTTTTATCCTTCCAAACCACATAGCGACAAGCATTGCGAATCTGATGAACAACACAAATTTGCGTTTGAGATTCAGGAAAAACTGCTCGGATTGTTTGCGTGAAACCGTTTAAGTTATCTGTTGCCGTAATTAGGATATCCTCAACGCCACGGGCCCTTAAATCCGTTAATACCCCCATCCAGAAGCTTGAACTCTCATTTTTTCCTAACCACATTCCAAGTACCTCTTTGCGTCCGTCTCGATTTAATCCAATGGCTAAGTAGA
Organism: Aquirufa sp. ROCK2-A2; assembly: GCF_054558485.1. NCBI lineage: Bacteria > Pseudomonadati > Bacteroidota > Cytophagia > Cytophagales > Flectobacillaceae > Aquirufa > Aquirufa sp. ROCK2-A2. The sequence goes on from NZ_JBPXKA010000010.1 coordinate 709, forward strand.
CTGTTTTGTTTACGACCTTGGAATTCTCTCGAACCTTAAAAACAATCCCATCCATCCACACCACTAAGTATACCGCATCAAGTGGGCGATTCTGCCAGGCGATAGAATCCTCCACAATTCGCTCTGTGACACGTGAAATAGCCGAGGTAGATAGTTCGAACTGATAGATCTCTTTAATCTCTTGTTCGATGTCACTCACGCTCATTCCTTTGGAATAAAGCGAAACAATGAGGTTTTCAACACCTGTAGAATACCTGCTTCGTTTAGGAACCAGTATAGGATCAAAGCTGGATTCTCGGTCTCGTGGAACCTCAATTTGGGTTTCTCCAAATTCAGTTTTAATCACCTTTTTCTGCGTGCCATTACGAGCATTAGAACTAGGTGTTTTTTCGTACTTGTCGTAGCCCAAATGAGCATCAAGTTCTCCTTCAAGAATCTTCTCCAAGCCTCGCTTGTGAATATCTCGTAAAAAAGCTTGGAGTTCTTCTCCAGTCTTAAGTTGCTTTAAGAAAGCATCTGTTAATGAATCTTGTGTTTTCAATTCCATCTCATTAATGTTTAAATGTAAAAAAAAAATAGTGAAGGCCGAAACCAACACTATTTTTCACTTACACACTTTTTGAGATGGTGCCGTAATAATTATAAGTTGTAGTGTATGTGTTATTAGTTATTAATATATCTAACTGATAATTAAGAGATTAAACTGTAAATAATTCATAATTCATACTTCGTACCTCATAATTCATACTTCATAATTCATAATTTTTTCCTTTAGTGCTTGCAAATTTAGAAATCTCCTCCTATTTTTGCAGTCCCAATAGGGAAGAAACTCCTTCTTAGCTCAGTTGGTTAGAGCACATGACTGTTAATCATGGGGTCCCTGGTTCAAGCCCAGGAGAGGGAGCAAACAGGAAAGTCATCAGAAATGGTGACTTTTTTTGTGTTAAGTCAAATTAAATTTCTAATTTTCCTCAAATGCATGCTGAGAAAATACATACGAAACAAGATTTATTAGAAGTGCTATTTCAACATGGCGCTACGATAAAGTCGTATGGGGTAAGCAGCTTGGGTTTATTTGGTTCGTTTATCAATGGAACATACACAGAAGAAAGTGATATAGATTTCTTGGTTGACTTTGAGCCATCGAAAAAGAGTTTTGACAATTTTATGGACTTGTCCTTTTTTTTAGAGGATTTATTAGGTCGAAAAGTGGAATTAGTGACAACTCAGTCTTTGAGTAAATTTATAGGGCCACATATATTAAAGGAGGTACAAGATGTCAGCCTCTAATCTAGAATTGGTTCGCCATATCTTGGTGGAAACCACATTTATTTTACAGCATACCGAACAGAAATCTAAAGAAGAAGTTATCAACGATGAAGTTCTTTGCCGTGCCGTTGTGCGTAGTTTGGAAATAATAGGCGAGGCAACCAAAAAGTTGGATGATGAATTTAAGTCAATCCACAATCATATTGAGTGGAAAAAGATAGCAGGAACAAGAGATAAATTAATTCATGACTATTTCGGCATTGATTACGATATTGTTTGGAATATCATTGAAACTAAAATTCACTATTTAGACTATTTTTTGAAGGAGTTGGTATAAATTTTGGTTGTAACATCCGACAAAAGGGGGAGCCACACTGGACAAGCCATTCGTCAGCTGACGAATGGCTTTTTCTTTGTCTATCAGTGAGTTAGGCTAGTTGTATCATTCTAAAAATCAAGTAAATTCTTTAATGATCTTTTTAGCAGTATAAGTACTACCCCAATTTGCAAGTTCGTGTAATAATGGGAGTAACGATTTGCCAGCGTTAGTTAAAGAATATTCTACTCTTGGCGGCATTTCAGTGAATTCAATTCTTTGAATCAATCCATATTGCTCTAATTCTCTCAATTCACCGGACAATACTTTATTTGAAATCGATGGTATGATTTGGTTTAGTTTCCCAAATCGAATTGTCCTGTCTCCAATACAGTTTAGTATGATGGGCTTCCATTTACCTCCAATGATACTTATTGTGCGAGTTACGGGGCAATTTAATGGGTTGTCGATAAATTTGCTACTCATAATTGGGTTACCTCTTGGTTACTTGTATTTACTAAATTAGTTACGAATGTATACCATTTGAAATAGATTTGTAAAAAAAATATAAAATGAAAAATTACATACAGATTATCAGTTTTTTATTAATTAAGCTCGTTTTTGTTTCCTCCGTTTTTGCTCAAACAAAATTGACTTTAGGGAAACAAGTTTTTGAATTACATAACGTGACAGGATCAATCATTAGGTTTCAAGGTGAACCTGTCCTTAAAATTGAAAGAGATTTAAACTCTTTGCCATTCGACCCAAATAGATTAGAGGCTACTGTAGATGAAAAACATTATGCAAAATTAGTTGGATTAAATGATTTTGAAAATGGAATCATAGAGATTAAGATGTACAGTCAAATTCAAGATCCATCCCCTTTTGCAGGAGCTGCCGGTTTTATTGGTTTGTATTATCGAATAGCTGCAAACGATTCTGCGTTTGAGTCAATTTATTTGCGACCTAAAGCAGGAAGAGCTCCCAATCAAATGCATAGAAACCACGCTGTGCAATATTTTTCTTATCCGGATGCAAAATTTGAAACACTTAGAAAAAATTATCCTCCTGGCTCGTATGAGGGTTCAGCACCAGTTGCTTTAAAAGAATGGATAACAATGAGAATAGAGGTAAATGGAGAAACGGCCGAAATGTTTATTAACAATATGAAATATTCTTCTTTCATCGTTGATAAAATGTTGGGTAAAGTTAAAAAAGGAGGAGTTGGACTTTATGTTGATATTGCGACAGTTGGATACTTTAAGGATTTGAAAATAATAAAAAGACCTTATAAAGCTCCAATTAAGAAAGAAGTAAAACAGGAAGGTATTTAAACTCTCTGTCAATTTACACGAAGTTCAACCCTTCAATTTCCTAATAGTCACATACTCAATCATCGCATTATTTTGCATCTTTCGTCTATAAGGGGAGCGAGTAAAAAGATAAAAGGGTTATACTTTGATAGTATGGCCCTTTTTTTATTCATAAGTCTAACACCTGTCATTTACCACGTCATCCTTGAACTGAAGTATCTGTTTCTTCATCTCCTTAATCTCCTTAATCTTCTGTTCCAAAGAAATTAACTTGTCATCAAGAATTTCAAGTTTTTGTTTCTTGGTATATTTCCTGCTATACCAGGCGTCAATGATTTGACCTATTTCTTTAATGGTAAATCCAACCGATTTGGCATCACTAATGAACTCCAATTTTTCAACGGTTACCTCATCATAGTGAAAGTAATTATTCGATTTGACTGATTCATCTTGTTTGCCCTCAATCAACCCTGATTTTTCATAAAATCGGATTGTGTGGATTGAGATGCCTGTTTTTTTGGATAGCTCGTTTATTAACATATCACAAATATAGGGTGTTGAAAAATAAATATCAACTATAGACTATGCTCTACTGTTGTAGGTTTAAAATTATCACAATATGTTTGTGAATCAAACAAATAATTAGATAATGAGACAAACAATTTTAATTACAGGCGCAAGCAGTGGTATAGGAAAAGAAACAGCAAAATTCTTTCAATCAAATGGATGGAATGTTATTGCAACAATGAGAAATCCTGAAAACGAAACTGAATTGAATGGTTTGGAAAATGTTTTTGTGACGAAACTTGATGTATTGGATTTGGAATCAATCAACCAAGCAATTAGCAAGGGGATTGAAAAGTTTGGAGGAATTGAGGTATTGCTTAACAATGCTGGATATGGTGCTTACGGCCCATTAGAATCTTTTCCAAGAGAAAAAATTTTACGTCAATTCAATACCAATGTTATTGGACTTTTGGATGTTACTAGAGCTATTCTACCGCATTTTAGAGAGAACAAAAAGGGAATTGTAATGAACGTTTCCTCAATGGGAGGTAAAATGACTTTCCCATTAGGTTCATTATACCACGGGACAAAATTCGCTGTTGAAGGTATTTCAGAATCATTAAGATATGAGGTGGAACAATTTGGGGGGAAAGTTAAAATAATTGAACCCGGCGCAATAGCCACAGATTTTGCAGGTCGTTCTTTTGATTTTAATAATGATGAAAAGTTGAGTGCCTATCAAAATATTGTAGGTAAAATTATGGCAGCCTTCCCACAAATGATTAAAAATGCATCATCAACAAATGTGGTTACTGAAGTTATTTATGAGGCAGCAACAGATGGAAAAAATAGATTAAGATATATGGCAGGAAAAGACGCCAAACTTTACAATCTATTGAATAAGTTATTGGGGAATGGCTTCATATTCAAAATGAATAAAAAGTTTTTCAAATTGTAAGATATGAATCCGATTGTTAAATATTTTACTGGTGAAAGGTTAGAGAGCTTTTTGTTTTTGGGTTTGGGAATTTTAGGATTTGCCATAGCGATATTTTTTTATTTTATTCTCAAAACATCTTTTCTAAAAGGAGTTGCCATTCCCTTTCTTTTAGTTTCTTTTTTAGAAATAGTTGTGGGGGTAACTCTGATATATCGAAGTCCAAAGGATATAATAAGAGTTGAGACTTACTTATCTGAAAAAAATGAAATGATACAAGAAGAAGAGATTCCAAGGATGGAAAGTGTAATGCGAAATTTTGTAATTTTCAGGTATACTGAAATCACTTTGATAATAGTTGGTATTATACTAATGTATGGGTTTAGGCAAAATTTGCTATTGAATGGAATTGGATTAGGACTCTTTATTCAATCAAGCGTAGTCTTACTTTTAGATTTCTTTGCAGAACGAAGAGGTGAAGTCTATCTGGCCTATTTAAGGTCTATAATTGAAAATTGAAATAATTTCAAGAAGTTCAACCTTTTAATTTCCTAATTGCCACATACTCAATCAACGCATTATTTTGCATCTTTCGTCGGTAAGGGGAGCACAAATCAAAAAGAGGTCATTTCGACCTCTATTTTTGTTTAAAAACCATCACATCTTTCTTTAAAGAGACATTTTTTGTGGTTGCAACTTTCCAATATCAATAACTTGTTATTTGCTTTAAGTGGTGTTCCAAATGAACGACATAATCATCTACCAAATAGTGTAATGTAAGCAGGTTTCCCGCAATTAAACAGGTTCGGGATAAACTTTCCTTTGGCATATTTTCGATAAGGCTAATCAAATGTTTGTTGTATGTCAACCAAAATCCAATCAAATCTCTTGAGTCCATTTGTTGGTAATAACTAAATAGGTTCCAATTCTCTTGGTCATAAACAATTTCAGGATTAGGCTCAAATTGAGCTCTCACAAATCTTTGGTGGTTATTGGTTGCACTATCAATCAAATGGCCTAAAATCTCTTTTTTACTCCATTTGTTATTTTGTTCTTTATCCGAAAACACATTGTCATCAATCTGATTTAATAAATCAGGAATAATGTCACATAAAAATCGAAGCCTTTCAACAGAATTTGTAGCCGTATCCATTTAGTATTAGAATTGATTATTTACAAAGGTAATATTATACTTACGTCATTAAACTTCATTTTAGCCCTTTAATTTTCTAATAGTCACCTAACAAAGCTACATCTTTCGTTCATAAGGGGAGCAAACAGAAAAGTCATCAGAAATGGTGAATTTTTCGTTGTATTTTGGTTTGTTTGAAGGTATAAAAATTCATAGTATATTTGAACATGCCAAAATTAGATAGGACATACAGCACTTCTGGCAACCTTTTTAAACAAAAGGAAGAGGTTACTCATTATTTAGGATTGAGTAAAGAGGAAATTGGTAAAGTTTTCGCCTATTTAAATAGTGTTTCTTTTAATTATGCTATTGGTAATCCTCCCAAAATAGACAAAACTGCATTTTCAATGCGCAAGAATTAGTCATGGGAAATATTTTTCATTCAGATTTTCAAGAATTTTTATTAGCATTGAATAAAAATGAAGTCAATTATGTCTTAGTTGGAGGATATTCTGTTATTTATCACGGATTCCCGAGAACCACAGGAGACATTGATATATTTGTCGAAGTTTCAAAAACTAATTACAATAAATTGGCTCAAGCATTTGAACAATTTCAAATGCCTCTTTTTGACATGACAGAAGAGTCTTTTCTTCATCAATCCAATATTAATGTGTATACCTTTGGAAGACCTCCAGTATGCATTGAAATTTTGAAAGAAATCTCTGGATTTACTTTTCAAGAAATTTATAACAATGCATTGGATACTGTTTTTGAAGGAATCCCTATGAAAGTAATTCACATCAATGACCTGAAAAGAAATAAGGAAATAAGTGGTCGAGCCAAGGATTTAAATGATTTGGAAAATCTGTCTAAATTGTAAGAATTGGTTACAACATCTGACGAAAGGGGTAGTGAACGAGAAAGTCATCAGAAATGGTGAATTTTTTATTTTTTAATTCATCCCTATTTCCGCCCTCGATTTTGTCAAAATCACCAAAGATGCGGAGGCCTGGCTCATCAGCATCCGACATGCAGGCAATTGGATTTACTGTTTATCCGTCTTTTTTGAAGCGGATGGCCTTGCGCAATTCCAGAAATTTGGGACTTTGGTCGCATTTCAAGGGCAATGTTTTGGTTCTCAACTTTAAACCTTTATGTTTGAGTCTTTAAAATCCAGAGGGATTCACACCGTTTATGTAGTTCACGTTTGGAAAAAATAGATTTTTACACGCGTTTTGGCATGCAAAAAACAGGAAGTTCTTATGAGAAAAACCAAAAGCAATACATCCGAATGGAATTAACCTTTTAATCCAATCTTATGAAAATCACGCAAGAAATGATTCGTCTTTTTGATGAATATACACATAGACCACTTCGTCGGGATGAGTTTTTAAGCCAACTAGCCCGCCTCGCCGGAGGTACTGTCGCCGCTATGACCATTCTTCCCGCCCTGGAAGGAAGCTATGCCGCCAGCGCTCAGGTGTCCGAAGACGATCCCTCCATCCAGATTTCCACAGCTGAATTCCCATCGCCCCATGGTAAGATGAAAGGCTATTTAGTCCAACCGACCAATGCCAAAGGGCTCCTAGGTACCATCTTAGTCATTCATGAAAATAGAGGATTGACGCCTCATATTCAGGATGTTACGCGTCGAGTGGCGAAAGAAGGATTTATTGCTATGGGAATTGATGCGCTTTCATTGTTGGGAGGCACCCCGACAAACGAGGACGAAGGACGTGCGCTCATCGGCAAATTGGACCCCAAGCAAAATGTTGAAAACCTTCAAAGTGGTTTAGCCTTTTTACGGTCCTTGAAAAATTCGAATAAAAAAACGGGTGCGATTGGTTTTTGTTGGGGCGGTGGACTCGTGAATGACCTTGCGGTTGTGGATCCGGACTTAACGGTAGGGATTCCGTATTATGGCCGCCAACCGTCCGCAGACTCAGTCAGTAAGATCAAAGCTCATATGATGATGCATTATGCAGGCCTAGACGAACGGATTAATGCTGGCATTCCAGCATATGAAGCAGCATTGAAGGCCAGTCAGGTGGATTATCAGGTATTTGTCTATGAAGGAGCGCAGCATGCCTTTAACAACGATTCTTCCCCAGCACGTTACCAAGAAGCTACCGCTAAATTGGCCTGGAAACGCAGCATGGATTTCTGTAAAAAATTCCTGTAAAGGAGTTTTTTAATTATGAAATCAGGCCATATGATTATTTGAATTTGCAAGCTCAACCAATGAAAACGACTCCAACATTCCCCCTATTAAGGGAGCCAAAAAAATTAAGTAATCAGAAATGATGACTTTTTTGTTGTCTTTCAGTGAGTTAGGGTTTTGCGTTTTTTTTATTCTGTTAAAATTTATTAAAATATCAGGCATTTAATGGCAATGATATGATAGAGGGTCATTTAAGTATATTTTTGTTGACAATCATTTAATCATTCTCAATGAAAAATTTATTTGCCTCGTTATTTCTCTTTTTTTTGTTTAGTTGTTCAAATGAGAAAAAGACAGATTCTGAAATATACATAGCAGGTTTCAAGACCATTCAGTCAAAAGACACATCAAGAATTTATAAATCCAATTCTGATACTTCAGATTATTTACATTCCCGACCTCTTGATATTGATATATGGTATCCAGCGGTCGCTTCATCAAAAGATACTTCCCTTTATTTTAGAAACCTTTTGGGTCTATTAGAAACAAGAGCAAACTATTATACAGCTTCTACTGTTGGTAATGGGTTTGCAAAACAAATGGCGCAATTTTTTTGTGAATCCTTAAAATGTTCAGATTCATCAAAAGTCTTAAATTATAAAACGGATGCCTATAAAAATGCAACGCCAGCCAAGGGCAAATATCCATTGGTCATTTACCTTTCTTCTTTTAATGGGATGGGGTATGAAAATTTCACTATGCTTGAGCAATTGGCAAAGAAAGGATTTATCGTTGTTTCGATAAATTCTATAGGTAGGTTCCCCGGCGATATGACAATGAAAAATGAAGACTTATTGGAACAAGTTAATGATGCCATATCAACACTAAATGTATTGAAAGGGAGTGATAATATTGATTTTGATAGAATTGGGATAGTAGGTTATAGTTGGGGAGGTTTGGCAGGTTCTATTCTTGCAAATAGGATACCTCACGCATCTTGTTTGATTTCACTTGATGGTTCAGAGTATCATCATTACGGGACTGAAAAAGAAGAGGACAAAGACTTTAATGGAATAAGTAGTAGCGTAGAATTCACTAAAATGAAACTTTCTATCCCTTACCTTCGATTGGAAAGTGCACCACAAGGGAATATTGGAAACAAAGAGTCTGTCTATGATTTTTCTCAAAAGCTCTCGGTGAAACCTCAAATAATAGTAATTGATTCGGCCAAACACGAAGATTTTGGCTGTTTAGTTAATCTTGTAAAAAAGACAGGAAATTGTAAACCTCAATCACAATATGATATAATTTCAAGGCTAACGATAAGTTATTTGGAAGAGAAATTACAAAACCACAAAACCTTTACCAAGGTCATTGAAGAAGAAACTACAAGAAAAACTATTCGCAAGAAGTAGCTTGATTCAAAGATTAGAAAGAACGCATTTCTTGTAAACTTGCCCGAAGTTCAACCTTTGATATTGTATCAAGCAAATTATAAAATAAAATGACATACAAAGCTTTATTTCTTAGCCCAATGATACCTTCAACTAATCTTTCGGAAACGTTAAGTTTTTTTAGAGACACGTTGGATTTCTCAACCGTTATGGAAAATGAAGCCTACATAGTTTGCCATAAAGACAATCTAACTATTCACATTTTAAAGGCAGGACAAGAGATAGGAGAAATGGAATTGTACTTGGAAGTAGACAATGTTGATGCCCTATGGTCTAAAATCAAAGAAAGATTAACTGATTTAAAATTTAAGGAGCCATTTAATCAAGACTATGGTATGCGAGAAATACATATATGCATTCCACATACAAAGGCTCTTTTATTCATTGGCCAAAAGCTGCCCTAATTTTGACTCTTGATTCAATATAATACTTCCTGCAAGTTTGCACGATGCTTATCCCTTCAATTTCCTAATGGTCACCTACTCAATCATCGCATTATTTTGCATCTTTCGTCTGTAAGGGGAGCCACAAAGAACAAGCCATACATCAGCTGAAGGATGTCTTGTTCTTTGTCTATCAGTGAGTTTGGGTTTTGCATCTTTTGCTATATTTGTTTTATGAATTCAATTATAAGTACTGAAAGATTAAATCTTAGACATTGGGTTGAAAGTGATATAACATCTCTCATACAAATGAACAAAGACGAAGATGTTATGAGGTACTTTCCTTCCATAATGTCAGATGATGAATCTATTAGTTTTTATGATAGAATATATAAGCACTTTTCAGATTATGGTTACGGGTTATTTGTTGTTGAAGAAAAAGTATCAAATAAATTCCTGGGATATACTGGTTTTATGATGGCTCAGTTCGAATCCTCTTTTACACCTTGTGTTGAAATTGGTTGGAGATTTAATAAAGAAAATTGGGGAAATGGATTTGCTACAGAAGCAGCAAAAGCTTGCTTGGAATATGGATTTTCTAAGCTCAATTTTACAGAAGTACATTCATTTACTTCGGTTCTTAACAAGAAATCTGAAGCTGTAATGCAAAGAATAGGAATGAATAAAGTCGGGGAATTTAACCATCCTAAAGTCTCTATTGATAGCCAGCTAAGGCAGCACGTAAACTATAGCATTAAAAATGACAACCCTTCTTTTTCCTAATAGTAACATACTCAATCATAGGATTATTTTGCATCTTTCTAGGAAAAGGGGAGCAGATATAAATTTAAAAGGGTTATACTTTGATAGTATGACCCTTTTTATTTAAACCCTTTTAAGAATTGAAAAGGGTATTACTTTTAATAAGAGGGCGATTAACCCCCACCTCTTGGTGATATAAACAACCTTTCGCTTTTGTTTTAAAGCTTTAAATATTTGTTCAGCAGCTTTTTGAACAGGAGCTATCCAAAAAAGACCTTCGCCTTTCGCCATTGGAGTATTAACAAATCCAGGACGTACATCAGTAATCGTGATGCTTGAACTATACTCTTTTATATTTATTCTCAACCCCTCCAAATAATTTATTTGATACGCTTTTGTAGCATTGTATGAAGGGGCAATTCCATTTCCCCTGATTCCAGCGATAGAACTAATGTTAACAAGATGGCCATATCCTTGTTGTTTAAAATATCTCAGACCCCAGTCAGCCAAACACGTAAATCCCTGAATATTCGTTTTGATTACACTATTCTCAATATCAAAAATTAAATTATTATTCTCCTCGCCGATTCCTGCTGAAATAATCAATAAATCCAAGCCACCCATTTGACTCACCAATTCATTACAGATTGGCTCTAAAGTTGATAAATCCTGAACATCCATTTTCTTAAAGAAAATTCGACAGGTCTCTTGGGTCTTAATAGATTGAAATAATTCCTCACGTCTACCAGTTACTCCCACTTCATACCCTTCAAGCAAAAGTAACTCAGCCATTGATTTGCCGATTCCACTTGTTGCTCCTATGATAATAGCTTTTTTCATTTTCATAAAATTAGATAAACCTGTTATGAATGCCAACTTCTTGTAAAATTGCACGAAGTTCATCCCTTCAATTTCCTAATCGTCACCTAATTGTGCATCGCATTATTTTGCACCTTTCGTCTGTAAGGGGAGCACAAATCAAAAAGAGGTCATTTCGACCTCTTTTTTTGTTTAAAAACCATCATGTTTTTCTGTAAAGGGATATTTTTTGTGGGTGCTTCTTTTCTAATTTAAACAGAAGTTTTTCAGCAAATTTGCAACCCAATGGCATTTCTTGGCTTTAAAGTAGTCCTAATTTTTCAATTCTATTTCCAACGGTCATTTGTTTCATTTCCATTTCTAGCGATTGAAAGTCTTCTCTTTGAACGGATTTTACAATACTCCCTTCACTTAGCAAATTGATTTCGTCGCAGGTATCACTTAAGGTGGAGAAAATATGAGATGATATAATAACAGTCTTTCCGAGCTTTTTTAAGGTATGAATAATCTCTGTTAAGAGAATGTTACTTTCTATGTCAACTCCGTTAAAAGGCTCGTCAAGTATAAAGTATTCATTACGTTGTAATAAAATGGCTGTTAATGCTAACTTCTTCTTCATTCCTGTTGAATATGTCGTTGCATATTGATTTAATGGTAAGTCAAAGATGTTTCTACTTTCAATATCATTTATTGGTATCTTCCTCGCATTACAAAGCAATTGGATATACTCTTTCCCTGTAATTTTTTCAAAAAAGAACGGCTCTGTAAGTAATAAGCCAAGATGATTTTTTAGTGGATTGTGGCTAGAATTTATAATCCCGTCATACTTTTCTAATCCTGCTATACACCGAAAAAGAGATGTTTTTCCAGCCCCATTTTTACCTACAATCCCATAAACTTTTCCTTCATCAAATTCGATATTGATATTTTTTAGAATAATATGATTTCCATAACTCATCGTTAGATCTTGAATTGTTATCATTTCAATATGTTTTTAAGACGTTTTTCGGCTTTATAAAATAAGATAGGAGTTAAAATTAAAAGCATTGGAGGGAGAGTTAAGCAAAGCGCTAGAAGTATCCCATTGGGGATATTTATTTCATTTGGGTATGAGGAATACTTGGTTACTATGGTGCAAATTACCCAGCCCCAACCAATTAGCAAGAAGATGAAGAGGAGGCCTATACTTTGTTGGAAATAGAATGAAAGTAATACCACTATTGGAATTGCGAGTGCCGAGGAGTATAGGAGTGCTGTTTTTACTTTATTTAGTAAGAAGTTTCTCGGATTGAGACTGTAGTTCCAAACAAAGTATTCGTTTTCTGTGGATAAATAGAAACTACATGATGAGCCAAAAACAATCATCAATGAGCATATACCTAAATTGAAGTTATTTACGTTCCCAGCAATGATGACAAGTGCATACGCTATTATAAATAAAGGGAAAGTATTTCTATACCCAGATGTAAATTCAAATGGCCTTTTAGAAAAAGGGGTATAAATGGTGTAATTGAAAGTAGTACGAAAATGTAAAAGCGCTAAAATTATTGATAAAAGTAAATTGAATACGATGGGTATTATAAGTTGCTTGTAAAGTAAAAATGATACGAATGGTATGGTGCAAATGAGATTTTCAGCTATTCTAATTTTTTTAAATTGCTTGTCACTAAAACAAATAGTTAAAAATTCACATCGCCGTGTTTCTGAAAGTCTTCCAACAAGATTTAGGTAGAGAAACGGATATATATATACTGCAAATTCTGTGGTTTTGAATAGATAAGTTGAGAGGAGATAAAAACCTATTGTTAAAATGAAATAGGCGAATATTGGCACAACTCCGGCATCCCGGAACCGACGATTTGTCATAGTAAATTGAAGTGCAAAATATTCTTTCATTTATTATTTTCCTTATATCAAGGATTATAAGGTGTAAAATAAAAGAATTAAAGAGAATACTTCCCTATAAATTATATTAAAGGAGTATTTCAATTATGAAATCAGGCCCTATGGTTACTTGTATTTGTAAGCTCAAACAATGAAAACGACTGCAACTTCCGACAAGAGAGGGAGCAAAAATGATAAAAAGGTTATAATTTTATCGTGTAACCTTTTTTATTTGCATAAAAATCAAACTCAAAATTATTAAAGTTGTGAAAGAAATCTTTAAAGACCTTTTGGCACAAAATATTCTCTCAAATAGTTTTTCTTTGAATATGATTGATAAAGAGAATATTTCTAAAAAATTAAATGAACAAACCTCTTCTGTGGGGTTCATTTACAGGCATATCGGAGAAACGATGCTCATGTTTGGGTATTTTTTCGGGATTCCAAGTGAGATTCCAAATACTACAATGGGCCAACAAGACGATGGTCAAGGCAAAGATTTTGAGGAAAGTAAAGAACTAATGGAAAAAGGGTATAAAATGTTAGAAGACATCATAGAAAGTACTTCAAATGCAGGTTGGTCAGAAATAATTGAAACGCCATTTTTTGGAGCGGTGTCCAAAGCTAAATTGTTTGCTCATATTCTTTATCATAATTCTTATCATTCTGGTCAAATAGGGCTTGCAATCAAGAAAGGGTTAAAATAATTTTCAACCCTTTAATTTCATGATTCTCACCTACTCAATCATCGCATTATTTTGAATTTTTCGTTAATAAGGGGAGCAACAATGATAAAAAGGTTATACTTTTAAAGTGTAACCTTTTTAAATTTTATGAATATGCTAGCTCAATTCTTTAAAAAGTACCGAAATGAAGTCATCGTGGGTGTACTTTTGTTTCTCTTTTTGATTTTCAGAGATGTGATTAAGACCTTTTTGTAAGACAAATCTGTAGGCATTTTAACCCTATAATCTTGTTGTTTATCTCCTCCCAAAATTATTTCCTCTGGGTTTTCATTTTTTCGAGTACGATTGATCAATTGTATCTATTTCTTCTAATTTAAAGCTAATCGTCTAATCTAAAGGGTATTTTAAAATTGTTCTATATATTACGCAAAAAATAAATAATATGTTAAAGTGTAACCAAGAAACACGTATGCGAATAGGGTTTTTAATTTTGTGTTTACCTTTCTTACTTCATGCTCAAAGCGATATAGGGTTAAAAGAGGGATTTATAAATCCGCCACAATCAGCTAAGCCCATTGTTTGGTGGCATTGGACAGGAAGTAATGTGACGAAGGAGGGTATTAGTAAAGATTTGGCTTGGATGAAGCGAAGTGGAATCGGAGGGTTTCAGGCCTTTGACGTATCAATCGGCGGTGGGCAAACGATTGACACGAAAGTGAAATACCTTTCGCCTGAATGGCTCGCTTTGATTAAGCATACGGCGGATGAGGCGGAACGCTTGGGTCTAGATATGACCATGTTTACTGCGGCCGGCTGGTCTGAAACCGGAGGAACTTGGGTCAAACCCCAAGAAGCGATGAAAAAACTGGTTTGGAGCGAAAAAAAGGTAAAAGGCGGACAGGTTTTCAATGGGGTATTGCCTATGCCGCCAATTTCCAATGGCCCTATTCGGGATTTTCCTAAGCGCAGTGCTATTGCTTCAGACCCAACCTTCTATGGGGATCAAAAGGTGTTAGCATTTAAAACCCCCGGAAAATCTGGAGAAGAATTGAAACCTAAAATCACGAATCAACATGGGGATGCGATTTCTGAAGGACCTTTATTGGATACAGATTTATCCACAAAAATTTCCATGGAAGTGCCCAAACCTGACAAGCCCATTTACCTACAATTCGAATACGAAAAACCATTTAAAGCACGCTCATTTTCCTTTGCCATGTTGGGTAATACGGCCTACCCAAGCACTTATATAAGGGCAGGATATGTCCAAATGAGTGATGACGGCATTAATTTTAAAACGCTTTTTCCTTTGCCGGGGCCTCAGCATGATATCCGCGCTTTACCCGTTAGGACCATTACATTTCCGGAGGTCACCGCTAAATTTTTTAGGGTTGTTTTTACCCCAGGAAATGGAAATTCAACGGTGGGGGGGCCAGATGATTTTGGTGGATTTAGGCAACCAGCGACGGCTCCTACCTCTTTCGATATTTCAGAAGCAATTTTTAGCACGGTGGCTAAGATAAACCGTTGGGAAGACAAAGCCAATTTCGGCCCTATGTTTACGTTCGAGGAGTTAAAGACACCCACCGTCCCCGATACCGATGTCATTAAAACGAATGAGGTCATTGACTTAACCTCAAAAATGAAGCAGGATGGAAGCTTAAATTGGATTGTTCCTGCGGGGAATTGGACCATTATGCGTTTCGGATATTCTCTTACGGGCGCAAAAAATAGTCCCGCAATGCCAGAGGCGACAGGATATGAGGTGGACAAATTGAGTAAATCACATTTGGAATCCTATTTAAGTCAATGGCTCAACCCAATCAAAGCAGCTGTTGGAAAAAATTTCGGCAAAAGCCTGAAGTTTTTTTTGATTGATAGTTATGAATCAGACGCACAAAATTGGACGGAAAATATGTTGTCCGAATTTAAGTTGAGAAGGGGCTATGATCCAACTAAATTTTTACCTGCATTGGCGGGTAAAATAGTTCAATCTGCCGAGGTCAGTGATCGTTTTCTTTGGGATTTTAGATTGACATTCTCTGAATTGTTGGTCGATAATCATTATGCCGCGATAACTGAATTTGCACATAAGGAAGGAATCAAAACCTATGGGGAAGTTGCGGGGATTTCCATGCCGATTATTCAAGATGCCTTAAAAACAAAAAATGCAGTGGATATTCCCATGGGGGAATTTGGGATGGGTCGGGGGCTGGGAAGCGACAAGAATTGGACAACCCCATCTGATTTGGAAATTCAAAAAGCGTATGGCGGAGCAAATGAGCGCTTAAATGCTCATCAATCCGATGTGCGGGAAGCGGCCTCAGCCGCCCATATCTACGGGAAAAAAGTAGTTGCCGCTGAGGCTTGGACTGGCGGTGGATATGAATCGCCTGGTGACATGAAATTTATTGGGGATTATTGGATGACCCAAGGTATAAATCAAATCGTATTTCATACCTCGGCCCATCAGCCTTTGGAAACCAAACCAGGGAATGTTATGGTGGGTACCCATTTTCACAGGAATATTACATGGGCGGAACAGGCCAAACCTTTTGTAAATTATTTATCGAGGAATCAATTTTTATTACAACAAGGCCGATCTGTAGCTGATATTGCCTATTATCTAGGGGAAGATATTCCTGCGGTTGTTCCATATTGGGAAAAACAAAAAAATGAAGCGCCGGAAGGCTATGATTATGATTATGTCAATGCAGAAATTTTAAACCGTTTTGAGGTGGAGAATGGTGATTTGGTATTGCCTAATGGAATGCGGTATAAGGTATTGGTTTTGCCTGAAAAACATACAATGACATTACCTATCTTGAATAAATTAACTTCCTTAGTTAAGCAGGGAGCAAAAATTGTAGGAACCAAACCGGAAAAATCACCCAGCTTAATGGGCTATCCTGGAGATGATCAAGCGATTAACAGACTCGCCAATGAATTATGGGGGCCGGCTGATGGGAAATATATTTATCAGGCCAATTATGGACAAGGAAAAATATTTAATAATGCACCCCTTAAAGGAATTTTTGGGCAATTTAATGTGATGCCTGATGTTGCCTATACGAAACCAAATTTGGATACCAAGCTTTCTTGGATTCATCGAAAAACGGCGGAAGCGGAAATTTATTTTGTATTAAATGTTCGTAATCATCCGGAAGATTTGTTAGTCAATTTCCGCGTGGAAGGAAAAAAGCCTGAATTATGGTATTCAGATTTAGGTATTTCAAAGCCTGTTTCGTTTAAAATGGAAAATGGCTCAACACAAATAAAATTACATTTAGGAGCCCAGGAGTCCGTATTTGTGGTCTTTAAAGAAGTGGAAGATCAAAAGGTATTTGAGATAGTTGACATGAAACCGATGGAAATATTGCAGGTGAATCATACTTGGAATGTAAGCTTTACGGAAAACATAAAGGAGCCGATTTCATTGCTTATCGATCCACTTGTTTCATGGTCAAATCGTCCAGAGGAAGGTATTAAGTATTTTAGTGGAACAGCGACCTACAAAAATGAATTTGAATTGACTCAAAGCCTTGTTGGGAAAAATATATTGTTGGATTTAGGTAAGGTAAAAGATATAGCCACCGTAATTGTGAATGGGAAAGAGTTAGGGACTCTTTGGAAATTACCCTATCAAATTGACATTTCAAAGGCTGTCATTATCGGCAAAAATACCTTGGAACTGAAAGTGACGAATCAATGGGACAACCGCATCATTGGTGATAAGACATCGTCAAAAGAACAAAAGGTGCTTAGCTTTATTCCTACGTTTGGCGTAAGTCAAAAATTAAAGGATTCTGGGCTCTTGGGGCCAGTCGTTTTGAAATTGCAGTAGAGAGGCCTCTAAATAATGTTTTAGCGGAAAATCAAAAAGAGGTCATTTCGACCTCTTTTTGATTTTCTTGATTCCATGTATTAACTAGCTCTGCCCACTTTCGTTGCCTCAGGAATTTCTATTAATTTTCCAGATTTAACATCGTAAATATAACCGTAAACTGGAATGTATGAAGGCACTAATGGGTGTGATTTTATTCTTTTCACATCATCAATAATACTTTCTGTTTGATTGCTAATGGTCAAGAAAGAAATGTGCTTAGCTTCATTTGAGCCGCCCTCTTCAGTAACATTTTTCCACCCATTTTCGTCAACCGAAGCAGTTGATAGACTTTTGGATAATAAATCACGGATAATTTCGTCAGTAAAATATTCCATCCCGCAATCGGTGTGATGAATAACAAACCATTCGGCGGTTCCCAGTAATTTGTGAGAAATCACTAATGAACGAATCGCATCATCGCTTGCCCTGCCACCTGCATTTCTGATTACGTGTGCATCACCTTCGGATAAACCAGCGTATTTGGCAGGGTCTAAACGTGCGTCCATACAGGTTAATATAGCAAATTGACGACTCGGAGGTAAGGCTAAATTGCTTTTTTCACCAAAAGACTCGGCATAATTAAGATTTGCGTCTAATACTTCCTGATGTACTTTGCTATTTTCTTGTTGTAAAAGTTCTTTATTTTTCATTGTTTTTGTTTTTTGTAAATGTACGTCCATTAACCACGAAATTATGATTTGTTTAATTTTATTTTTCCAAAAATGAAATTTTTTACTTGATATTTAAACATGTTAACGCCCCCATATGGATTGAACTTCTTCCAATTTGACAGGTAGTTCAACCCTTCAGTTTCCTATTAGTCACCTACTCAATCATCGCAGGGTTTTGCATCTTTACCATTGTAAATTTGGGCTTTTATTGAAGAGACGCAAACTTGTCTTAATTAATGACTTGATTACTTGTCGTTAAGTATTGTTGAGTACATCTCTAGTATCTCATCATTTTCTAGGTGGGTTTTTTCAAAAAGAAGCCCTAACTTTTTTAAAAGTTGAATGGAATTTTCATTATCACTTTTTGTAATTGCTATTATTTTACCTGTTCTATTTCGTTTGAGTTCCTCCAAATAAGTTTTTGTTGCTTCAAATGCATATCCTTTTTTTGCATATTGAGGTAACATGGCAAAACCAATATCAGGAGAATCGTGATTTTCACGAAAAAGAAATGTAACTATCCCAATGGGTGTGTTAGTGTCTTTTATTTCGAATACATTGTAAAAAAATTTATCGTTTGATAAAATTCTTTGGATATAATCAGTGGCAGACTTTACGTCTTTAATATTTCTATCTCCAATAAATTGAATCCAACCTTTGGTATTTAATAATTGAATAATAAAATCAATGTCCTTAATCATCAAAGGTCTAATACATAGCCTCTCCGTTTCTAGGGATAAATTCATCATGTAATATCAACATTTTTTATTAACCGATTGAAATGATCTCACTTTCTTTTATTTCCCTGATATTCACCTACTCAATCATTGGATTATTTTGCATCTTCCGTAATGAAAGGGAGTTAAGCCATTCGTCTGCTAACGATGCCTTGTTCTTTTTCTATTTATAAGTTAATAGAGGGAATCTTTTTATGAGAAAATGAATTAGTTATAACTTTATTCGCCCATCTTAATTTATATTGGATGAGAATAATTATGTAGGCTAAATCATAGGTTTGTCAATTGAAAAATAATTCAACATAAGGCGTTTAAACAATAATGGAAAAACAAAAAATATATTTCCCAAACCTAAACGGTCTAAGATTTATGGCTGCTTTTTTAGTAATCATTCATCATATTGAGCAGTTAAAATCAATGTTTAATTATGCCAATTATTGGGATTCCGTGCCATTCATAAAAATCATAGGTAAACTTGGTGTTGTATTGTTTTTTGTATTGAGCGGGTTTTTAATCACCTATCTAATTTTATCGGAAGAAAACTCGTTTAAGAAAATTAGTATACGCAATTTCTACGTACGTAGAATTTTACGTATTTGGCCTTTGTATTTCTTAATTATCATTTTGACTTTTTTAGTTTTGCCCAATATTAGCCTATTTACTTTTCCAAATTATGGGAAAGAAGTGGTTTATTCACACCTCTATTTAAAGTTGTTTTTATACGCGATATTTTTTCCCAATCTTGTTTTACCTCTAATAGGCATTGTTCCATACGCCTTTCACACCTGGACGATTGGTACAGAAGAACAATATTATCTCGTTTGGCCTGTCATCTTGAAATACATTAAAAAATACAGAATAGCTGTAATGCTTTTTATTATCTTCTCCTATTTAGCATTTGGAAAAATATTAACAATGCATTATTCCGACTTTCTACCTTACAAAAATGTAATTTTTGCCTTTTGGGCATCGTTTAATATTGACTGCATGGCTATAGGCGGGTTTTATGCCATATTGCTATTCCAAAAAAACAAATGGCTTAAATTAATTCAAAACAATACCGTTTTTTATATAACCATATTTTTTACATCCTTTTTGATGATTAAAGCGGTCTATATACCCAAAATCCATTATGAATTTTATTCTGTTCTCTTTGGAATTATTATTTTGAACTATGCTTCCAATGATAAAATTGGAATATCTCTTGAAAATAAGGTCTTCAACTATTTAGGAAGTATATCATACGGTTTATATATGTATCATCCTATTGCCATCGTTTTAGCATTGGTTTTATGTAGCTCAATTGGATATTTAACAAATTGGCTCATTTATCCGATTACTTTTATCTTGACTATAATTATAGCAGGACTTTCTTACAAGTATTTAGAAGTGTTTTTTCTCAAGTTTAAAGAAAAATTTACGAGTGTTTTAACTGGAAATTGGGCTTAACATAAACTTACCGCTCAAGGGGAATAATTTTTTGGATACAAGACGTAGAGAAATTAAATTTCCCCTATTTATTTTGCTAAGGTCCTTCGACAGGCTCAGGAAACGAGCTCAGCCAAACGGTATTTATTCTATTTTAGAGCATTTAAAGGAAATTGCGGTTAATCCGACGAAAAAAAACAAAGGTTGAATGACGCCATTCGAATGTTGAGATAACATTTGAATAGTTTAACCCATTCCTGAGCGTATCGTCATCTATTCAATCATCGCATTCTTTTTCCTTTTTTTGACTTTTCTTTAATTAACTTTACGACTCATTTTGAAACAAAGGAATCTGTGTCCTATATGAATGATTTTTATCAACAACCCAAAATTCTAGTTTGGATAGAATCCATTTTTTTATTGTTGCTTGGCTTTTTTGCAGCGCTTTTGATTATTGAACAGGGCTATTCCCAACCACTCTATTATGCGGCATTTATTCTATATATTCCGATTAGCCAATTTCTATTTACTCCAATTTACACATTGACGGGAGGTTACACCTATTATTCGCCTATGCTGCTTGGTTATATGGCCAATGACAAGCAAATTGATTTGCACAGCGGAACTAGCTTTGACTATTTATTCGTCTTGAGAAAATATCCTTTAGGAACAGCTTTAAGAAATAGAATAATGATGTACCATGTAGAAGGACTATTAAAACTTATTCAATTAATGGAAAATAAGCGCCTACCACAAACTGTTAAGATCATCGGGACGTCTTATTTTTTTAATGAAAGAACATTACATCATTTGGGTTTTCAACTAGAAAAGCCTTCGAATTTCTACAGAATCAACCTATTACTCAATTTTAT
This sequence comes from Aquirufa sp. ROCK2-A2, assembly GCF_054558485.1. Classification (NCBI taxonomy): domain Bacteria; kingdom Pseudomonadati; phylum Bacteroidota; class Cytophagia; order Cytophagales; family Flectobacillaceae; genus Aquirufa; species Aquirufa sp. ROCK2-A2. The sequence continues at coordinate 21,929 of NZ_JBPXKA010000010.1, forward strand.
CGATTTATTTTGGATGTATTCTCTATCCAAAGGAAAGCTTGCTATTCCTGCCGTTTGGGATGCCAAAAAAGCATCGATCACTGGAGATGCGCTACTGACTCAGAAATCAAAGTTTGAAGGACTTTATCAACAACTTAAAGCTAAACAAGCTAATCATTTTGACTCCTTTTCCAGGAATAAATGCTAATTTCAACCTATGAAAAAACTAGCTTATATTTTCACCCTTCTTTTGTTGGTTTTTTCTGCCAAAGCTCAGGACAATATTCGTATCAGCTTCTTGAATGATTATAAGGATGTTTACCATCTCTCGCTAATTATTTATACACCAGATGGGAAAATTCAAACCCGAGTAAGTAACCTAAATCCGGACCAAGTCAAATCTTATTCTTTACCTGTTAATACAGAAATTTTTATTGCCGGTTGGAAACAAGAGGCGTTTGCAATGAAGGGAAACGATATTAATTCTACAGGTGTGAAACCTTATCTTGTACTAATAGATTCAGATGACAAGAAGGTCATTCAGTTAAGTTCGGTCGGTCAGAATAAACAATCAACTCTTTAAACGATAGTTCAATCATTGACCTACGCAATGATTTGCATCAATTGACCTTATCAAATACCGTCTTCCAGTTGCGCTCTTCTTCCCAAATATTGGATTTTGCTTTGGCCAAAACCGAAATAGACTTACCATCTTGGCTCAATTTCCAAACCTCCGTCACTTTGGTAAATGCCTGTCTGACTTCATTGACACGGTAAGGAGTGCCTGTCATAAAGTAAACAATGGAATTTATGGTCATCGTTTGGCCATCATTGGACAATTTTGCAGTATATGACTTTCGGTTTTCTTTGCTAAGAACAATTTGTCTTGTTTTACCGTCAAAGATTAGCTTCTCCCGACTTTTATCCGAGATGGCGTCTGAATCAGCATTCTCTATGCTAACATAATTTCCTTGCTCTACAATTTTCATGCTTTTGGCCACCATCCGATCGGCGGAGTTATATGAACAAAAAATATTACCACCTATACTGATAGGCTCTTTGGCTTTCCATTCGCCAGCAAAATGCGTGCGATTAGGACCTTTTTTGGGTTGAGCCTGTAAAGAGAAAATTATTATTCCTGTTAATAGAATAAGTAGGCTGGAGAAAACGTAACATTTAATTTTCATCTTTTTATGGGAATCCTTGAGACTTGCCAAAGTTAATACAAAATTTAGAAAGACACTTAGATAGAAATTAAATAATCGTATAAGCTGACTTCCGAGGCTAACAGAAGCTTTTTCCTCAATCGATAGCGAGAAATTTCAACTCCACGAACCGAAATACTAGATAATTGAGCAATTTCTTTCGTGCTTAAGTTCATTCTTAAATAGGCACTTAACTTTAATTCATTGTGTGATATATCGGGATGTTTCTCTTTTAAATGAATTAAAAAATCAGAGTGTGTCTTATCAAAATGAATGGAAAAATTTTCCCACTCTTTGTCCATATGATCTTCATGACTAACGGAATGGATTAACTTTTTCAGTTGCTTTAGCAGATGAGGATCTTGAATGTTTTTAGCCACATTGAGTAAATCATTTTTAATTTTAGCTAATAATTCATTCTTTTTGACAAGATGCATGGCTGAGGAGGCAATGGCACTATTTTGATGATTGATCTCTAATGCGAGTTTCTCATTTTGAAGTGCGACAATGTCATTTTCCGACTTTATTCTTTCTAATTCTTGAATTTTCAGCAATTGATCTCGCTCATTTTCAAATTGTTCTTGCTGCTTTTTAAATTTATTTTTTTGCCATTCCACTGTTTTAATAAAAGCCATAGTTAAAACAATAAAATACGCAAAAAGAGAATAATAGTTCAGGTACCAAGGCGGTAAAATCCTAAATTGAAATGGCGTAGGAACCGACTCGCTTCCAAAATTATTCCTAACCTTCACCTCAAACGTATATTCACCTGGGTTCAAATTGGTATATTCTTTTTCACTGCGTTTTTCCCATTCTGACCATTTAGCATCTAAGCCGATCAATCGAACACTGTACTCCACATTATCTTTGTCGCTATACACATGCGCCGAATAGGCAAAACGAAGCGTTTGACGAATGTGGTCAATTTGTCGGTTTGGACTTTCGGTCACCGCAACTCCTTGTTTATTAAATGAAGAATGACCTCCAAATAATACCTGATTCTCACCACCATTGATTTTTACCTGGCTAATATAGGTCTTCAATATTCTCTTCTTTTGCTTGTATTGGGAGTAGTTTAAATGGAACATGCCCGACTCACCAGAGATAAAAATATTTTCAGCATTAATAGGATAGACATTCTCAAAGCCGCTTAGTAATTTATTCGTTAGCTCAGGGATATAAATGACTTTGGGAGCGCCCTCTGTAAAATCGATGACTCCAAGTGATTTGTCATGCACAAACCAAACATTCCCTTCATTATCCTCTTTTAAATACCGCAAACTTTGATTGCCTAATAATTGCCGATAAACCTTATCCGCTACGAATTTGTCAAGTTGATCATGATAGCTATACACACCATTTTCAGTAGCTACAACGATTTTATTTCTTATTTTAAATAAGTGATTGTTGATGCTTGAAACCAGACCTCTTGATTTGTCATATTTCTTTACAATATATTCCCCTCTCGCTGTTGGATAAATTTTGAAGACCCCATGATAAGGATGTGAAACCCAAATCTGTTGCAATTCATCGATGGCGACATACCTAGACGATTCATAAAAATCTCGAATGGTTTTTTCCAAGAAAAGACTTGATTTGTTCTCTGAAAACAAGGAAATTCCTTGGTAATTCCCTGCAACAATGGAAGGTAATGCTTCACCAGTTGGTATCAATTGAAAATTCCAAAAACCTCTGCCTTTGCTAAAATGTAAGAGGCTATTTCCAGAAAGAACATAAGCTCCGGTGTGCATTCCGACAAATAAACGTTGATTCAACACTTCTAAATTCCAAACTTGACCTTCGGCCTTAGGCACCATAGAAAATCGGCCAATGCTAAAGCTGAGATCTTTTTTATTGGCTTCTAATGGGGTGGAATAGAGTCCGTTCGATGTCCCAATAAATAATTTATTCTGAAAAATCGCAGCAGCATAACCCGAGCCTCCTATGGCTAGGGGATTAATTAATTTAATTGCACTATTGTAGGTAACAAGCGACAATCCATTGTTGAGTCCAAACCACAAATTTTGCTCTTGATCAAAAAACACATGCAAGACATTATTGTCAAGCAAACCTTCCGTTTTAGAAAAGCGTTGAACAATTTGTAAGTTTTGATCTAAAATATAAACACCCGAACCGCTTGTACCAAAAGCATACCTGTTCCCATTTAGATAACTTGTTGAATAAATCCGATGCTGTTGTAATTCCGATAAAATAGGCGATTGAAGTTTCGTAATCTGACCCGATGCGGAAAAGCTAAATAGCCCATTTTTTAATGTGGCAATCAATATTTTTCCATTTATAGATGGTAAAATACCTGTGACAGGATCATCGATGGATAACTTTTGAATGGAATTCGGGGCCAATTCCTCGAAACGATTAAACTGAAATATCAATAAGCCCAATTGATAATCATGCGCATATAATTGACCATTCACCTCTTTTAAATAGGACCATTCTGAAAAGGCTGGATAGGTCTTAATGGAATGAAGATTATAGCTAAAAATTCTTGAACTAGAACGAAAAAACAGTTCTTTGCCAACTGTCGCAATATCCCACACATCTCCAAAATTTCGATCATTCTTAGGAATTAATTCCCTTAAAGAGTGAAAAACAAGTTCTCCGTTACTTTGTGGGAAAAAATAACCAATTTCATCTTGGCCACCTACATAGATCTTTTGATCTTTACTGACATGAACAGCCCGAACAATCGTTTTATTCGGCAAAGGATAAAGTGTCCAAGCATGTCCGTCAAATGCCAACAAGCCCTCATTGTTCGCCACGTAAATATGCCCATCTTTATCTTGATCAATTTCCCAATTCTGTAATCCTGCGGAGTATTCTTTTTTGGTGAAATTAGTGATATCAGGTAGCCCAATGGTGTTTTGGGCCATTGAGACAAGGGGAAATAGCCAGAATAAAACAATCCGTTTTATCATAATTATCTAATAATGACATAAAGCTAAAAAAATAATCCTTGATGTAGTATTGATGAGTTAAAAAGACGCTCAAAAATTGTCTAAATCTATCTTTGATGTAGTAATGATGTAGTTAATAATTATACAATGAGAAAATGGTTTTCGAATTTCGTCCCGTTAAAAAAATCAAAAATTTCACTTTAAAACACAATTTTATGAAAGTACAGTTTAAAATAGTGTGTTGCTGTGTTTTTCTAGTCTTGTTGGTGACGAACGTCTTTGCTCAAAGTCTGAGTGTGAAGGGGACCATCACGAATAAAGAAACAGGGGAAAAGCTTATTGGGGCAACCATTTCAATTGATGGCACAAGTAAAGCGGCCACCTCAAATGAAAAAGGGGAATTCTCCATTAGTGCCTCCAAGAATGCAGTCTTAACCATCACACATGTTGGGATGCTTCCTTTCAAGTATACCTTAAAAAATTCTTCTAACCTGGATATTGCCCTAGAAGAATCCAATAAAGATTTGAATGAAGTTGTTGTGATTGGTTATGGATCACAAAAACGAAAAAATCTCTCCACTTCCATTTCGTCAATCTCTGCCAAAGAAGTTGCGGCTACGCCAGTAGCTGATGCCGCTCAAGCCTTGCAAGGTAGAGTAGCAGGTGTTACGATTGTTCAAGGAAGTGGCGCTCCAGGTGGTACAGGCGGAACATCTATTAAAATTAGGGGTATTTCTTCCTTGACAGGAACAAACAATCCTTTAATTGTTGTGGATGGTTATCCATTGCCAGACCAAGGGGCTGACAATATTCTGAACTCTTTTGGTACTGGTGACATCGAAAGCATCGACGTTTTAAAAGATGCGGCAGCAGCGTCTATTTATGGAGTAAGAGCTTCTAATGGGGTTATTCTTATCACGACCAAAAGAGGAAAATCGGGGAAGGCTAATATCAACATTGATATGTACACTGGTTTGCAGGAAGCATGGCAATTGCCATCTATGCTAAATGCAAGAGAATATGCTGTCATTAATACAGAAGCTAGAATTGCCTCAGGATTAGAGCCAATTTCAAAATTAAAAGATGCGAATGCAATCGAAGGTATTTATGGAAAAGGATTTGATTGGTTAAATCAAACCTTTCGTAAAGCAGCCATTCATAACATCAACATGACCGCTACAGGAGGATCCGATAAGGCATCTTATTTGCTTTCTGCCGGATATTTTAAGCAAGATGGTATCATTGATCAAACGAATGTAGAAAGATTTAATCTACGATTCAACGGAGATATTCAAGCGAATCGTTGGCTAAAAATAGGCAACTCTTTGTCCATGAATAGATTAATCGAGCACAGTGCCGATACCTACTCCCCATTTAATTCGGTTATTTTATTAGCCCTTATGGCACCTCCGACGGTTTCTTCAACGAATCTTGATGGAACTTGGGCGGGCGGTAATGGTAGCTTAGACGGCTTTAATGAACCAAATCCTATTTATCAATTATATGTTCCAAAAAATGAATTTACCAAATACCGTATCAATGGTAATATTTTTGCTGAGGCCACATTTTTAAAAGACTTTAAGTTTAAAGTATTATTGGGAGGAGACTTTAACTATTACAACCGAACAAGCTTCAATCCTGCTACACCTTCTACGGGAGGAAGACCTATTAGTATTTCGGGCTATTCTGTTCAAAATGGACTTAATCCGGATTATCTAGCAGAATTTACCTTAGCGTATGATCATACATTTGCACAAGATCATCATGTCAACGTAGTCGGTGGATATACTTTTCAAGAGAATCAATATTCATTTTTGTTAGCAGGTAGAGGAGGGAATTTTGCTCAATCGATCCCAGCATTAAATGATATTGTTTTTAGACCTACTGATATTTCACAAACGTATAATGCAAGTGAAAATGGTGTTAGTAGCCGCTTGATTTCTTATTTTGCGCGTGTAAATTACGATTTCAATAACAAATATTATGCTGGATTCTCCATCCGAAGAGATGGTAGTTCCAACTTTGCACCAGCCAATAAATTTGCCGTTTTCCCCTCTTTTTCAGCTGCTTGGAGAATCAATCAAGAAGATTTTATGAGCGATGTTAGCTGGATTTCGGATTTAAAATTGAGAGCAAGTTATGGATTTACGGGTAATCCAAATGTAGCTGGATTTGCTTATTTACAGTCGGTGAATCAGTCGTTCCAATATACGTTTGGTAATTCAACTTCCTCTGGAGGAATCGTTGGGGGTGCTGCTCCTAGCAAATCGTATAATCCCGATATCAAATGGGAGAAAAATGAACAATTAAATATCGGTTTAGATGGAACTCTTTGGAATGGAAAATTAGGGTTTGCTTTAGATGTTTACCAAAGAAGATCCAAAGATTTGATTTTATACGTGGCGCCACCTTACCTTTCAGGAACGTATGAAGCGGTACCTTTTAACACAGGTACCTTACAAAATAGAGGTATCGACATTAGTTTAAATTCCAAAATCGTAAATTCGAACAAATTCATTTGGACCATTTCGGCTATTGCTTCGACCTACCAAAATGAGGTAATTTCTTTAGGACTTTCTGCTCCATTGGATGGATCATTTGCTAGAATAACAGGTGGCTCATTGAGAACAACCCAAGGTATGCCGGCAAGCTATTTCTTCGGTTTCGTAACAGATGGAATTTTCCAGTCATACGATGAAATTAAAAATCATGCTGTTCAAACGGCAGGAACGAATCCAGCAACTTCAACTGCACCGGGAGATATCAGATTCAAAGACTTGAATAATGACGGTGTCATTAACGACAAGGATCGTACCAACATTGGTAATGCGAATCCCAACTTTACGTACGGATTAACGAATACATTATCCTATAAAAACTTCGATTTAACCGTATTTATTCAAGGTTCTGCAGGAAATAAAGTATTAAATTTTACCCGTTGGTATACAGAGGGAGGAGTTAGTAATGGTAATTATTCCAAAGAAGCCATTAATCGTTGGACTGGGCCAGGGTCGAGTAATTCTATGCCAAGAATGACATTAAATGACCCGAATGGTAACAACCGAGTTTCAGATCGCTTTGTAGAAGATGCTTCCTATGTCCGTTTGAAAAACGTTCGTTTAGCATATAATCTTCCTTCTGCGATTGCGAATCGCTTCAAATTTAATAAAGCAACGTTTTATGTAAGTGCACAAAATGTATTCACCTACACGAAATATACTGGAATGGACCCTGAAGTAGGGGGTGGCGTTGATATAGGATTTTATCCTCAAGCTAGAACTTTTACAGCAGGTTTAAACTTTGATTTTTAATCTATTAAGGTATAAAAGATGAAAAAGAATATATTTAAAATAATAGTTGCTAGTACCATGTTACTAGCCTGTAAAGACGAAATGTTAACGATTGATCCTGCAATCCCGATCAATTCAGTGGACAACTTTTACAAAACGGAGGCAGATGCTATTGCTGCAGTAAATGCAACTTACACTCCTTTATCAACCATCTATAATGGATCTGCTTGGCACTTAGGAGATATCATGAGTGATGACTCTGATCTTGGAGGCGGAGGCGGTGGTGATGGTGTTGAAGTGCTTGAATTAGACAACTTCAGCGTCACATCGTTTAATCCCATCATTAACGTTATGTGGTCTCAGTGTTATTTTGGAGTTTTAAGAGCCAATATAGTGGTGGAAAAAATTCCATCGATTTCCTCTATGAGTCCTACTTTGCAAGCTAGAGCCATCGGTGAAGCCAAGTTTTTGCGCGCCCTTTATTATTTTCATTTAGTCCGTTTATTTGGCGATGTACCCATGTACACCAAAGTCATTACCGCTGAAGAGGCTGCAGGCATTGCTCGAACACCTAAGGCAGATGTTTATAAACAAATCATTGAAGATCTTAAAGCAGCAGAAAAAGTTTTGCCAGCAACCTATGGTAGTGCCGATAAAGGTAGGGCCACAGCAGGAGCGGCGAAAGGAATTTTGGCCAGCGTTTATTTGACCATTGGCGACAAAGCAAATGCGGCAGTAAAGGCAAAAGAAATTATTGATAATAAAAATGCGTATGGCTACGACTTACATGCGGATTATTCGGACAACTTTAAATTGGAAAACGAAAATGGCAAAGAAAGTCTTTTTGAGGTACAATTCAGAAGCGGCGGAGGCACATGGTCTATTTATGGTGCAGGAACACCCATGAATACATTTTTTGGCCCTCGTGCTCAAAACATTGTTCCTGAATCAGGTTATGGTTTCAACGTCCCGACCAAAGATTTTGTTGATCAATATGAAAAATCTGGGGCAAGTTATGCGACCATAATTGACAAACGTAGAAACAGATCTATTTGGATTCCGGGGGATGTGTATGGTTCATATACCCAACCGACTTCTTTGGTTGGTTCGCCGAATGGATTTAACGTAAAGAAATTCTTTATCCCAATTGAAAACCAAACAGGTGATGATGGTCAATGGAGAAGTGCTTTGAATGTTCCCATAATGCGCTATGCAGAAATTTTACTTATCTATGCGGAAGCCGCTGGCCCAGCAGCCGGAAAGGCAAGTCTCGACTTAGTTAGAGCTAGAGCAGGATTAGCTCCCATTGCAGCAGGGATGTCAGATTCTCAATGGTTAAGTGCTGTTTACAAAGAGCGAAGACTAGAGTTTGCTTTTGAAATGCATCGTTGGTATGATTTATTGCGTCATCCGGATTCAAATTACTTTGTAAATGTGCTGAAAGCAGCTGGCAAAACGAATGTTTCCACAAAGCATCGATATATGCCAATACCTCAAGGGGAACGAGATAAAAACTCCAATTTAACTCAAAACGAAGGCTATTAATTTTAAACATGACGAAGATGAAATTCTCAAATTATCTATATTTTGCCTTATGCTGTAGTACTATTTTCGTACTTAGTCAGTGTAAGCCAATGGACCCTGAATTATACGGTAATGCCTCTACTGCGAGCTTTACCTTTACTCAGGCAGCACCCGGTGATACGTTGCCATTTGTTCCAAAAGTGACTTTTACCAATAACTCAACGGATGGATTTTTGTATCAGTGGAACTTTGGCGATAACTCTGCTCTATCAGCAGTTGCCAATCCTGTTCACACTTATAAAGTTGGCGGTAATTATACCGTATCTCTTACTTCGGTGGGAACCAATGGAAGTAATTCTAAAAGTGCAACAGTCCCTGTTTCAGACGCGAGCTCCAATCCATTTTTCAAAAATTTAACCAATGGTTCGTTTAGTGAATGGACATGGAGCAATGACGCAGATGCCATAAAAGTACTTTCTCCAGATGGTAATGATGTGTATTTTAGTGGAACTCCAGCAGGATGTCAAGCAGATGATATCTATAAGTTTTCAGCAGATGGGACTTTCTCTTACGATGCGAATGGAAGTACTTTTGATGTGGCTGCTGGTTATTCTTGTGTTGGACCAAAAGACAATGCTAGCAAGTTCAAGGTTATTGCCAAGTCTGGATCACCAACAAGAATTCTTCTGAACAATCCTACAGTAGGTAGATCATTTATTGGAACAACGGATTTAAAAGAAAAAGATGCTTATACCGTTACGACGTATGGTGAAAATAACATGACATTGAGATCAGTCATTGAAAATTCAGGCGGAGTTCTTATTGAGACTAAGTTAATTCGAGTGGTTAAATTGACTCTGGATGATATTAAGCGAATTTTAACGGGAGGTAGTTCGAAAAAATGGCGCCTAGATCCATCTGCTGGAGCAAATCCTATTGTGGTCGGAACGGAAGACGCTCCTTCCCAATATTATGGTGGAGGTCCTTTAGATACGAATTGCCAGTCGGATGACGAGTACACGTTCTCGGCAAACAATACATTGACCTATGATGCAAAAGGATCGACCTTCGATGCAAGGGCTGGATATACTTGTGCTGGCGATTTATCGTTCAATCAATCATATACGTTTAGTGCCACTTCTCCTGGATTAGCAGGTTTAGCAACCATCCAACTTCCAGTAGGAAAAGGGTTCATTGGTGTAACGGACGTGCCGGGTGAAAACACTTACAGAATCATTGAAATTAGTAATAACAAAATGGTTTTGAGAGCGGGCAATGGTTCGGGAACAGTTTTCCAATTCAAGTTTATCGCAGTTAATTAATGATGAAAGAGTTAGCAGGCAACAAAAGAAGCATATTTGTCCTCTTTGTATTCATTTCTTTGGGAATCATGGGTTTTAAAAAACCGAATGTTACACCAAAACATGCTAGGGTTTCAGACAAAGTTTATACGTTTGAAAACACACCTATCTGGTCAGATGAATTTACAAATGCTGGGGGATTAGACCTTAGTAAATGGGGCTATGATCTTGGTGGAAACGGATGGGGAAATGGAGAACTTCAGTATTATACCGAAGGGAAAAACCTACATATTCATAATGGTATGTTAACCATAGAAGCCAGAAAAGAAAATTTGGGGAGTAATCATTATACGTCTACCAGAATTTCTACCAAAGGGAAAGGCGATTGGTTATATGGAAGATTTGAAATGAAGGCCATTGTCCCAACTGGCAAAGGGACTTGGCCAGCATTCTGGATGCTTCCTACCGACAATGCATATGGAATTTGGCCTAATTCAGGTGAAATTGACATCATGGAACATGTGGGGTATGATCCTAATCGAATTCATTCTACGGTTCACACATTGGATTTCAATCATATGAAAGGTACACAGGTAGGGAATCAATTGAGCATTCCAACGGCTACTACTGATTTTCATGTATATCGAGTAGATTGGACTCCGGATTATATTAGAGGATTTATCGATGACAAGCAATATTTTGAATTCAAAAATTCGGGAAAAGGCTTTGGTGCTTGGCCGTTCAATAAACGTTTTCACCTTTTGGTCAATCTCGCTGTTGGTGGAGGCTGGGGAGGTAAAGAAGGCGTTGATCCTTCGGCTTTTCCTGCGGAATACAAGATAGATTATGTGAGAGTCTATAAAATGAAAGAATAATCCATTGAGTAATGGAAAAAGAAAGCCTCAGGAAACTGGGGCTTTTTTTGTATCCTCGGATGGAATCTGTGGAGAGAGGATACAATCGGCATGCACATCTACATGTCCTCTCCACGGATTCCATCCGCGGTTATGCATATTTAACCCCTTCGGGGTTGCGGTACACACGTTGCAACTCCAGCATCAATTAGCCTGAAAGGCTGTAATGTGCATAACCTTCTAATTATCCAACCAATTTTTAAAATCATTTACTCGCTCTCGGCTCACTACGTTGGAATCGCCCTGCAATAATTTTGTGGTTATCGAAAGTCTGCCGTTAAAATAGGTAGTCACTTTTTCAATGGCTTTTATGTGAAGAATTATTTTTCTATTGATTCGAAAAAAATCTTCGGGTGATACGGTGTCTTCAAGTTGGTCAAGTGTATAAGCAATGGCATAGCGACGGCCTTTGTTTGTTATCAAAAATGATAGGCTATCGTGGGTTTCAAAGTGGTGAATTTCATCTGTTTGGATACTATCAATACGCTGCCCCGATTTGACCAAAAACCGAGTTTTATATTTCTTATTTAGTTGTTGATAAGCGATGGTAATATTATCAATGAGTTGTTTTTGTGGGATTGTTTGTTGTTTTTTAAATTTTTCAATAGCAAATATTAAATCATTCTGCGAAATGGGTTTAAGTAAATAATCAACACTATTTTGCTTGAATGCTTGAATAGCGTAGTTGTCATACGCAGTGGTAAAAATGATCGGAATTTCTGTTTCAATTTTGTCAAAAATTTCAAAGCTGTTGCCATCTGCTAAATGAATATCCAAAAAGAGCAAGTCGGCTTGTAAGCCTTCTTCAAACGCCTTCAAGGTTGCCTTAACCGAATCTAAGTATTTCAACACCTCAATTTGGCTATCAACCCGTTTCAACAACAGCGTTAGATGGTCAGCAGACAGCTTTTCATCTTCAATAATTACAACGTTCATAGTCTTGAAATTAATGGCAATGTTACCTTGAAAATTTGATCCGTATCATTTACCTGTATCTTTTCATCTGTAAAAAATTGATACCGAACTTCCATGTTTTTTAAACCTGTTTGCGAACTTTCAGCTTTATCACTTCTGGGTTGAATAGGATTTTGGATAATCAAACGATTATTTTCGGTGAAAATACGAATATACAAGGGCTTTGCTTGTGACGTTTCATTGTGCTGAATGGTGTTTTCAACCAATGTTTGCAGGCACATAGGCAGCAAATATTTTTGTTTATCAGCCTGATCAATCGAAATGTCAAATGAAATGTTTTGGCCAAATCGGATTTTCAACAAATAAATATAATGTTCTAAAAACTCCAACTCTTCTTGCAAACTGGCAAGTTCGTTATTTTTATTGTCCAAAACATAGCGGTAAACTTTCGATAATTCATTGATAAACTCAATGGCTTTGTCTTGATTTTGATACACCAAAGAACTCAAAACACTTAAATTATTAAATAAAAAGTGTGGATTGAGTTGGTTCTTTAAATTTTGCAATTGAGCATTGATACTTTCAGTTTTGTATTTTTCGATCTCTATCAAACTTTGTTTCCACGCTTTAAAAAACTGATAACCAATGTCCATTGCTAAAATGGCAATCGTAACAAAAGTAGCAGGAATCAGTACTTGTCGCATTTTAGGATTCATTGCTTCATAATTTCCTGTTTTTAAAATATGAATAATAAACATTAAGATATACAATGAAAATAGGGTGTATATCAATGAGGTTAAAAATTGAGTAATTACCCGTTTTTTAGGCAAAATTGCCCAAGAATATTTTTTATTCAAGGATGCATCAATTCTCAAATTTCCTTCAATAATGACAACGGTAGCAATGATAATGGTGAAGAAAACATCATCAAAAAATGGCTCTCTTCTAAAAAATAAGGGTTTGAATAGGCTTGAAATGACCAAACCTAGGCATAGCATATACAGTATTCTGTTCTTTTTATCTTTCATTTTGAAATCGTAAATCGATACTACTCAACTATCTTTCTCAATAAAACCAAATTGTCCAATTTTAGATTAGAAGACCAAATAAAAATGGCATCTTTTGACGGATTGTCAAAAACATCAGCAATGTTGGTGTAAGATGATTTGTTATCTACACCAACGATGCTATTGGAAAAAGTGGTTGCCGATGGCCAGTTGGAATCATCAAATGTAGCAATGTTCCAATTGTTAGGTACCGCCCAATGTATGCCATAACTATTGGCTGCTCCAACGGATGAATTACAGTTAGTTGATAAACGAGAGTTACCACTTTCAGAAAGGCAAGCTAAATCGGAAATAGGTGAAATGTAATACGTTTGAGCCTTCCAAGTATTATCTGTAATTCCAACTATACTTCCCGAAGCATTTTTAAAGAGTGCTACAAAACCACCATCGCCAATATAATTGGATGAATTTCCTTGCTTCTCTGTGCCCAGTCCAAGATTCTCTTCCCAGTCGACACATTTTACGGCAACCGTAAAAGGTTTTTTTACTTTAAAACGGATAATACAAGAGTTGAAATCGGTATAAGGAACAGGGTCTTTGCCAACTGGAACGCCATTGACATACATTTCAAAATAATTATCTCCAAAAATATAGGCTGTAAAAATCTCTCCATCAGCATCCACGGTTACAATATTATTAATCGAAAGTGCCGCAGTGGCGGTCGCGCTATTGGCATAATTATATCCCGAAACGTAAGAATTGTACAAATCGGATGCAAATGGAAAGGATGTATTGGTAAAATTAACCTCGGAAGGCAGCGCCCACGTTTTGTTATCTGTTGAAGGAATTGTTCCCAATGCCGCAACTCGAATCCCTGATGGAAATAAATTGGCGCTAGTGGTAGTTCCTGCCCCTTGTGTGACCGAACCTGTGCCTTTGTATTCACTAGTTGTAACGATTGCAGTTTGTTCGCAACTTATAATACCCATCAAGGTTATTGCCAATAGGGTCAAAAGGCTGATTTTTGATTTACTAAAATTCATACTGATCAATTTGAAAGTTAAAACCGCACTTTATAAACCACATTCGGAAATAAGGCAAGCTGTTTGTTGTATTTGTTTCCTCGCTTTATCAAAACACTTGCGGCGCATATTAATTTGCCAATACAAGTGTTTTTCCTGCCAAAACAGAATAGACTACGTGGTTAATTTTAAAGAATACAGTCAATGAACTTGGATTGTACACGATGTTTTTGTCAACAGAAAACGTTAAATTTCGAAATGCATGTAGGTAATCCACCAAGTCTATTTGAGAAGAATAATAAATATCAGGATTATTTGACAATAGTTTGAAGCATTTATTTGTTTCGTCCCACTTGTTTTTTAATTCCCAACTATGCCCCCAAATATCCAATACGGCTAAATCTTTCGTGCTATTAAAATCATTGATTATTTGATAAAAATGGGCTAATTCTTTTTTGTCATTTTCGGTATCATTGGGTTTCCAAAAGGCTTTTGCAAATAAGTGTACGGTTGGATGCCATTTTAGAAAATCCTCTGGAATCTTAAAATTATATGAATCCTCAACGGTTCTGGCATATTCAATGCCCAATCCCTTGATGGCATCAATAACCATGTCGTTATGATTACCAAAAGGATATGCCATTCCTCTGACAGGATAACCCACTAATCGTTCTAATGCTTTTCTATCCTCTACCACTTCATAGACCACGTCATTTTTTGTTAATGCAGTCAAAGCAGGATGATCAGCTGAATGAACGGAAACCTCATGTCTTGCAAATAGCTGTTTAATTTCTGCTTTATTCAAATAATCATTCGTGCCTAATTTATTAGAATTAAGGTGAAATGTTCCAATTAAGCCATAATTATCCAAGAGTTTCACCAATTGTCTATCCTCTGTTTTTCCATCATCAAAACTAAGGATCAAAGCCTTTGTTTTCCCTTGTGGAAAAAGCATTTCGATTGGTAATCCACTTTTTGCAATGGACATATCTGACTGGGCTTTAGTCGCATTTATGGAGAGTAAAATTGCGAAAACGAAAATAATTAGTTTCATTTTTTAGAAATTTGTAATTAACATAATTTTTCAAACTTTTTAAGATTACTAAAACTGCACTTTATAAACCACATTCGGAAATAAGCCAAGCTGATAATTCGTTTTTATTGAGTTGCTTCCACCATTATACGATTGAGAAAAAATATTTTTGTGATTCGTAATATTCTGAATATCCAATGAAATGGTTTGCGATAATTTTCTTTTGGCACTGTTTATGGTATAGCCCAGCTTCAAATCCATCCTAAAATAATTGTCATAAAAGTCGGAAAAAGCGTTGTTTGAAAGCACTTCCCGCCCTTCGGCATTCGATGCAGTTAAATTGATAGGCGTATATGCTCTTCCGCCTGCGTTGGTGTATTTGAAGTCTAGACTAAATTTGTTTCTATTGCCTATTGTCCACTCTTTTCCTGCCAAAAGATTAATGACATGTTTGCCATTGAAAGCCGTATTGTGTTCAACTCCATCACTACCTTTGTATTTTGAATCATACAAAGAAGAAGTAAACAAGGCATAATAGCCTCTGCTGAAAAACTTTTCGATGGTAAGTTCCACCCCATAATTTTTTCCAGTGCCAGCATTCGTCAAATTATCTTCCAAATCTGTTTTGAAACTAGCTCCTGTATTTAGCATGGAATAAGAGCTTGAAAAAGTATTTACGGGTACATCATATAGCGACTGATAATAGGCTTCTGCTTTCAAACGCCAATCTACAAAAGGTTGTACATCATAACCCAGGACAAATTGATGGCTTTTGGTAAAATCTAAGTTTTTATTGTTGTAAGAATAAGAAGCGTCGGCGTTTTGAGTTTGCAAGAAATACACATTGATGGGCTGCATTTGGGCATGAAGTCCATAGCCAAAACTCAACGTACTGTTAGGCGTCACATCGTATTTTAAGCCAAATCGAGGTTCGAGCGAAGTCGATTTATTCAAGAAAAAATACTGAGAATGTATCCCCGCATTCAAGGTCAATTTGTCGCTGAAACTATATTTGGCGTGGGCATAAGCTTGTGTTAGATTGGTGTAGCTGTTATAATCCCAAATTTGTTTCCAATTGGAGTTGATATTTTGCTTTGTTCGGTAAAAAAGATTCAAGCCGATCAATTCATCTTGAACGCCTATTTTTAGAAAAAGTGTTGCGTTGATTTTTGCATGATAACTGGTCGAGAAGTGGTAACTCGTTTTAGCTACATTGTTTTCTTCTTTGGAATAATATTCGTTGGTAACACGGTCGCTACCATAATTAACTTGGTCAGTACTTGAATAGCTTAGCCCAACTGTTGAACTCAAAAAGCTATTTTTGTTCAATTGTTTGAAATGATTTAAGCCCACAATTCGGATTTTACTACTCAAATCATTTCCATCTTTTCCGCCATATAGAGAACCCGAATTTCCTCCACTAATATTAATGCTGCTTGATGCCAAAATACCAAAAGTGGAAAATTTACCCCATTTGGTATTTCCGCTGTTTAGTTTGAAGGATAAATCGGAATAACTTGGCGTGGCAGTTGTTCCAATATCTACTCCAACAGCCTGTGCAACACCTGCCAAGGCATAACGATATCCGACCAAATAGGAGGATCCTTTCTCTTTGCTGATGGGCCCTTCAGTAGTAGCTTCCAAACCTGTTATAACACCTGCTTGTACCGTAGTTTCTCTTTTTTGCGAATTTCCATTTCTAAAACCCAAATCAAAAACCCCCGAAATCGCATTCCCATATTCGGCAGGCCAAGCCGAGGTGAAGAAGTCGGAACTTTTCAACAGGTTGGTATTCAAAGCACTTACCGCCCCGCCAGTAGTACCAACAGAAGCAAAGTGATTGGGATTCGTAACATTCATGCCATCGATTCGCCATAAAACTCCTACAGGCGAGTTACCTCTAATCACAATGTCATTTCTACTGTCATCTGGGGCACTTACTCCAGCAAAATTTGCTGCCAAACGAGCAGGGTCACTTCGTCCACCAGCATAGCGGTTTACCTCTTCCATTGAGAAGGTTCTGGCACTGATGCTGGCTAATTTATTGACGGTATTGGCTTTGTTTGAGGCTTTTATAACAACTTCGTCCAGTAATCGCAAATCTTCTTCCATTGAAATATCCAATATCACTTCCTTTCCAGAAGTAACCACTACATTGGGTATGACAACATCTTTATAACCGATACAAGAGATTTCGATTTCATAGCGATTGGGGGCAATATTTGATAGCGCATAGTGCCCATTTACATCTGTCTGAGTGCCTAATTTTTCGGATAGCATCTGTACATTAGCACCAATAACAGGGCTTTGAGAAAGTTTGTCGGTTATTACTCCTCTAATATTTTGTTTGTTATTCTGTGCAAAAGATGCATTTGCGAACAGAAGAGAAAGAAAAATAAGGTAATATTTCATGCTTTAACGAGTTAGTTAGGCCGTAAAGCTAATTTTTGCCTTTCGTTTCAAGAAACACTAAACCTTTGAATTGTAGAAAAACCTTGTTGAATGGCATAAAAGGTTTTTTGTTTTAAAACCGTGCAAACACCTTTGAGCAATATTCTATTCATCAATTTGAATATCACCTACTCGAAATGACCATTCCATGTGTTTATCAAAATTTTGTCGTAAAAGTAGATTAAGTTGCGCTGTATGATGCTGTGTATGCCTCAGGTTATAAAGTAAAATTTCTAAAATAGGATAATCCATATCGCCTGGTTCGTCTCCTTCCTTGAAACGCTGTTTTATGGTTTCATCAGTTAACGAATGAATCAATTTTTTACATTTCTCTCGACTTATTTTTAAATAGGCCAAAATCTCCTGCTTATTGTACATTTTGTCAGGGATTAAATCCCCAATTGAATCTTCAGGTAAGTCTTTTGCGTCTTTTTGGGTAAAGGAATAGCATTGGGCTCTTTAGGGGATTCTAGTGGATAAATGGTTCCATCTTGCGCCTGGGTAGTGAACGCAAAGGCAGTTAAAGTTAGATAAATGAGGATTGGCTGAATTGTTTTCATGAATGATTAATAGGTTTGGAATGACAAGTTAATTATTTTAGTACTAAGTGTTATTCTTCTGTATTATTTTCGATAGATTTTGGACAAAATAACATGCTATCTAGCATGAATGATTATATCTAAATATTTGCTTTAGATGTTACCCTACAAAGACTTCACTTAGAGGACAATATCGAAAAAACGATTGTTTATCGATATGAAAAGAGTCCCACTTTAGAGGAGATCCGACCAATGTATGCTTCTTATGCATTCATTGGCCATATCCAAAAAGTTCTAAAATTGTATCAATTTAAAAATGTGACCTTTCATTTGGATGAGTGGGCAGGCGGACAAATATTCATTATTTTTCTTTTCATGAAGACCCTATTTAACGTGTGTACAAAACATATTTCTTTACATAATTTGGGAAAGAAAATGTAATTTTGCGATGGTTATGGAAAAGGAAACAAATGTCGTTTTTAGGTCTTTATGCCCAATAGCAACCGGATTGGATGTTTTGGGGGATAAATGGACATTACTGATCCTAAGAGATATGATATTTCTCCATAAATCGACCTTTAACGAATTCAAAGACGCACCAGAATTAATGCCTAGTAAAATGTTGTCGAATCGCTTAAAGAAATTAGAAGCCATCGGATTTATTTCTAGAAAAAAAGGAGAAACGAATAAGAAGAATGTCCATTATCTATTAGAAGAAAAAGGATTGGAAACGTTCCCCATTATGGTGGAATTAGCGCTATTTACAACTGATTATTATTATGATCACTTAGGTGAAACCTATACGGAAGTGGTAAAAACCAGAATGAAATTCGACAAAAAAAATTATATTGAAGAGATGATTAATGGCTATCGAATGTTTAAAGAGAATTTCATTTTTTAAAGAATTCGAACATGTCAAAATAAGGAGCCTCGGGTAATTTTACCGGAGGCTTTTTTGATGCCTTTTATTAATTTTGGACATTTTTCTTTTTAGTATCAAAATGATACTTATATTTGGGGAAAATAACAATTTCTAAATTTTAACATCCTTATGAAAAAATTACTATTATCCCTGATGGTCGCTGCAACCATGTTTGCTTGTTCATCACCAGAACCAAAAACGGCGGAAGTGACAACTTCTGACACAGAAACAGGTACTTTTACATCGCAAGATGACAAGTCAAAGAAAGTAAAGGAACTTTTAGAAGCCTACATGAAGAATGATTCTTCCAAGATTTACGATTATTACGTTGATACAGTGAAGATTTATGATCAAATGGGGAATCACCAAGAAAATGGAAAAACCATTGCTAATCCGGGAGGCAGATCAGGTTTTGCAGCAAATGAGCGCATGAATCACGACTATTTTACCGATATCAATGTAACAACAGATAACATCAAGACCTTTGTTTTTGCCGATGGCAGAGTTCATACGGGTGTTTGGTGTATGTGGACGGGTAAAGGTAAATTTTCCAATAAAGATATTACTTGTCCTTTGCACCTAGCATTTATTTGGGAAGGAGATAAAGTAGTAAGCGAATACCGCTTTTTTGACCCAACGGCTTTGAAAGAAGAAGTGGCTACCTCACAAAAGAAATAAGCGTATTAGGTTAATATTCTGCCATTTTTGTGGATTTTCGAATCTCATACATGTAGGGTTTGAATGACAAAGGGGACAAATTCGTCCCCTTTTTTTATAATTAGAAGTTTGTATACCGTTGATTATTCTTTAAGTGTTATATTTTCAACCTTTTAGTTACGATTAATGAGCAATAGTAAGTTGGTCATTAATAAATTCTTCATTTAGTTTTTTCGATCCCTACCTATAAATAAAAACCCATTTGTGGTGGGGCATCTTTTTTTTAGCTTTGCATAAGATTCCTTGGATAGCTAAATGAAGGTACATATTTTAAATGGCGATTGTCTACAAGAAACGCTACAAGCAGAAAATGCCTTGATAGTTAGGGAAATGCTCGTAGAGGGACCCATTGAGTTCGAAAATTGGGAAGTATTTTTCACTAAAAGAGCTATTTATTTAGACAAAACCTATTCCATTCCTGCTGAAGAATATCAAATAAAATCTGTCGAAGAATTCAATCAGATGCGACAAATCGCTAATCATGCAGAGGTGTTTCTTTGGTTCGATTACGACTTATTTTGTTTCGTTAATTTTCTATTTGTTCTTCAAATACTGAGTCAGAATAAAACATTGAAATTATTCCTTGTTCGTCCATTACGAAAAAGGGAATATCGAATTTGGAAGGGATTTGGTCAACACACAAAAGCCGATTTAATGCAGGCTTATTCCCAAAATATTCCTCTTCCAAGGAAAGAGGTAAACGACCTTTTAGGCATTTGGAGAAAATTGGGGAAAAAGTCAGTGATCAAACATCACCAGCATATTCCTTTTTTGCACAAACATCTGAGTGATTTTACCTTGTACTCACAAGCAAAAAAAATACAAGCTCGTTGGGGTTTTACGGAAGGGCAAATTAATCGCATACTCAATCAATAATGTGCCTATTTTTCTGGAAATTCATGTTTTATTCTTTTTCTCCATTCGACTTTTATCATAGCCGAAAGAACATCAAATGCTAAGATAAAATGTTTGATCAAAGGCGCTTTCGGTTGGTCATGCAATTTATTTATCCTTGCTAAGCTAATTTCAATGGCCAATATATTTAAAGGATATATTTTTGGAATATTTTCACTGAATAGCCAATGGGTATTCCGGCTAATCCGATTATTCAAATAATGGATAATTCTTGAATTGGGCCATTTTTTCAACGCAAAACACATTAATTCCTTACATTTTTTCGCATCTTTTTCTAGGGCCATTAAAAATAGGCTTGTAAGGAAATGGTCTTGTTGGAACATTTCAGGCGACTCTGTAAATTCTGATAATACCTTCGCCAAGGAAACCCGACAACCATTTAAAGCTCGAAAAATGTGCACACCAAGTAGGTCAGGTGCATGCTCGCTTATTTTTATATAATTGCTAGTTTCCGTATTATTCAGGAAACTATTCAGAGTATCTTTTGCCATCCCTAGCATATTCCATTTTTGCATCTCCAAATGATCAACTGTCGGAAGCTCAATCAATAATTGGATAGGATCATTTGCATTCCATGAAGATGTGCCAATTCCTTCAAAACCAACCAATGGTAAGCCTTGTCTACGTATATGAATAACCGTTGGTTGTGAGGATTCTTTGTCAAGATTCAAGGCTTTTGTGAGTGCCCGAGTTTTGAATTTTTTAAGTCGATGCAGCGCAGGGGCATCAACCATGATTACAAATTTAGGACAATGAGGCGTATCAGCTAAAAGTCGAGACACCAGCCAGGCCAATCCTCCTGCAAAAGAATATCCGAAAATGATATTAGGAGTTGGAATCGTACCGGCTTGAATACCTTCCACGATATCAAATGCGACTTTTTTTAACTTGTTAGGATCAAGTAAAGATTCTCCTTTCAAGGGGATGTTGACCACCCAAATATCATGGTCATCCAAGAATCCTGCCTGCTTAAATGGATAAGCGGTTGACCACCCATCGTAGGCAGGCATGGCTAATGCTACCCCTTTAGTTGTATGTAAACTTGGCCAAAAGAAATCTGCATCTAGTTTTTTATTCTTTTCTTTTTCAGTTAGAGGAGGTGTTTCAATTTGAAGAATAGCAGCTAAGGCACTCAAGGTGCTATTCTCTCGAAATTCTTCTAAGGGTATTCGATGTCCAAAATGTTGTTCTATTTCAACAGATAGCATCATCAGGCTAAGCGAGTCGCCACCAAGCGCAAAGAAGGTTCCCTTTTGTCTATGCGCTCCTTTCCATAATATGGAATCCCATAATGTACATAGGCGGACAAAATCGTCTTTTTCTAAAATGTCTATTGGGATTTCGGAAGAATGTGGAACTTGATTCATGAGTGTCATATAATCAACTTTCCCACCTGCTAATAATGGAATTTGTGGTACAAGTAAGATACTTTTTGGAATCATATAATCTGGCAAACGGGAAGCAAGCCAGGTATGTGCTTTTTCTGCAGAGACATTTTTCTCGGCAGAAATAAATCCGTAAAGATTAGATGTCTCCTGCTTTTTCTGCTCAACTACTGCAGCAGCAGTGACACCGGGTATTGAACGCATTTCATTCTCAACTTCCGTTAGAAATACCCGATTGCCGCGAATTTTGACCATTCTACCCATGCGCCCAAGGTGAATGAGGTTGCCATCCGCCTTTTGCTGTACGATATCTCCTGTGGCATAAACCCGATCTTCAATATTTTCTTCGAATAAAGTAAAACGTTCTTTATGGATTTTGCCATCATGTAAATCTCCTAATGCATGAAAAGCAGATCGGATCAAAAGCTCACCAAAACCATTATTTTCTTTCTCATTTTCAAGAGGACGAATCGCATAGGAAGCATGAGGGTATATTTTTCCAATTGGAATCGTTGATTCTTCTGGAAATAGCGTATCATCTGTGTTGCTCCAAATGAATAATGCACTTTCTGTACTACCATAAATATTTTGTATCAGGCTTTCTGGTTTTAAAAGTGATTTTGCTAACCTAAGATCATTTTCTAAAAGGGGTTCTCCAGAAAAACGGACTCCATCGAGAAGGCTTAATGCGTCAAACGCTTGTGGTAAAATGGCAAGTTTACGAAACAAAGAAGGCGTAAAACGTACATGGCGTGCACCTTGTTGAGTGATAGCTTGTAGGATAGCATCAAAGCCTTTTGATTTTATATCTGCAAGACACAGGGAGCCTCCAGAAAGCAGAAATACCAAAGCATGATGCAGGAAACCGTAATTTCCGTGTGAGCTAGCAATCATTACTCTAGCACCTAGTGGGATCTGCATTTGTTTGATGGAACTCTGAACCTTTACCTGCATCGTTTTTGTGCTATACACAATCAGTTTGGGTTTTCCAGTCGAGCCAGAGGTTGGAAATATCATTGCAGGTTCATCGGAACGAAGTCCTTGATTTTCTTGAATAATTCCCATCCGTCCATCGGAGATTAGAAATTTTTCTTTGGGGAAATTCAATAGAATTTGGGAAGTCTTATGATCTCCAATCACTAAGGCACATCGGGAATTTTCAATTATTTCAAGTAGACGAGCTGGTGGATGATCCGGTTCTAGAAGAACAAAAGGTCTTCCTGCTATGGAGCAAGCAAACCATGCTGCAATTGCATCAAAATCAAGGGATTGTAACAAAGCAATAGGCCCTGGAGCAATTGCCGCCTCACTAATTTCTTCGGCTAGTCCAGCTGCCCGTTCTGCTAATTCTTGAAAATTATAGGTTTTTTCGTTGCTAACAATGGCAATAGATTTTGGCCAAATGCTTGCAGCTTTGGCCAATGATTTGGGCAGGGATTCAAAGATGATATTTTCACCAAGTGGAGAAAAAACAGAGGGATGCCAAATAAGATCATTAAGTTTTACAGAGTCCAATGCTTATGAATGATTAGTTATGGCCCAATTAAATTCATAATGGACACAGGTAAGACCCTGCTCTTTTACACTTTGGGATGTAATTAGTTTTGGACTAAGAACATTATTCGTATACTGAAAACCAAAGCTCCCATTTTGGATACGTATTGCACCACCTGGAAAAGGACGAAAAGAAAGCATGTCTGGATGAGCTATTTGTCTAAGCATGATGGCATCTTTTTCTCTAGCCAGGGGAGATAGATCTTCCTCCCATTTGGCCTCTGCTAACTGATAAAGGTCAGAACGAAACATGGCTTCTTGTTGGGTGCAAGAACGCCCTAAAAAACGTTCGACTATTTGATGTTCTTTTTCTGTCACAAGGGCAGTTGATGGAATGGATGAAGGGGAAAATTTCGGATTGTATCCTGAAAGTTCTGATTGCAGAAGGACACGAAGCTTTTTTTCTGCGCCAATTAATTGGATCATGTCTCTCAATTTTTTAGCATAATTTTCTGTATCAATGAGGGGTATTTCATTCACCCAATGTGCGACACCATTGTTTAAAACAATATTAAACTCAATTCCAGGTTCATAAACAGCATCCATTTTATTTTTCAATAAAGTAATTTGATACAGAAGCATTAATTCTGTTAGATCCGGTTCAAAAATCAAGGATTGCTTATTTGGGAACGATGAAGCACGATAGCCTCCATTGTACAAAAGAAAAAATCGAATGGGGGAATGATTGGTTATTTGTCTAAGAAGTGTATTTTTAAGCTCGGGAATCAGTTGACTCAAACTACTTTTCGATTGAAAATTAAAAATTCGATGGGTAAGTATTTTAATAATTTGATTTGATAGAACCTCCGGATTAGCAATGAACTGTTGTTGATGATTTGATTGGGATGAAGACCAAACCTCTTTGAATAATTTGGTTTTCGTTTGTATCCATGTATTGACTAAATCTGTTTGTTCTTTATCAATGATTGAGTATCCATTGTCGAGCGAGGATAGAGAAGAAAGGGGTAAAATCAATGGATCTTTCATAGACGATAAAGGGATTAAAATAGCCTTTAATTTTAAATAAACTGTTTAATTGATTCATATTTCAAACAGGGTTAGATTTCCATTAGTTTATCTGAAAGATAGCTGATTTTATTGAATGTGTAATGAATATATAGATTTATCAGACAGGTATTAGTGGAGGAAATTTGAAAAAAATTATGAAAAATAACTTAAATCAAGCGATCGAGCGCGGGATAGCTTATTTAGAAGATCATCAATTACCCAATGGAGAATTTTTAATTTACATGTCGGGGGATGTTGCCATGCAAGGCTGGAATTTACCCGAAAGTTGTAACTTTCCCGCAGCCTTAATTGGGAATTGTTTATTAGGCTTAAAAAAGAGAGATAAAGTCGAACAAATTCTCTTAAACACCGCTAATTTTTTGAAATATCAAATAGATAGAGGAGGCATTTGGAATCACTATACCATTCTTCATCGTTTGAGAAATATATGTCCAAATGATGTTGATGATACGGCTTGCATTTCTGTCTTTTTAAAAACAATGAATTTCGATTTCCCAATGTATCGTAATCAACAATTGATATTGGACAATCGCCGAGGGGATGGTTTATTTTATACGTGGATAACCTTTCGATTACGACCGAATAGCAATGTAGTGTATTGGTATTATGCCCTCAAAGAGTTGAAATACCTGTTTAGAAGCCTAATTTTTTGGTATAAGTTTGAGTGTTCAAGATATGACGTGGATACCGTTGTTAATTCCAATGTGTTATTTTATTTAGGTAAAAGAAAAGAGACGGAACCTATCATAGCTCATTTAATCCAAGTTATTAAGGAAAATAAAGTGGATCATTGTGATAAATGGTATCACAGTCCTTTAATTATCTATTATTTCATTTCAAGGAATATTCATGCAGGAATTAGTGAATTACAAGAAATTCAACCCGAATTGATCAAAAGAATCGTATCGAAATCGCTTAATAATGGATCTTTTGGCGAATCGGAATTGGAAACAGCTGTGGCTATTTCTTCTTTGATTTACCTCGATTACCTGGGACCCGAAGTAGAAAAAGGAATCAATTATCTGATAGAAACTCAATCAGAAAGAGGTCATTGGAAGAGGTGGGGCTATTATTTTGGAGGTCCCAAAAAACTTGTATGTTGGGGATCGGAAGAATTAACCTCCGCTTTTTGTTTGGAAGCTCTAGGACTATATGAAAATCTATGTTAAAAAAATAAAGCAAATAGGATGGATTAAAACTTAAATAAACCTTTTTATTCGCATCATCAAAAGGATGTTTTTCAATAAGATTTTAAGTTTAAAGGGGAAAAATAGTACATGAAAAGGGATTAAAATGAGGCAAATGGGATTTTCAATACTACAAGAAATAATAAGAGAAAAAGGCAATAGAATTTGATAGTAATCACTTAAAAAAATAGGCGAATTTTTATCATTTGTAAGTATTAAAATGACTTCTTGATTAAGTTTTTTGTAGCCAATGAGTAGGATGAAATAAACAGCTAGAGCTACTAAAGGGAGAATTTCACCTACAGTGATAAGTATAATAACCAGCATACCCAATTCCATTAGCGCAATAACTTTTTCGGCATGTTTCATGGATGATATTTGAATTTTGCCCGCAAAGGTCGGATGATTGATGGAGAGGTCATTTTCTCTATCCAAAAACTGATGCCACAAAATACCACGAAGTCCATATAGAAATGACCAAAATCCAATCATTGATAACCAAAAAAGGTCGAATGCTTGGCCCATTTTATCAGTCATAGAGGCCACGATAAACAAACTCACAAAAAGATGCGCTCCTCCAGCATCTGCCATAACCCCTAAGAGACCTTTGTTTTTTAAACGAAATGGAGGAATGGAATATAGCATAAATGCCAAATAGGTTGAAAGGCAAAAACAAAGTGTCAGGATGGAGTCAACAAAAATGTAACTAATACTGATGCTTGTGATAAACGAAATCAACAATATAAGCGTTCTTTTGAAGGGACTAAATGGGGCCAACCTATTCGATTTCTGGCTAGCTAAATCGTAGGTTAAATCAGTATAATCGTTTAAAATACTCACGAAAACGGCACCTAATGCGATAGCTAAAATTAAAAACAATAGCCAAACAAAATGCGCCAATATATTTTCATTATAATGGTTTACTGTCATATAGCCAACAACTAGCAAAGGAACTATTTTGGGTTCCCACCAATCGTTTGCCCTAATTAGAGAAGCAATCTTCATTTATATTACGTTATATCCGTCTTTTCTAAAGGTTTATTTTTTACTATTTTATTTACTAGTTGGAAGAATATATGAACCGAATGCCTCGGATGTTCGGAAAATGCTTTAAACAGATAAGAAATAGATTTTTTTAGATTTTTATCGCTCAACAATGATTCTTTTGAAGCATTCATTAAATTCAAGATATAATGTTTTTCTAAGACTTTAACTTCTGATATGCTTAGAAGTGGTCTGTATCTATTGAGTAGATTCAAATTATCTTGAACAAATAATCTTAAAAGGTTCAATTTGTTTCTTCCATCGTAAATATTGTCACCATTCACATTTTTTTTCCATAATGGTTCAGTGGTGTACGCTGCCTTGGTTTCTTCGTTCAAAATAATATCCAAAAGCATACACCAATCATCTGCAATGTTCATATGTTCATTCCAGCCTATTTTCTTTAACGTTTTTGCTCTAATTACAAGAGAAGAGGAAGGTGAGACGCAGCCTTCCAGATAAATTTGTCTTAAATCACTCGACTCTAAATTTACCCAAACATTACCTGTCCTTGGCAAATGTGCAGGTAGGTATTGATATCTTGAAAGAAATTCAAAATAGGCTTCGCTGTCATATTGTTGTTGCCAATTGGCAAATGCAAAGTCTAAATGATTTTCTTCGATATAGGTAATTATTTTTTCTAGAAAATGTTCTTCCCAACTATCATCTGAATCGAGCGATGCAATAAATGTCCCATTGGCGTGTTTTAAACCTGCATTACGGGCAGAGGCTTGTCCTCCATTTGTTTTATAAATATAAATAGCCTGCGGAAAATGGCTAATCAATTGTTTCGTATCATCCGTTGATCCATCATCCACAATGATAAGTTCAATATGTTGATAGGTTTGATTAAGCACACTTTTGATGGCATTTCCCACCACATGCCTGCGATTATACGTTGGAATGATGACAGAAATTAATGGCGAATTATTCATGTGTAATTGAAATTATTTGATTGGCAAAATCAATTTCTGCATTGCTTATTATTTGATTCTTCAGGTAATTAGAAGCTTCTATCCCGATAGATTCCCATCGATGACGATTTTCCCATGCTTTTTCTAATGTTTGTTCAAAACCACTTTCGGTAGCATCACCTATAAAACCAGTTACTTCATCTTCCACAATTTCCATTGTCCCACCAGCTTTTGTCGCAATGATGGTTCTTCCAGCAGCCATTGCTTCCAAAATGACCAGTGGCATACCCTCGCTTCTTGACGGCAATACCAAGGCGTGATGTTCTAACCAAATTTGTTGTATATCTTCTTGAAAGCCCAAAAACGCCACATTTTTTATATCTAGCAAATTCGCCATGGCTTTTAGACCTTCTTCATCAGGCCCTGATCCAATTAATGATACTTGTAGATTTCTCTGTTTCCATTTTTCCTTGGCCAATATTCTAAAAAGGATATCTTGCCCTTTGTCAATGATAAATAAACGCCCAATTAAGGCTAATTTGAATCCAAATGAAGTGCTTGGATAGGGTAGTATTGTCTTGCTAAGTTTATTAGGATTCGAAATTATTTCCGAATTGCTAAATCGAAAACCAAATTGTTCTTCGGTTAAGTTTTTATTGTGATGTGAGACAAAAAAGCACTTTTTGGCATGTTGAAATACATGAATCATGTTGGCCCTTTCATTTTTGGGTGGCCAATAAAATTCAACGGCTTTTTGAGAAACAATCACAAATTCAACTTGCTGTTTTAAACAGATATTTCCGTAGGAAAGACCATCAAAATTGATGGCTTGCGAAATAATAACAAGTTGTGGTTTTTGCCTCTTGAGGTATTTTTCAAACCTGTGTAATTGGAAATTTGTTGCGGGTTTAAAAAGTCTAAAATAAGCGGTAACGAAAAGCTTAAAAATTCGATGCAGCGTTTTATTAAGCTCAAAAAATGAAACATTGGCTTCTTTTAATTGTGCGATTCTTTTGTGTTTAAGATTGACGTGTTCTTTTAAAACGGTTATCGAAAAACCTTCTTTTTGTAAGTAGGGAGTACTCAATGCCCATAATTCTTCACATCCTCCCCAATCATCTACAATGGTAGAAACAATCGCGATGTGTTTTTGCTGATTTTTTGGAGAATTATCCATTTGGCTCATCTTGAGTAGATTCAGGTGTTGTTTTAGATTTGTTGACTAAAATCAGCAAGCTTTTTCAGTGATTATTCGACAGATGAATGAACTTGTTGACCTTTCTAGATCGTGCAATTGTCGCTCATTAGGGAAGGTCAGCCTGTAAAATACCATGGTAAGATTTAAGATATAAGATAGATTTAAACCCTAAAAATAACCTTTTTTTATTTCAAAAATGAGCGTTTACAATTGTTTAAATTTTTTGGAATTATTTATTTTTTCATCTTCTGTAGGTATTATTGCATTATCGACGCCAAAATGTCGCTCATATGACGCCTATTTGTCAAAAAAATCTCGTTCACTTATATCATATTTGCAAATGGAATTGGGTCAAAGATTAAAAGAGATCAGAACATTTCGAAATTATACTCAAAAAGAACTTTCCGAACAGTCCGGTTTAACACTGAGAACGATTCAGCGAATTGAGAATAATGAGGTAAAACCAAGTCTTCATTCATTGAAAGCGATTGGAGCAGTTTTGAAAACAGATTTGTCCGAATTCGATCATAAATCGGATACCAAACCATATGAATTTACTATTTACTTTAAAATCACAGATATGAATCAGTTAATGAATGACCTTAAAGCGCTGGTAAAAAACAATTGGAAAATTCTTCTTTGGATTATTCTAATTGTTTTTTTTATTTCGAATTATACCGATATTAAATCTGGACTCATGGACGGGTGGAATGCCAAGTAGTTTTCTAAATGATGACAACAAAATTCAACAAGTATATCTATTTGGCCTTAGTTATATTAGGCAGTTTTTATTTATTTGAAAAATCCATTGGACAAGCCCTCATTTCTTTAGGGATTGCCCTCGCGTTTGACCCTTTTCAGGTTGAACAAAAGTGGGATGACAGGCCAACATGGCAGAAAATGATTCTCTTGTTGCATCTTGCCATCGTTTTTGGTTTGATTTTTATTGAAATCTATCAATTGGTATTTCATTGAGTGAGATTGGGTATATTTTCTTAGCCATTTTCCCATCCATGTTTCGAGTGATATTTATCACATTTTTTGACAGAATTTTTGGCAAAATTTGCTGAATGAAGGAGAACATCAAAGAACATTGGGAAACTATTTATCAAACAAAACAGCCTCATGAAGTAAGTTGGACACAGGATATTCCAAAGGCTTCCTTGGACTACATTCATCAATTCAATGTCCCCAAAACAGCTAAAATCATTGATATTGGGGGTGGAGATAGCAAATTAGTAGATTGTCTACTGGCTGAAGGCTATACCCATCTTTCCGTGCTAGACATATCCGAATCAGCCATTCTAAGAGCTAAAGAAAGATTGGGTGAAGATGCTCATAAGGTAACATGGATTGTCTCTGATATTTTGGATTTTCATCCAACATCAACCTACGATGTTTGGCATGATAGAGCAGCATTTCATTTTCAAACCGAAACAGACAAAATAGATCAATATTTGGAAATAGTCAAAAATGCGGTTGACGGCATGGTGATTATCGGGACTTTTTCGCCAGATGGCCCCCAAAAATGCAGTGGTTTGGATATAAAACAATACGACGAAGATGGCATGAAAGAAAAATTCCAACAATCTAATTTTAAAAATTTAGCGTGTAAGCGGGAAGATCATATTACTCCCAATGGCGCCATTCAAAACTTTGTGTTTTGTAGCTTTCTCAAACAATAAGGATATCCCACTTTTGAATAATGTAAATGAAAGCCCAAAGTACAGTAACAATTCCCAACCATTAAACCCGAAAGGAAGGATCTTGTCATTTGTTTTTTATCAAAAAGAAACGAGTAATTTTATAAATTCTCTTTTCTTAATTTAAGTCAGATGAAAAAATATCTATTCCTATTAATCAGTTTTACTACTTTTTCTCAAATTAAATTACCTTCTATCGTAAGCAACGGCATGGTACTTCAGCGAGATACCCCTCTTAAAATTTGGGGTTGGGCGAAGCCAGGGCAGAAAATCACCGTTCAATTCAAAGGCCAGAAATTACATACCCTTACCGACTCAAAAGGCAATTGGCAAACCAAACTTTCCGCAACTTCAGCAGGAGGGCCTTATGTTATTCAGGTAAATGATATGGAAATCAAGGATATTTTGTTTGGAGATGTTTGGCTTTGTTCGGGGCAATCGAACATGGTGATTAACATGGAACGAGTAAAAGAAACGTATCCAGAGGATATTGCTTCGGCCAATTTTCCAAAGATTCGACATTTTTTCTTACCAACCGCTGTTTCAAAAGTAGAGGCTTTAGACCAATTACCTGCTAGTTCCTGGCTTTCCGTTAATCCTGAAAATGTATTAAAAATGGGTGCAGTAAGCTATTTTTTTGCTAGAGAACTGTACCAAAAATACCAAATCCCTATTGGAATCATCAATGCAAGTGTGGGAGGTTCGCCCATTGAATCTTGGATCAGCGAAGAAGGTTTAAAGCCCTTTCCTGATTTTCAAAAAGACACTACTAAAGCACCAACTGCGGCCGCCGTGTCCGTAAAATCCGCCGACCGAGGTTTGACAGAAAAATGGGCAGACCCTTTGTATAAGCCTAAAGGTTGGAAACGTTTTACCATTCCAGGTTTTTGGGAAGATCAAGGTCTGCATGAGCTAAATGGTGTCGTCTGGTTCAGAAGAGAAATAGAAATTCCAGCCTCTCTAGAGGGCTTAACGGCCAAATTATTTCTAGGGCGCATCGTGGATGCCGACCAAGTTTTTGTGAATGGTGTACAAGTGGGAAATATCACTTATCAATATCCTCCCAGACGATATGAAATCAAAAGCGGACTTTTAAAAACAGGGAAAAATGTGCTAGTAATTCGAGTAACGAATACCGCTGGGAAAGGAGGATTTGTGCCTGATAAACGTTATGAAATGATCGTCGGACATCAATCTTTTGATCTTCAGGGCGATTGGTCTTATAAGGTTGGGGAGGTTTTTCCTCCGAAGAAAGACATGCCTGCAGCTCCTATGTACACGCCTACTTCTCTGTATAATGCAATGATCGCTCCACTTCTTCCTATCTCATTGAAAGGAATTGTTTGGTATCAAGGAGAATCGAATGTGGGGAAACCTGAAATCTATGAACATCTTTTACCAGCTTTAGCCAAAGATTGGAGAACACAATTTAAACAATCCGAAATTCCATTTTTGTATGTTCAATTACCTGGATTTCAAGACCGCACATTTCTGCCAACAGAAAGTGCAATGGCTGTTTTACGGGAAGGACAATTGAAAAGCCTTTCAATCCCCAATAGCGGTATGGCTGTCGCACTGGATTTAGGCGAATGGAACGATATTCATCCTTTGAATAAAAAACCCATCGGAGAAAGACTCTCGAAAATAGCTAGAAAACTCGCCTACCAAGAATCCATAGTTTCCTCTGGCCCCATTTATCAATCCAATCAAATAGAAGGCCATCAAATCCGTCTCTTTTTTCGTGAATTGGGCAGTGGCTTGGCAATTAATCAAACAGATGAAGACGAATTGATGTATTTTTCCATTGCTGGAAAAGACAAAAAATTTGTTTGGGCCAAAGCGAAAATTGATCAAAATAATGTACTTGTTTGGAGTGATGAAATTAAAGAGCCCATGTATGTACGCTATGCTTGGGCGGATAATCCCGAAGGGGCCAATTTGATCAACAAGGAAGGATTTCCTGCATCTCCATTTCGTACCGACTTTTAAAAGAGCGAATCAATATGAAAGAGACCCCTTCTCATACCGAAAGAATTTATAAAATGCTTTTTTCGACTGTATATCCACTATACCTCGCTAAAATAGAGCGAAAAGGAAGAACAAAAGAGGAACTAAATCAAGTCATTGAATGGCTAACAGGCTATGATTCAGCTGATATTGAACGACTCGTCCAAGAAAATACAAGTTTTGAGGAGTTCTTCCAAATGGCCCAATTGAATCCCCAAGCGAATCTAATTACTGGACTCATTTGTGGCTATCGAATCGAAGATATTATAGATCCATTGACCAAAAAAGTGCGTTATTTAGATAAATTGGTGGATGATTTGGCCAAAGGCAAAAAGATCGAAAAAATGCTATCCTTCAAAAATCAATGATGAGAAAAAAAGCTAAGATGACTTCTTTATCGACTCGTTTTTCCCAACAAGAATAACATTGGAATATGGAGACGTTTGCTCCAAGATAATTCACTGTGATTGTCTCCAGGAAAAAATTGGGTTTGCCAATGCTTACTAGAAAAATGTTTCTTTTTCATCACTTCATCTACCTTTTTCTGCAAAGGAGGATATAATTCATCTAAGGTTTGATCCCCATAATCAAAATAAATTTGGTGTGTTTGGGGTTCAGGTAAATGAGTATTTAGATAACTTAAAAAAGCATTGGGGATTGGATTGTTCTCAACCGAAAAAGTGCCAGGCCAATGCGTACTTAAACAAGCGGCTCCACCAAAAACTGTCGGATATTCACAAATGGCATACAGGGAAATTAATCCACCCATGCTACTTCCCGCAATGAACGTATGATTTTTGTCGGGAAAGGTGGAATAGTTTTTGTCAATAAATGGCTTTAATTCCTTGACCAAAAATTGCAGATATTGATCGGAAATAGGCTGAAAAACCTCTTTCGTTCTTGAAGCTCTTTGCAAAGTGGCGGTAATTGAATCTCGCTCAATTTGGCTTAAGCTTTCATAGGGTTTTTGTGGAAAATATTCCGCGTGGCGCATCTTTTGTCCATTCCAAATTCCTACCACTATGACATCTTGGATTTTGTTTTCTATCAATAATTTCGAAAGCACATCATCTACCTCCCAACTTTGATGATTCCAAGTAATGCTGGAATCATACAGGCTTTGCCCATCTTGCATGTAGAGAACGGCGTATTTCTTTTTTTCTTGGTAGTTTTTTGGAAGCCAAATGTCAATGTTTCTTGCATCAACATACTTCGAAGAAAAGTTGGCTAATCGTTTTATTTGACCAGAAATTGGCTTTGGCATTTGCGAATATCCCCAATGATTTCCCACAACCAATAAAAGAAACAGAAAAAATCGATACATCGTCTATTCAACAATTAATTTACGAACTTCATTTCCTACTTGAATAAAATACATCCCAAAACCGGATAAATCCGTTTTAGCAAATTCATATTCATTTTTGGCATTTGGAACCTGAGCAATCTTTTTGTTTACCACCAATCGGCCTAAGTAATCGCTTATTTTTAAATCTACTTCTTTTTGATTGGTAGCCTCCCAGCTAACCCGAATAAGATCTTGGGCAGGATTGGGATAAACGGTTAAATTCAAATTCCGCTCTTTTTCGATTCCCAATACTTGGAAATTCGGGACATCCCAAGGAACTAAATTTAAGTTTTGATTATTCCATTCTTGGTTAACAAATAGGTGAAACTCGCCACTAACTAAACTAATCGGTACGGTTTTGTTCGTTACTTCAAACGATTTTCCTGTAAAATAATCATACCATTTACCTATTATAGGGAATGTAAAGGACAAGGATTGTGGTTCAGGTCCTGAATTAGCCAGTAATAAAACCTGATTATTTCCTTCTGTTAAGTTGATTTGTTTGACAACATTGGCCACATCCAATTTAAAGTCGCTGGTTTGGAAAATGGGTTTATTCAATCTTAAATTGGCCATTTGTTGGTAAACACCCAATAATTTAAGTCGTTGTTTATCTTCTAAATAATTCCAAAAAAGAGGTTTGGTGCCCGTACGTCCATTGGAATTAATGGAAATATCATAGCCTAATTCCCCAAATTGCCAGATCATTTTTGGGCCAGGAATCATGAAAAATAAGGCTGCTGCCATTTTCATTCGATCCAATTTTTCACTTTCTGTGAAGACTTTTCGAGCGGCCGAGCTGGCTATTTCCACCATCAAACGCTCTTCGTCATGACTTTCTATGTAATTTACCAAATTTGGCTTGCTGAAGCCCCTTGTTTTGTATGAAATCCAATCGTAATTAGTGGGATATGCTTGTATGATTTTGGTCATGTCAAATTTAGCATTTGCCCATAACATCATCCCATTATCTGCTAATTCCTTCTCTTCTGAATTGTCGGCAAAATGCTCCAAAATCACATAGGCATTGGTATCGTAGCTGCGAATTTTACTGTAAATCCTTTTCCAAAGCTTAATTCTGCTAGCATCGTATTTGCCCCATAAATCGACGTTCGTGCCAGAATTGATTTGAGTAAAGCCCTTCGACAAATCAAAACGGAAACCATCCATTTTGTATTCATTTAACCAATATTGACAAACAGTATCTACAAGCCATTGGGTATGCGGACTCTCATGATTAAAATCGAAGAATACGCTGAATGGATGGGTTGCCGTGACATTAAAAAAGGGACTATTGGCAGTAGGTTTTGTTCCATCCCAATACATTTTTACGTAGGGATTTTCCATATCAGCTTGATTCAGGACCATATCCAAAATAACAGCGATTCCATTTTCATGGCATTTGTCAATCAGATATTTCAAATCATTTTTAGTGCCATAAGCTTTATCCGGTGCGAAATAAAAGATGGGATTGTAGCCCCAAGAATCGTTTCCTGTGAATTCCATTACGGGCATTAATTCCAGGGCATTGATGCCTAATTTCTTCAAATAAGGCAGGGAGTCGGCCACCGTTACATAGCGTTTATCGGCTATAAAATCACGAACTAGCAATTCATAAATATTCAAATTGGATTGAGCTGGCCGAACAAAATTTTTGTTTTTCCATGGGTAGTCAACCTGACCTGTTGAAAAAACGGAAACGATTCCCGTAGCGCCAGCAGGATATTTCTTTAAATTTGGATAGGTTCTGTTGGGAATATATCCATCATTGTTGGGATCTAAGATTTTATCTGCCAAAGGATCTGCCACCCTAATATTTCCATCGATGTAAAACTGGTAAGCCAATTCTTGGCCAGAGGGGAAAGCGCCTAAATCAATCCAATAACGATTTTCATCTGGAGTTCTATTCATTAAGTAGGAGGGATTTACCTTCCAATTGGAAAACTCGCCAATGACGTAAACAAATGATTTTTGTGGCGCATAAAAGGACAGATACACTCGGTCTCCTATATAAGTAATGCCGTCCTTGACTCCCGCAGGGCGATCCTTAACGCTTACCTGTGGCTTAGTCAATATTTGAACCGAATCCTTGTAGGTAACATTTCCTGAGCTCAGGCTCAGAACAAATTGATATGATTTGCCTTGTTCAGACCCTAAGGAGTAGTTAACATTTACCGAGTCGGCGGCTGTTTGACTCCAAATAAGGGTATTTCCTTGTCTTAATTCTGCATTGGCTTTTGTCGAAAAAGAAGCTCGAATTTTGACGGTTTGATTGGCTTCGCTTAGGGTGAATTTTTCAAATGGAGACAACCATTTTACAGCCAAAGTTCCTGTAAACAGATTCAGTTGAAAATCCTCTGTTTGATTTTTTCCATCACCGCTTTTTAAGAGGAGTCCCAACTTGGCAATTGGGGTTCCATTGGGGACAGCATAATAGCTTCTTGGAATCATTTTGATGCTCCAAACATCATTTCCTAAAGGCGTCATTTTCCCTTTTTCAAATGGAGCAGAAAAATTGGATTGCCCGCTAGGTTGGAATTGAAAAGCATTTCCTGTTTCGGTTGAACCGGCACCCGACCACAAGTAAACGTCAGATGATTTGCCCAATAATCCAGTAGCTCTTGAGTCCTTGGCTTTTTTTAGGTCAACAATGATGGTTATTTCATTATCTCCATTGGGAAAAAGCTCTTGGGTCGTTACCTGACCAAGAGCTTTTAAATGGAAAATAAATAGGAATAGAAAGTATAATGGTTTTTTGAATGGCATTGTTATTGAATTTCCAAGATCAACGCAGATTTTTTGTCAACCTTTATGTAATCCCCTAATTTAGAAATTTGTCCAGTAATAACATTCTTTACTGTCGCATTTGCGGGTAAAATTTCTTTGTATAGACGAGGATCTACTTTACTTTCTTGAGTATTTTTATTGATAATCACCATTACTTTCGACTTATCTGTGTAGCGGAAATACGTATAAATGCCATTATTAGGAGCAAAATGCATCATTTTTCCTTTGGTAATGGCCTCATTTCCTTTTCGCCAGTTGAGTAATTTAGACAAAAATTCCTGTGAGCTACTTTGATCTGCGTTCAAGGCTTTTCCGGTAAAGGCATTTTGGGTATCACCAGCAAATCCTCCTAGAAAATCCGCACGAATTTCCCCATGTTCTGAGCTTTTTGGATTAGTAAAATTGATTTCCGTTCCGTAATAAATTTGCGGAATTCCTCTCATAGTCGATACCAAGGTAAGGGCGATTTTCATCAAATCCTTATCCTCTTTTAATTGAGTATAGGCCCGACTCATGTCGTGGTTGTCAAGGAAAATAACCAGATTATTCGGATCAGGATAAACCAAGTCATTGGACAAAACGGCATAGATTTTGATTAATCCATTATTCCAAGATTCTTGCTCCATTAAACCTTCCGAAATGGCATTTTGAAGAGGAAAATCCATTAAACTTGGCAAAGCGGGTTGGAATCCATCGGGATGAATTTTACCTTTTTGCCAATAGGAAGTAATGATCGGATTGGTTGACCATTCTTCACCCACCATATTGAATTTAGGATACTCATTGGAAACGGCTGATGCCCAAGCATTTGAAAAGCCTTTTTCAGAATAGGGATAAGTATCAATTCTTAAGCCACCAAGTCCGGCATATTCAATCCACCAAATGGTATTTTGAATGATGTATTTTGCCAAAAATGGATTATTTTGATTGACATCTGGCATGGTAGGAACGAACCATCCATCCACCAATGTTTGCATATCCGCCATTGAACGATGTGGGTCTTGCTGTGCCTCACGACGATGATTGGTGGAGGCAAATTTCGCCTCATGATTAATCCAATCTTTAAAAGGCAAGTCTTTCATCCAATAATGACCACTTCCGATATGATTAAGAACAATATCCGAAATGATTTTAATGCCTCTTTTATTCGCTTCTGTACATAATTCTTTGAATTTTTCATTGGTACCAAATCGTGGATCCATTTGATAATGGTTGGTGATTGAATACCCATGGTAGCTTTGAGTTTCTTGATCATTTTCAAGCAAAGGCATATTCCAAATAGCGGTGTAACCCATTTTTTGAATATAATCCAAGTGATCGATGATCCCTTGAATATCACCGCCATGGCGGGCATACATTTGGGAACGATCCACATTTTTTTCCGCCAATCCAGGATGCGAATCATTGCTCTTATCACCATTCGCAAAACGATCCGGAGTGATCAAATAAATCACATCTTTGGAAGAAAAGCTTTCTCTATCCTTGCTTCCAGCGACACGATCTTGTAGCGAATAATTGATTTGGGATAATTGTTTGCCATCCTTGATAATCTGAAGTGGATAATTGCCAGATTTAGCAGATTTATCAACAACAACATCGACAAACAGATAATTTGGGCTATCGGCTTTGTGAACTTTCACTACTTTTAAGCCTGATTTTAGCGATTTTACTTGAGCGCCTGTGATATTTTGACCTCTTAGGACCAATTGAAGATTAGGGTTTTTCATTCCAACCCACCAATTCATGGGTTCAATTTGGATAGATTTTTCTTGCGAAAAAGCTGAAAGGCTTTGTAGTAATAGAAATAAATAAATAAATTTTTTCATGTGTTAATTCGTTTTCAAATAGGATGATAGCTTGTTTAGATTAAATAAGTTAATCAATAAAATATCAATCAATTAAAATTTAATTGATGTAAAAGCGCAAAATTGTTTGATGAATGTTGGAATAAGCCAACCTTTCCGAGGCCTATGTTCTATCATAGACCTCGGTGTTGGTTAGCATGAACCCTTTCGTGATTCTTTAATTAACAAAGAAATTAGTTTTTGATCAAAGTATAAGTTGGTGCTGCAGGGTTTCTAAAGTCTATTTTGACATTGTAAACACCAGCGGTTCCGACAGCAATATTAGCGCCTCCAGATTCTAATGAACCGTTAGCACCATCATCGCCGTAATTAACACCCCAATCGTCATTTAATCGGAATTTAACTTCACCTGCCGACAATGCGATATTAGTTAAATACCATACTCCTTCATTGCCAAAATCAGGTCTAAATTTGGTGTCTGGTCCACCCCAACCATTCGCTGTAGCGCTACCAACAATACCCCAAACTTTATAAGATTCGATTTTGACTTTCAGTTCTTTTTGGTTGAAAGTAACTAAATAGAAACCATCAGCAGCAACAGCGATGTTTGCTCCACCTGCTTCAAGACTTCCATTGGCTCCGTCATCCCCATAGTTAACCGCCCAGTCGTTATTGAAACGAATTTTGATTTCACCTTTCACTAATTTAGCAATGGCTCTCCATTGATCCGTCGCAGGATCATACCAGAATGGCTCATCTGGTCCACCCCAACCGTTTGGAGTACCTGAACCTACAATGCCCCAAGTGTAAGGAACTACCGAAAATGTGTTTTTCGTTAAATCAATGGTTACTTTGTAAGTTCCTTTGGCATTAATTTTGATATTATCTCCGTTTTGTTTCAAGCTGCTTGAACCTCCATCGCCAATGTTATAATCCCATTTGTTGTCTGTTCTGAATTTAATTTCACCTTCATTTAAATCTACATAAGCAACAAATACATTGGCTGCGTCTGTTTTGTAGAAAGGTAAATCAGGACCATTCCAGCCTCCTGGAGTAGCACTTCCCACAACACCCCAATTGGTCGTTAAATCTAACTTATCCAAAAATGGAGTAGCCGTCATACTTACTACTGGAGAAATAAAGGAAGTTGTTGGCCCAACAACTGATTGAACTTTAAAATCTACACCTGCTGCTACTCCAGCTTTTAAGCCTAATTGCAACAAAATGGGATTTAACTCGCCAACTTTGAAGGTCTTTTTTAAATCGCCCCCAACAGATATAGCCGCAGATTTAGAAAAATCGCCTCCTTTTTTATCAATTAAAAGGGTATAAGCAGCGGCTGCATCAAAACCATAATCTGGTTTTGGCCAAGAAATAGTAAGTGCTTCTGATGCCACTTGATCCTTCACTAAAACAATGGATGTTTTAGATAAAGTAATAGTTGGACCGGTTGTAGCGGTCAAAACAGGTTTCACAAATTCTTTTTCACAAGATATTAAGCCAAGGCTAAATATAAGGAGTGAAAATATTTTAAAAATTGATTTTTTCATAATCGTATATTTTAACTTTTAAGACCTAATTAATATCCTGTGTTTTGAACCAAATTAGGGTTAGCGACCATATCTGAAGAAGGAATTGGGAACAATTTTAAATTGTCCGAAACGCTTGCACCTGCTTTAGACCCACCTTTCCATGCCCAAACATAGCTTGATCCTGTAAACATTTTGAAACGAATT
The DNA here is from genome assembly GCF_054558485.1 of Aquirufa sp. ROCK2-A2. Lineage (NCBI taxonomy): Bacteria > Pseudomonadati > Bacteroidota > Cytophagia > Cytophagales > Flectobacillaceae > Aquirufa > Aquirufa sp. ROCK2-A2. The sequence continues at coordinate 62,272 of NZ_JBPXKA010000010.1, forward strand.
AAATCCGTTCTTCTGTGACATTCCCAAAACAATTCTCTAGCTCTTTCTTTGATGATTAGATCCAAATTCAACACACTTACATTTCCTTGAGAACCATTGTAAGCTCTAGAACGTAATGCATTTACATATTGCAAAGCAGTCGTTAAATCTCCTCCTGCACCACCACGTAAAACAGCTTCGGCATACATCAAATAAACATCGGCCAAACGGAACATAGGAAAATCTGTATCTGGGAAGTTTCCTTCTGAATCGGACCCTTTAACACCTGTCGAAGTAACATTTTTGTACTTTGTGATAGCGAAGCCATCTGTAAAAGCTGAAATGTCGGCTACTTCTTTGTTTTGTCCGTCTGTAAAAAACATCGCTCTTGAATCCGTTTTACCTGTTTTGTCATCAAAATGATCAACAAATTGCTGAGTAGTTCTTAAGCCACCCCAGCCACCGTTAATTCCAAAATCAGCTGGATTCATTTTTCCGCCGACAGGAGCATGAACCATGAATGTCATTCCACCCCAAGTTTTGGTTTTTGTTCCATCAAATGCAATTGGGAAAATGATTTCGGCAGACTTATGGTTATCAGCTAAAAACAAATTTTGGTATTTAGATTCCAAAACATATCCTGCACCAATGACCTTTTTAGCATAGGTTATTGCCTCTGTGAATTTTCCAGCATTCGTATATACTTCAGCGTTCAAATATAGTTTCGTTAAAAGTGTCCAAGCAGCACCTTTATCAGCTCTTGCATATTCATTTTTTCTTGGCTCTGCCATATCAGCTTCAATCGCTTTCAACTCAGATTCGATGTAAGCAAATAGATCTGCTTTTGAGATTTGCTTTGGCAAAAACGAACCTACTGCGTCTTTTTCTGTCACGAATGGAACGGATCCAAACATATCCAAGGCATGATAATAACTCAATGCTCTTAGGTAACGAGCCTCTGCACGGTACATTTTAATTTCAGGAGAAGTGATGCCTCTCGACGCTAATTTTTCATCCGATGTTTCACGAATATATTCATTACAAATACCAATTTGATAATAAATACGGTTGTACATCGCCGTAATGAATTCATTGCCGGAAGTCCAAGTCATGGTATGGTAACTTGGCAAACTACCATCATTCCAGCCAATAACAGCTTCATCTGTTGGTAATTCTTGTGCTTTGAAATATTGACGTAAATAGGTTGAAAAACCTTCATCAATACCTGAAATATCTGGTTTCCCTGCCGGACCTTGTTGACCCGAAACAGCTAAACCTGCATATAATTTAGCCAACAAAGGCTTGTAATTAGCTGGATCTTTGAAAACCGTAGCTGAGGTAACTTCGATGAACGGGACTCTATCCAGATCTCCCATACATGAGGATAAAATGCTTAAGATAACACTTAGGCCTAATCCCTTAACAATTGTTATATATTTTGCTTTCATTTTTTTACGATTTAACGATTAAAAATTCACATTTAAGCCCAATGAAACAGTACGAGGTCTTGGATACATGTTGTTATCGATTCCGCCACCTACTTCTGGATCTAAACCTTGATATTTAGTGAAGATAAAGGCGTTTTGAATATTCAATGATAATTGAGCATTGAATTTTTTCGCATGTAACAATTTATTCAAGTTGTAACCAAAGCTGATATTATCTACACGTAAAAAAGAAGCATTTTGAATGTAGTAATCTGAAAAATACTGCGTGTTATTGAAGTTCGTTTCGTTCACGTTAGGGACTAAATTGGATAAGAAATTGTTACCACCTGTCGCTGCACGATATATGGCCGCATTGGAATTGATGTTATTGTACATGTAATTTCCAATATTCGCTCTTAATACAAATCCAAAAGAGAAATCTTTAATCTGTAAATTAGAAGAGGCACCTAAGAAATATTTTGAATTAGGCGACTCATATCGATAACGGTCGTCTGATGAAATTTTTCCATCACCGTTACGGTCTACATAAAGTCCTTCAACCGGCTTGCCATTCGTATCGTAAACTTGTTGGTACACATAGAATGTATAAGGAGAATAACCTAAGGAATGAATTTGAATGGTATTACCCACGCCACCCGAAATGCCACCTACTAAAATTCCTTTGTAAGTAGGATCTTGTACTTTCGTCAAATTGGTAATGTTAATTTGATTGTAAGTTGCATTCAAACCAAAATCCCAATTTACATTAGCCGTATGAATAGGATTGAAATTTAAGGTTACCTCAACCCCTTTGTTTTCTAGATTTCCAACATTCGTTAAGATTTGGTTGGTTAAATTAGAACCTGCTGGTACGGGAATAACAGACAATAAATCTTTGGTTTCTTTTTGATAAACATCAATCGAACCGGTAATGCCTACTTTTTTGAAACCAAAATCTAAACCAATGTTTTTGGTCGTTGTTTGTTCCCATTTGATGTTAGCATCATATCCTTCTGGACGTAAAGTATTTAAGAAAGAACTGCCAAATTGATATTGTGCATTGGGTTCAGAATTGGTATAACGTGCCAAATAGGGATAATCGCTAAACACATCTTGTTGACCTGTTACCCCCCAACCTAATCTCAATTTCAAATCAGAAATTACTTCAGAATCTTTGAATTCTTCGGATATCTTCCAAGCTGCAGCAGCACTTGGGAAGACCCCCCAACGATTTTCAGGAGAGAATCGAGAAGATCCGTCATTACGTAAGGTAAACGTTAACAAATATTTGTCGTTCAATGAATAATTGGCTCTTCCGTAAAAAGAAACCAAGGTATTTTGAGTCTTGTAATAGGTATTGTTAAAGACAGTTCCTGCGATATTTTTATCTAAGTCTGTATTGTCACGAAGAAAATCTTGGTAAGAATAACCTCCCATGACATCAAAACGGTGTAGGCCAACACTTTTTACATAATTCAAATAAAACTCAAAAGTCTTATTATCCTTGTTTTGAGAATAGGATCCTGCTTTACCTCCTCTGTCATAAGAATTGGCAATGCCTGCTGGAATATCAATCGTACCTTCTGAAGAAGATTTATCGATGGCGATATTAGCATTCGCTCTTAATTCTGGCAAAAATGGCATTTTATAATCAAATACCGCATTCGCAATCGTTCTTCTTACGTTCGATTGATCTTTTTGCAATTCCAATAATGCAACTGGATTTTTAGGAGCTAAGGAATTGGGTTTCTTCGTAGCTGGATCTAACCATTCAAAATATCCACCGTATTCAGAACCTGTTACTGATTGTGTTGGATCGAATCCTACCGCTGTTCCGATGGCACCTTGGTTGGCAAAATTATTGTTGATGATGGATGATTTTAAATTCAAATCCACTTTTAACGAGTTGTTAAAAAAGCTTGGACTAAGACCAATGGATGTTGAAATACGATCCATGTTGGATGTTTTCAAAATACCATTTTGATTTAAGTAACCAATGGAAGCACGCACAGGTGTATTTTTGATGGAACCAGTGATGCTTACGTTGTTGTCAATTGAAATGGCATTGCGGTAAATTTCTTTTTGCCAATCCGTCGTCGATTTACCAATCAAAGTCTTTTGAGCAGCAGTACCTTTTGAATTAATGACGGAAGTAAAATCTGTTGCAGATAAAACATCTACATAAGCACGTGCTTGAGCGGATGAAGCCACTGAACTAACATTTACTTTGATATCATCTCCTTTTTTACCTTTTTTGGTCGTAATTAAAATAACACCGTTGGATGCTCTAGAACCGTAAATCGCTGTAGCAGAGGCATCTTTCAATACGTTAAAAGATTCAATATCATTTGGGTTGATAAATGATAAAGCATTCGCTGCTCCAGAAATACCATTGTTGTCCAATGGCACTCCATCAATGACGATCAAAGGATCATTGTTTGCATTTAAAGAAGATCCCCCACGAATACGAATCGTAGATCCCGCGCCTGGTGCACCACCGTTAGATGTAATTTGAACACCCGCAACTTTACCTGCGACTAATTGATCTGGAGAAACAATATTTCCCTTTTGAAAATCGGCGGAAGAGATGGATACAACGGAACCGGTTAAGTCCTTCTTTTTCTGAGAACCGTAACCAATCACCACGACCTCGTTCAATGACTGAGGATCCATTTCCAATGATATGCTTAGAGATGTTTGGTTACCAACCGTTACTTCTTTGGTGGTAAAGCCAACAGATGATATCACCAAAACACTTTTAGATGACACATTTGATATTTTGAATTGACCATTTGCATCAGCAGCCGTTCCTTTGTTGGTACCTTTCACTGCCACAGAAGCACCTGCAATAGGTCCCTCAGGTGATGTAACAGTTCCAGTAATGGTCTGTTGAGCAATGGCTGAAAAAACTGAAAAAGTAATCAAAGTAAGGGTGAAGAATAAATCCTTTCTTTTTCTTTGACCAAGTCTTTCAATCCAGCTAGTAATTTTTGCTTTCATAAACATGATTTAATAATTTGGTGAAAAATAGTTTTTTAGAAGATCAAAATTAAGCTGCTAATCCAAAAGATTCGCCCCACTTTAAATCCTAACAAAAATTATTGAATTAGTGCAATTGTCTGTAAATGAATAAATTACAAGAAAATATACGTTTCATTTTATAAAGTGGAACGATAAAAAATTTGGCACTCGCAGATTTACTCGTAATTTCAAGTCTAAAATTTACCTGAAAAATGAAAAGGGCGACCTTCTTAAATATTTTATTATTAATTAGTTACGTTACTTTCAGTCAACATAAATTAGAGCTACTAGCTCCATCTAAAAAATTACTACCCAAAGGCGATTTTTTTCTCGCCGCCGATTTCAATAACTGGGATCCCGCTGATCCTAGATTTCAATTCAAGAAAAAATCAAATGGAAATTACGAAGTAAGCATACCAGATAGTGTACATGTTTTTGAATATAAAATTACTCAAGGGACATGGCATTTGGTGGAAGGTTCAACTGATGGCCAAATAAGGGCTAATCGACGATTCGATGATAAAAATTCCGATTCCACCAAAACACAAATCATTCAAATATTGGGCTGGGAAATCAAAGCCACCTATCGAATTATCGTCAATAAAATTCCTGGCTCCACTCCCTACGATGCCAAAATTTACCTCACAGGTAATTTTAACAATTGGAACCCAAGAGATGAAAACTATGTCATGATTAGGCATTTTGATGGTTCCTATCGAGCAACAATTCTATCCGAATTAAATGAAGTTCAATATAAAATAACTCGTGGGACCTGGGCCTCTGTGGAATGCTATGGAAACGGAAAAGCAATGCCCAATCGGAAAATAAAACGCACAGAAAAAGTGGATTGGAATCCACGAGATATCGAACACAGCACCTACATCAATGTCGAAAATTGGGAGGATTTAACAGGTATATTTAATTTTTTTGATCTTTATAGCCTCTTCTTGCTATTTGCCAGTTTCAGTAGCATTTTGTTAATGATTGCCATTCCAACTATTCAAAATTCCAACTGGGCGGCCAATCGTTGGCTGATCTTGTTAATTGGAGTAATTTCTACCACTTTATTGATCAAAGTGATTTCTACCGATCGGAATATCGCACAAGATTTCCCTAAAATATTATTACTACCCGACTTTATTATTTTTCTATTTGCCCCTTTGTACAATCTTTATATTGAAAAGTTGTTGTTTCGTTCCAATGATTTTAAAATCAAATGGCGCTGGATTTACCTACCCGCCATTCTTCAATTGTTGGTTTATTTGCCCTATTTCAATTTAGACTACACGACATTCAGTTATTCTCAACTTAATCAAGATCCATCTTTTCAGATTCTATTCTTGGCTATAGGTACCTTTGGAATTATTTGGAATCTGATTCAATGGACGAAGTTCAGAAAGATCTTGAATATCTACAGTGAAAAAAGTAAAATTAGTTCCTCTTTTGAAGAGAACTTAAGCTACTTACAGATTACCCAAATTATTTATTTAGCCTGTATTATTTTGGGCATTTTTGCCATCATCATTTATCTGATAGGCTATCTGTTGGATCTAAATTTCGCGCTATTAAGTAGTCAAATCGTCGATTTAATATGGTTCGTATTTGCCTCCTCTCCCTTCTTTTTGGGCTATTATGCGATACATCAACCCGAGATTTTTAAAATATCCCCTAAGCACAACATATTAGGCTCCGAAAGCGAAATTGATTTGAATGCTCCGATTCAAAGTGAAAAAAATTATGTGGAAAGCAAAGAGGTGATAAAAGATGAGCTTGCTGGAAAAATTGAGGAAATTATGAAGGAATCCAAACCCTATTTAAATCCCAAACTAACCTTGAATGATTTGGCAGCCCAATTGAATGTATCTCCGCATGTGATGTCAAAAACCTTAAATGATTCCTTCCAAAAAAACTTTTTCGACTTTATTAATACTTACCGAACCGAAGCATTTAAGGAGAAATTAGATGATCCAAAATTCCAAAACTATACTTTTTTGGCGGTTGCTTATGAAGCAGGATTTAATTCAAAATCGGCTTTCAATAGGTCTTTTAAAAGGGTTACGGGACAATCGCCGAGCGAATATTTACAGAGCATTAATAAAATTGACAATATTCTTTAAGACAAACCGATCATGCAAAAGTATTTGGCTATTCTCATCAGCCTCTTCGTCTTTTTACAATCTTGTGCACAGGTTGAAGGTCCTAAAGCGCCCAATTCAATTGCTCTAGACACTATTTTGCACCCTTATAATCCGCCTAGCGAATTAATCAAAGGTGCAGATATTAGCTGGGTAACCGAAATGGAAAATGCAGGAATGCCTTTTTATAATAGTCAAGGGGTCAAAAAAGATTGCTTTGTCTTAATGAAAGACCTTGGATTTAATACCATCAGACTTCGAGTTTGGGTTAATCCAAAAGATGGTTATAATAATTTAGCCGACTTATTGATCAAGGCCAAAAGAGTAAAAGCACTTGGATTTAAATTGTTGATCGATTTTCATTACAGCGATTCATGGGCAGACCCTGGCAAACAAAATATGCCTGAGGAATGGAAGGGAAAAACAATTACGGAATTAGTTAGCAAGGTTTATGACCATACATTTGAAGTGTTGAATGCCTTAAAATCAAATTCGATTATTCCAGAATTTGTACAAATAGGCAATGAAACCAATGATGGGATGTTGTGGGAAGTGGGCAGAGCCTCCACCAACATGGATACATTTTCCAAATTGTTAGACGCTGGTTATCGGGCCACCAAAAAAATTGATTTATCGATTGGGGTTATTGTTCATATTTCGAATGGCTATGACAAGAAACTGTTCAACTGGATGTTTGAGGGCTTAAAAAAGTATAAAACAAGGTTTGATATCATCGGTATGTCCTTATATCCCGATGCCAAAAATTGGGCGAGTTACAACCAATTATGCGTGGAAAATATACAAGAACTCCATAGTAAATTCAATAAACCAAGCTTGCTTTGTGAAATAGGTTTTAACTATGCGGACCCTGAGAATGGAAAAATGTTTGTGGAAGATTTAAAAAATCGGATAAAAAAACTCCCTAAAAATCAAGCATTTGGACTCATGTACTGGGAACCTCAAGCGTATAATTGGAAAAATTATAACTTAGGGGCTTTCGATAAAACAGGGAAACCCACGAAGATATTGGATCCATTTTTGGATTAAAAGAGCGTTCAATTATTTCCAATAATCAAAAAGAGGCCCTTCAAGACCAAATATTGGGTCAGATTTAGGAAGCGGAATGGCATCGATTTCATCCAAAATGGATGTGTGCTCATTTTCTTTCCAACTTCTGTATAAATTCCAATCAGCCCCATTTGGATAACCGCCAATAAATTGATAATCGATGGAATTATCCAGTGAATAATGTCCAACGCCCGCTGGAATTATGATGACATCTCCTGTTTCTACGACTACCTCCTGACCAGCTTTCGAACCTCCAGCCATTAAGCGTGCTTGTCCCTTTATCAATCCTAATACTTCATGCGTATTGCTGTGGAAATGATCATAAGGCAGAATAATATCTTTCCAATTATTCGTCCATCCATTATTTTGAAAAGACATTTCAACATTTTCTACCAATAAGAACGGTATTACATTTTTATAGATAAGCAGTGGCAGCTTATTATTAGGAATGACTCCATCATTTTCAAAATAGTAGGGGATTATGTCAATTTTTTCTATGTCAAAGGCCATATTATTCAAAGTGTTTTTTCTTGATGTTTTCTGCATGTTCAATTACATAACTCATAAAGGCCTTGGCAATGGGCGATTGTGTTTTGCCTTTGTGCCAAATTAATTTCCAAGTTGAGGTTATGGGTAATCCTTTTCTAGGCATAATGACTATTTCTCCAGCCTTTAACTCATTTTTTAATCCAATGATGGGCATGATGGAATAGCCTAATCCTGCAATGACAGCTTGTTTGACGGCTTCATTGGAGACCAATTCGATTTTCTTTAAAGAGGCGATTCCTTGTGATTTAAGATACATTTCCATGGCTTTTCTGGTCCCTGAACCATTTTCACGGAAAATCAAGGGCAATTCATGGGTGAATTCATGGTACTTAAATGTCGGATTAAGCGCTGCCGTTTCTTTATTTCCAAAGAGGAAAAGGTCATTAGACAGGATATCAATAAATTCAAAATGTTGACTGTCTGGTAGGTCGGGAACCAAACTAAAGTCAACCTCATTATCTTGTAAACTTTTATTTACTTTTTCTCGGTTGGTTACGTCAATGGAAATTTCTACTCCCGGATTCATTTTTAGGAAATCACTCAAAAAATAGGGCAAGACATATTTCCCAGTTGATACAATGGAAACTTTTAATCGACCAACCAACTGATCTTTAAAGGCCATTGTTTTATAATTAATGGCATACACTTGTTCCAAGATACTTTCGGCAGAAAGAGCAATTTCCTTCCCAAAATCCGTAATATATACCTTTTTGCCAATGATTTCTATCAGAGGTATTTCAAACTGTGATTGGAAATTTTTTATTTGAATGGAAACCGCAGGCTGAGTCAAATTTAGTTCTTCTGCTGCCTTTGTGATGCTCATGGTTTGAACAACCTTGACGAAAATCTGAAGTTGATTTAAGGTATAATTCATAAATTTTTTTAATCTATTTCATTGTAAACTTAAATAAAAACTATTAAAACTTTCACACTTATTTTGTGTGCCAGTTGGTAGACCTAATACATAAGGTATTTCAACTAGATGGAATAAAATCATATCAAATGATCAATTTTGACCTACTCATTTTTAATGTAACGAATCCTACGCTGTTATTTTTTATGCTTGGCATGCTTGCCAAATTTGTAAAAAGTGATTTAGAAATTCCTGCAGCATCCAAAGGTTTTATCTCTCTCTACTTATTGTTTTCCATTGGGTTCAATGGCGGCACAGAATTAGCGGCATCTGGAATTACAAGTGAAGTAATTGTAAGTTTGGTTTTTGGGATGTTTTTAGCATTTATTATACCCATTTATTCTTTTTTCATTCTCAAATTAAAGCTCAACTCCATTGATGCCGGGGCAATTTCTGCTTCTTATGGTTCCGTTAGTGCCGTTACCTTTGTTTCGGCCATTGCATTTTTGGAAATGAATCAATTAAAAGCTGGAGGTGAAATGGTGGCCGTGATGGCTTCCATGGAATTTCCTGCCATCATTATGGGAGTGATCTTAATGAATATGTTTCCCTCAAAAACCGAGGCAAAAAGTGATGCAACTAGCTCATGGAAAGTCGCCTTGAAGCACGCGATTACCAATGGAAGCGTATTAATGATTTTTGGAAGTTTGTTGATTGGATTTGTCTCTGATACCACACAATCGATAGGTATTAAGCATTTTACAACGGATATTTTTAAGGGCTTCCTTGCTATTTTTTTATTGGACATGGGTATGCTTGCAGCTAGTCGATTGAAAGCATTTAAAAAACAAGGCTCATTTCTATTTATTTTCGCTTTATTGATGCCCTTTTTTAATGGATGTTGGGTCTCGTACCTTAGTCAATGGATTACCAATGACGAAGGAAATCGATTAATTTTTGCTGTTCTGGCGGCTAGTGCTTCTTACATAGCCGTTCCTGCTGCCATGCGTTTGGTCGCACCAAAAGCTGACCCCGGACTTTATATACCCATGGCTCTTGGACTTACATTTCCATTTAATATAACGATTGGTTTGCCTTTGTTTTTTCACATCATTCATGGATAATACATCTATTTTCAAAGGACGAAAAGTGGTCATTGCCACCAAGCATAGAAAGGAATCTGTGATCGGACCAGCTTTGAAAAAAGCGTTTGAATTGGACTATTTTACCACAGACGAGTTAGATACAGATTTATTTGGCACATTTTCGGGGGAAATTGACCGAATAGGAAGTCCGGTAGAAGCAGCAAGACAAAAATGTCATTTGGCCATGGATTTATGCCAAGTAGACCTTGCCATTGCTTCCGAGGGTTCATTCGGGCCTCATCCAAGCTTATTTTTCATTCCAGCAGATGAAGAATATCTATTATTAATTGATCGCAAACATGAACTAGAAATTGTCGTAAAAATGGTTTCTCCCAATACAAACTTTTCTTCTATTCAAATCGATAACCAAACAAATTTGGAGGAATTTTTAGTACAAGTTCAATTCCCCTCTCATGGAATTATTGTTCGAAGAAATGAAAATGATCTATCTCATATTGAAAAAGTAATTCACGATAAGAATAAACTCAAAGAAGTTATTCAACAATTCTTACAAAGCTATGGAACTTGTTTTTTGGAAACAGATATGAGGGCCATGCATAATCCAACTCGAATGAAGGTGATAGAAGAAGTAACCGAAAAGTTGATTGTTAAAATGAAGCAATCTTGTCCCAAATGCCATACGCCCGGTTTTTCCGTAACCGATGTTGTGCGTGGATTGATCTGTTCCGATTGCTTTCGACCCACTCAATCGATCAATAGCCTCATTTATTCTTGTCAAAAATGCCATTTCACTCACCTAGAGACAAATCCTGACAATAAAATCATGGAAGATCCTATGTATTGTGACTTTTGTAACCCCTAATAATATGATAACCGATGATGTGACGCGTGTCTGTGAAAGCTTAAATAGAGGGGAAATCATTGGAATTCCCACCGAAACAGTCTATGGTTTAGCAGCGAATATTTATGATGAAAATGCCATTGCTCAAATTTTTCACACCAAAAATAGACCGAATACCAATCCATTAATTGTTCATGTGGCTAATCATGAGCAGGCCAAGAGTTTAGTCACTAGCTTCCCTGTCAAAGCAGAATTATTGGCCCAACATTTTTGGCCAGGTGCACTTACGCTGATTTTGCCCAAAAAAACACATGTGATGGATGCGGTTACCGGTGGCCAGCCAACAGTAGCTATTCGCATGCCCAATCACCCTTTGTTAAAAAAAGTCTTGGATCAATTAGATTTCCCATTAGCCGCCCCGAGTGCGAATCCCCACAATCGAATAAGTCCCACAAGTGCTCAACAAGTTGATTTTTATTTTCCGCAGATACTAACCTTGGATGGCGGGGAATGCAGCGAGGGCCTAGAATCGACCATTCTTTCTTTTGAAGAAGATGAAGTGGTGTTGTTGCGCCATGGCGCCATTTCCATTTACGACATTGAAAATGTGGTAGGTAGAATTTTAAATCGAACCTCTCACGAGGAGACATCCAATTCACCTGGTAGACATAAAAAACATTATTCGCCATTATGCGAACTCATTGTGACTTACGAACCTTTATTTATTTTGAGTGCTATCCAACATAAAAAGGTGGGCATTTTATGGTTCAAAGAGGTTAAAATTGAAAGTGAGAAGGTTTTGATGAATCAAATTTTAGCACCAAGTGGATCCTTTAAAGAAGCGGCTCGAAATTTATTTAAAAGCCTACATCAAATGGAACAAGCGGGCTTGGATCTCATTATTGCGGAAAGACTCCCTCATCATGGATTAGGCAGAACCATTAATGATCGCCTTGAGCGAGCCGCTGTTAAATGAAAAAAATTCTATTAGCAAATGCTTTGGTGGTTAATGAGGGGAAAACCTATCCAACGGACGTTTTGTTGGAAGGAGAGCGTATTATCAAAATGGCACCTCATATTTCAAATTCGAATGCTCAAGTAATAGATCTTCATGGGAATTATTTAATTCCTGGAATGATCGACGACCAAGTTCATTTTCGAGACCCAGGCCTAACGTATAAGGCTAATATGTTTTCGGAATCCAAGGCAGCTGTCGCCGGAGGTGTTACTTCCTTTATGGATATGCCCAATACCCTTCCAAACACGCTTTCAAGAGAAATATTAGAAGAAAAATACCAAATCGCTTCCCATAAATCCTTGGCGAATTATTCCTTTTTTATGGGGATTAATTCATCTAATATGGATGAAGCGCTTCGCATCAATAACGAAACAATTTGTGGAATTACCGATGATGGCTTATACTTTCACCATGGAGAAATATTGGCGAATAATCCCGAAGCCCTGAACAGCATTTTTTCTCGAGCAGAAACCTTGATTGCTCTTCATAGTGAAGATGAATCCATTATTCAGCAAAATTATCAAAATTGGTATGCCAAAACACATGGAAAAATTGGCATCGAACTTCATGCTAAAATAAGAAGTACCAAAGCCTGTGTTGAAGCAACAAAAAGAGTTCTAGAAATTCAAAAACAATACCAAAATCGCTTGCATTTTTTTCATATTTCAACGGGTGAGGAAGCCATGCTTTTTCCTTTGGCTACGGATCCTAAAACAAAACGAGTAAGCTCCGAAGCTTGTGTGCACCATCTTTGGTTTGAGGAATCAGATTACTACCGTTTGGGTGGTGCCATTAAATGGAACCCTTCTATCAAAACAGAAGAGGATCGTCGACTTTTATTGCGAGCTTTGAATGAGGATCGGATTGATATCATCGCTTCTGATCATGCCCCACATGCAAAAGAGGAAAAAATGGGGACTTATGAACAAACAAAATCGGGAGCTCCGATTGTTCAACATACCCTGCCCCTTCTTTTTGAATTAGCACATAAAGGGGAAATTTCCATTGAAAAAATTGTGGAAAAAACAAGTCACCGAGTCGCCGATATTTACCGACTAAAAAACCGTGGTTTTATACAAGAAGGATATTATGCTGATTTGGTGGAAGTCGCGATACATGATCCTTGGCAGGTAACAAAGGAATCACTTTTGTATAAATGTGCTTGGTCGCCAGTTACCGGAGAACATTTCCAATCCAAGATTAAACGAACAATTGTCAACGGTAAACTCCTATTTGAAAATGACCAATTTGTCTCCAATGAAAAAGGAAAGCGATTGTTATTCGAAAAAATACGATAAAAAAATGATGAAATTATTTGTAACAGGCATAGGTACGGAAATTGGCAAAACAGTTATTTCCTCTATTTTGGTAGAACATTTACAAGCGGATTATTGGAAACCTATTCAATCGGGCGATTTACATTCAACAGATACCATGAAGGTTAAATCGCTTATTTCCAATCATAAATCGGTCTTTCATCCTGAACAATTCAAACTCAATGAGCCACTTTCTCCCCATGCCTCTGCTGCCTTAGATGGAGTCCAAATTTCCCTTTCAGATTTCAAATTACCTACTACTCAGAATCATTTGATCATAGAGGGGGCAGGTGGATTAATGGTTCCTATCAATGAAAAGGATCTCATGATTGATTTAATTGATCAATTTAAAGTTCCTGTGGTTTTGGTGTCTAAAAATTATTTAGGAAGTATCAATCATACGCTGTTGACTATTCAAGAATTGAACCATCGAAATATTCCCATCAAAGGCATCGTTTTCAATGGTGAATCTAATCCTAGCAGCGAATCATTTATTGAAAATTTTTCAAAGATTCCCATATTATTTAGCGTTCAGAATCAAGACAACTTGACTCCTTCCTCCATCAAAAGGCTTGCCGAAATGATATCCTTCTAAAAAACAAGCATATTGTTTTTCTCGGGAAAAAGCACCCCATATCTACATACGGTTATAGGTTTCATCAATAATGTGTGATTTATTCACTAATTTTAAAAAAGTCCTAAATTATATATCAACACCTATTTTATGAAATCTCCAAACGGAATTAAAGACAAACAACTCATCTCCTTAGATGGCAAAATATTGCAAGATGAAATCGAAGGAGTTATCATTCACCGTACTCCACCCATTGAAGATGAACGTGGAGAAGTAGTAGAGGCGTATCGACCAAGTTGGAACATCAACGATGAACCCATGGTTTATGCGTATGCCGCCACCATTAGACCCCAAGTAGTGAAAGGTTGGGTGCTCCATAAATTGCAATATGACCGAATTTTTGTTAATCGCGGAGTACAATTATGGGCCTTTTTTGACAATAGAGAAGAATCGCCGACCTATAAAAATTTCATGAAAATTACGGTTTCAGAACGGAATAGAGCTTTAATTGTTATTCCCATGGGCGTGTATCATGCGGTAAAAAATATTGGTACTGAGGAGGCTCAATTCATGAATTTTCCAACAAGGCCTTACAACAGAGAATCGCCAGATAAGTATAGACTTCCTTTAAAAAACGATTTGATTCCTTTTGATTTTTCGAACGATGGGCAATAATTCTCCACTTGTTACGGTCATCATTGCAACGTATAATTCCCCATTTACCCTGCGTTATGCTATTCAAAGTGTCTTGAATCAAGATTTTCAAGACTTTGAGGTATGGGTAATTGGCGATTGTTGCAACGATGATAATGGCGCGGTGGTGGATGAATTCAAAGATGATCGATTGCATTGGTTCAATTTGCCTTCGAATTCGGGATCGCAAACGGGCCCGAATAATGAAGGATTAAGAAGAAGTCGAGGAAAATACATCGCCTTTTTGGGCCACGATGATTTATGGTTTTCGAATCATTTGAGCTCATTAGTCGCTTACATAGAAGAAACAAACGCCGATTTAGTCCATAGCCTCACAGCCTTGATTGATCCTGATGGGGCCTATCAAGTTGTTGGGCCGCCTTCCCATGGAAGAAATTATACCAATAGCTATGTTCCTCCTTCCTCTTGGTTACACAAAAAAAGCCTAATTGATGACTGTGGATTTTGGGATTTGCCAGAATTACTCTCTGTAGGAGTAGATCAGGGCTATTTGAATAAAGTTGCTTTGGCGGGTAAACAGATACAATTTTACCACAAAGTTGTGGTGTTAAAATTTGTATCTCATGTTTGGAGTTTGTACTCCAAAAAAGATAATTTTCCACAGCCAATTTATTTTGAAAGGATGATAAAAGATCCGAACGGTCTAAAGGAGGAGATTTTATTGGACTTGGCTGCTAAATTTTCCGTGACATTTTATCAATGGAATTCTGTTTCATCCAACCTAAAAGTTCTTTTGGCCAATATTTTCACACCAGTCAAGTACCGTTCACGCAATGTGTGGCCTTTGAATAAAATTTTTGTCCATCTTTATCAAAGAGCAAGAAGAAATTTCAGAAAACTTCGTGGCTTAGAAAGGTAATGCTGATATTTATTTAGAGTGACTTTCCTTGTACTTTGAAGGGGTCGTTTGTTTTATTTTCATGAAAACCCGATTAAAATAACTCAAGGTTTCAAAACCACATTCAAAAGAAATTTGACTCACTGTTTTTTCTGTTTGTACCAATAAACGGCATGCTTCGTTGATACGTATTTCATTGATATAATTGGAATAGGTTTTTCCTGTCGCCTTTTTAAAAAATTTACAAAAATTGCTTTCCGTTAAATGAATCAAATCGGCCACCTTTTTTATAGAAAGTTTGTCGGAAAAATGGTTTTGGATGTAGTTGCAAACCTTATTGATCCGCATTTCACTTTTTTTCGAAACGACGTTGTGAAATGTATTTGGAGCAATAAAGGAGGTTTGTCGTTTTGATAATTCGTCTAAAAGAGAAATTAACCCAAGGATTCTGTCCACACCATAGCTTTCCGTTAATTCATTCATTTTAGCCCTCAATGTTTCATCGGGACCAAAACTAATTCCTCTACTAGAAGATTCTAACATATTTTTGATCAACACACTTTCATGAAGATCCAGAAAAGGAGAAATGAATTCTTTGGAAAATTGGATAACAATAGCTTCTGAATAGGTATCGTCAGATTGTTTATTTGACCAAGTATGAGGCAAATTACTTCCCAATAGAACCATATCCCCCTCTGCAAATTGTTCGTATGAATTCCCAACAATTCGGTTTCCGTTTCCTTTTACAATGCATGTCAATTCATACTCCGGATGGTAATGCCATTTAAACTCAAAAAAGGGCACTTGAAAACGATAGGCATAAAAACTCGAATGTCCCTTTTCGGAACGAATGTCTTCTAATTGGGCTTTCATGGCATAATATTAACTTATTTATTCCATAATTTTTAAATATTATTCAATATAGTACCACAATTGGACAAATTAATGAAAATGACAAACCCAACTATTGAATAATTTTGAAAATCAAAAATGGAATCTTTCAATGGAAAACTTACCCCAATCAATCACCCAATTTCTGGCTATGCCATATTCGCTGGATCAAGAGCAGATCGATTTTTATCAAAAAAATCGATACATCAAGTTGAAAAATGTGTTAAATCCAGAAACGGTTCAATTCTTTAATGAAGCTATTTCAAAGCAAGTAGATGTCATGAACAAGGAGCAAACAGCACTTGAAGAAAGATCCACCTATGGAAAGGCTTTTTTACAATTATTCAATTTATGGTTGGAAAACCCTATCGTCAAAGAATTAATTTTTAGTAAAAGACTCGCCAAAATTGCTACGGATTTAATGGAGGTAGAGGGGGTTCGTTTGTACCACGACCAAGCTTTATTCAAAGAAGGGGGTGGAGGCATAACGCCATGGCACGCGGACCAATATTATTGGCCTTTGGAAACGGACAAAACGGTTACCGCTTGGATGCCTTTGCAAGCCACTCCTTTAGAAATGGGTCCTTTGGAATTTAGTGCAGGAAGCCATTCCATTGTGGAAGGGCGCGAATTGGAAATTGGAGATGAAAGTGAAGAATTGATTCAAAAGAAATTGCGAGTGACGGATTTCAAACATGTCATTGAAGCTTTTGATTTGGGTGAAATAAGCTTTCATTCAGGATGGGTGTTTCATCGGGCAGGAGCAAATGTGACCGATGAGATGAGAAAAGTAATGACCATTATTTACATGGATAAAGATATGCTCTTAAAAAATCCAGAAAATAAAAATCAAATCAATGATTGGAACACCTGGTGCCCTGGAGCCCAAATTGGAGAAATAATCAACTCGCCCATTAACCCGATCCTCTATGCAAACGAATAAGGAAGTTCATTATATCTGTACCTATTGGGGTTGTGAACATCAATCGGCTAAAGAATTTCTGTCACATGTGATCGAAAATGGCTACAATGGTGTGGAAATCAATTTTCCGGATGACCCTCATTTTATCTCAGAATTCATGGATGAGCTGGAAAAAATCAGAAAAAATAGTCATCCCAATTTCCTTTTTATTGGCCAACAAGTGTTGCCGCTTAAAAAAGAAAGTATAGCTGAATACACCCAAAGATTAACCGAACGATTGCGTTTTTTGACAAGTTTAAAGCCCAATGCTATCAATTCGCATACGGGTAAGGATTATTATGATTTTGATGACAATTGTCAAATCATTGAAATCGCAGAGGAAATTGCTAGCCAGGCAGGAATTCCGCTTTGGCATGAAATTCATCGTGGTCGATTTTCCTTTCACTTAAAAACACTTTTGAATTACCTGGACAAATACCCAACATTAAAATTGGTAGCGGATTTTTCCCATTTTTGTGTCGTATCAGAAAGCGATTTATCGGATCAGCAAGAGGTTTTAAGCCGTATTTATCCCCATATCCAACATATTCATGCTCGCGTAGGATTTGAGGAAGGGCCTCAATTAAATAATCCCTTCGCCCCAGAATGGAAAGCCTATTTGGAGCATTATTTAGCTTGGTGGAAGGATATTTTGGACCTTCATACCAAACGCCATTCTGTTCCTATGACCATTACGCCCGAGTTTGGGCCCTATCCTTACATGCCGCAAGAACCATTTACAAAGAAACCTCTATCGATTCAGTGGGACATTAACCTGCAGATGAAAAAATTCTTACAACAAAATCTTTAATCATAGAACAGATGAAAAATAGTTTATGTATACTATTCCTTCTCGCGTCTTTTTCCTTGAATGCTCAATCGCAAAATTCAACAAAAAGCAAAGAAAAATACCAAATTCTGCCATTTGGAAGTATCAAGCCTAGCGGTTGGTTGAAAACCCAAATGCAAAAAGATGTGGAAGGTTTTGTGGGTAATTTAGATATCATTGTACCCGATTTAATCAATGATCCCATCTACTCTAAAGCCCGTTTACACAAGAATTCCCAATCAAAAGATTTGGGAAATAATAAAGAAGGAGATACCGAAGGTTCTGAACAATACAAATGGTGGAACAGTGAAACCCAATCCAATTGGTGGGATGGTTATATCCGAAATGTGATCCTTTTAAATGATCAAAAAGGACTTCAAAAAGTCGATCAATACATTCAAAATGTGTTGAAAACACAGGATGAAGATGGTTACATTGGTATTTACGACAAAGAATTGCGCTATCATTTCAATACTGAAAATGGAGAATTGTGGTCAAAAGCTACCATGTACCGTGGTTTGTTGGCCTATTACGAATATTCTAAAAATCCAAAGGTATGGACAGCGATTGTCAGGGCGGTGGATAATGTCATGACCAATTATCCCATTGGGAAATCCAGTCCGTTTTCTTCGGGTAAAGAATTCAATGGGGGTGTGTCTCATGGATTAACTTTTACCGATGTTTTGGATAAAATGTATCAAATAACGGGTGACACCAAATACACGGATTATGCACTTTTTCTGTTTCAAGATTTTAGCAAAACCTACCAATCGGAAAAGGATGTACAATTATCTTACCTATTTGACCCCAACTACAAACTGTCCAATCATGGTGTTCATACTTACGAGCATTTGCGACCGATCATTGTTGCGGCTTTTGCGTCCAACAACAAAGAATTACAAAAGGCTTTGGACATTTATATTCAAAGAATTGAAAAAACAACCACCCCAACGGGTGGAGCCATCGGAGATGAATGGATTTCAGGAAGATATGCCAATTCGACCAACACCGGCTACGAGTTTTGTTCCTTGCATGAACTAATGGACAGCTATTCCGTTTTATTTCAAAAACAAGGAAGCGCGAAAACGGCAGAAGCCATTGAAACCATTTTTTACAATGCTGCTCAGGGTTCCAGAAATCCCAATCAATCTTGTATTGCTTATTTAAAAACCGACAATTCATTTGAAATGTTGGGGACAAGAAATGGAGAAGCAGAGGCGAATCGAAAACAAACCAGATACAAATATTCACCAGCTCATCAAGATGCAGCCGTTTGTTGCAATCCAAATGCTGGCAGAATTAGCCCTTATTTTTTGGAAAAAGCATGGTTAAAAGAAAGCGCCAATTCCTTAGTTAATGTGCTTTTAATGCCAAACATCCTACAAACAAAGGTGGACAATAATCTTGTAAAAATTGAAACGATTACGAATTATCCTTATCAAAATTCCTTTGTTTATAAAATATCGAATCCTGCGAGAGCGAATTTCAAAATCAAAATTCGAAAGCCTGAGTGGGCGATTGATGTAGTCACCAAAGAGAAATTTACGATGGAAAATAATTTCTTGGTTTTTGATAGAGCTTTTGGCCAAGAGGACCGTATTCAATTGTCATTTACAGCGAAGGTTCAAATAAAAGAAGATTTAAACAAGGAAAAATACGTTCGTTATGGCGCCTTATTTTATGCCAAACCGATTGATGCCATAGAACAAAAAGGGAAAACCTACGTATCCCATTTTACGGATATCATGTATCAACCAAAAGCATTCAGCCGCTTTGAATGGGTAGCAGAGAACCAGGCTACTTTCCGGGATGGTCAAATTATCCTGAAAGCAAAAAATCAATCCAACAAGCAAGTCGAAAAGATTACGCTAATTCCTTTTGGTAAAACCATTTTACGACAAGCTAGTTTCTAACAATCAACATGAAAAAATTCACTCTATTTTGCCTTTTATGGATGGCAAGCCAAAACATTTGGGCACAGAAAAAACAAGTTCATCGTCCAAAAGGAGAAATCATTTACCACGTTTGCCAGCGCAGTTTTTATGATAGCAATGGCGATTTAAATGGCGACTTAAATGGACTTCGTCAAAAACTGGATTATTTACAAGATTTGGGGGTGACCTCCATATTGCTTTTACCGCTTTATGAAGCCGACTGTTATCACAATTATTTTGCGAATGATTTTGAGAAAATAGATCCAGAATTCGGCACCATGGAAGATTATATCCAATTGGTGAAAGATGTTCATCAAAGAGGAATGAAAATTTACATGGATATGGAAACCCAATATGTTACGAATCAACATGTATGGTGGAAAGATGCTGTTGGAAATCTTGATTCAAAATACAGCGATTATATTTTGTTTGATGATGCCAAACATCAAATTCCCTCCACCATGGTTTTTGATTTGAAGGAATTGAAAAGTTTTGATGGAAAGGTCATCACGGCAACAACAGTCAATTTAAAAAGTCCAAAAGTGTTAGATTACAATATCAAACTCTTTTCCTTTTTTATTGATCCCAACAAAGATGGAAAATTCAATGATGGAGTAGATGGCTTTCGACTCGATCATGCCATGGATCATTTGGATGGAAAAGCAAGGTTGACCCATCTTTTCACCGAGTTTTGGAAACCTTTGATCGCAGAAATCAAGAAAGTAAATCCAAAAATAACCATTGTTGCGGAGCAAGCAGACTGGAATGATTATGGATTCGAGTATTTTGAAAAAGCAACGGTTGATAGGATGTTTGGATTTGGCTTAAAACAAGCCATTTTATCATTCGATAAACAGCAATTAATCAACAATGCTGAAATTTTATTGAATAAAACCCCTAAAGGAAAAGACCAACTCATATTTATAGAAAATCATGATTTAGATCGATTCGCTTCTTTGGAACCGAACATTCAAAAACAAAAAGTAGCAGCAGCATTGATGATGTTGATTGGTGGGATACCTTCTCTTTATTACGGACAAGAAATTGGCATGCAAGGGAAAGGAAATTCATTTGGAGGAACGGATGGAAATGACATTGGCCGTCGGGAGGCCTTCGATTGGTATCAATCAGGGGAAGGAAAAGGGATGCCTTTTTGGTATAAAAATTCGGGTGATTGGTGGACCAATGCCAATCTAAAACCGAACGACGGAATTTCATTGGAAGAACAAAAAAACGATCCGAATTCCTTGTTCCAGTTGTATAAAAAACTGATCAAATTGAAACAAAACTATCCTGCATTTGATATAGGTAGATATGAAAATGTTCCCAACAATAATCCTTCTATCTATAGTTTTTATCGAAAAGAAGGAAATAATACCATGTTGGTATCTGTGAATTTATCGGATAAAGTACAAGAATTTGTGTATTCAGATTTCATACAATCTGCTTCAAATATTTGGGACACCAAACAAAAATTGCAACAAAAAAATAGATTACAAGCTTACCAAATTTCGATTTGGAAAATGAAGTAAGGACCTGCCAATTGTGGAGGCGCAAAGGTTGAATTGCGCCTCTACATGGCTACTTATTGATCACTTCATTTCTAAAATGCATTCCCCATTTTAGCATTTCTTTCAAGAGAGGCTTCAGCGACTTGCCCAATGGCGTTAAGGCATATTCAACTGTTACGGGCATGCTATCATAGAGCGTACGGCTAATGATTTGATTCATTTCAAGAGCCTTTAATTCTTGAGATAACATTTTGGGAGAAATATCATCAATGTCTTTTTTGATTTCTCCAAAACGTTTTTCGCCATAGGTAAGCGAAATGATAATCGGGATTCTCCATTTGCCTTGGATAATTTCTAAGGCATCTCTGGAAGCCATTAATTTATATGCACATGCTGATTTTGATTGCTTATCTTCCATTGCTAAAATGATAATTAGATTACTTATAGGTAACTACTTACTTTTAGGTAACAGCTATCTTTCATAAAGTAAATATAGTACATTTGTCATAAAAAATACAACATGAAAATAATCACTATGGGAGGAAGTAACTCCAAAAACTCCATCAACCGGTCTTTAGCCTATTTTGCAGCTGAGCTTTTTGAAGTAGAAACAATCGTTAAATATGATGTTAGTCAGATAGAGCTGCCGATTTACAGCATCGACAATGAAAATGAATCAGGCATACCTGTTGAAGTATTGAATTTTGCACAGCAAATCGATGAGGCTGATTTGATGGTGTTATCGTTGGCAGAGAATAATGGATCCTTTAATGTCGGATTTAAGAATTTAATGGATTGGACATCTCGAATGAAAGATCGAAAAACCTTTAATGGCACTCCTATTTTCTTAATGGCCACTTCCCCAGGTCCAAGAGGTGGAGCAACAGTATTATCATCTGCTGAAAGTCTTTTTCCTTATTCAGGAGCGGAGATTGTTGGGACTTTTCTACTTCCTAATTTTTACCAAAACTTTGATTTTGAAAAGGGAATTATTCAAGAAGAATTATTGAACGAGTTAAAATCAAGCATTTCAAAAATTAAAGCACGTTTACAATGATTCAGGTAATTAAGAAATCGGAGCAACTCAACGACATTATTTTTAATGGTCGATTTCGTGCTAATAAGCCTGTTTTTAATGGGAAATCTAACGTAAAACCTTATTCTAGTTTATTTTATTGGAGCAATGGATACATTGATGAAGCCTGTGAATTTGGATTACATCCCCATCAAGGTTTTGAGATAATGACGTTTCTTTTAGATGGTGAAAGTGAGCATTACGATACGTCGACAAGGGTTTGGACACCGCTACGTGCAGGGGATTTTCAAATTATTCAATCCAACAGTGGGATCCAGCATCAAGAGCGAATAAAGAAAAATTCAAGGGCATTTCAGATTTGGTTTGATCCGAATTACCAAGAAGCTCTTACCAAAGCGCCTTCTTATGTCGATTATTCGGGCGATTTATTTCAGCCAATCATGATGGACGGAATTTCTACCATTGAATATGTTGGAGGAAATAGTTCGGCACAAGTATTGACTCCTCAGCTAAGTATTAAAAAATTGATATTGGAGGAACGAACGAACATAGACATCGTTTTGAATAGTCAAATGTCCTATACCTTTTATGTGATCAAAGGTTCGGGAACCGTTGACGATCAAATGGTGGAGCAAGATGATTCTATACGAATGAATGATTTACAAAATGTAAACATATATTTTAAAGGGGAGTTGTTTTATATCGAAAGTCCTACTAAGCTGGCGTATGCTCCAATTTGGAATAAAATGTAGAAGGGTTGAATTGTTTTTTGTGAAAGAATCCTAAGGTTAGGATTCTTTCTATGAAAAAAGCCTAAATTTGGGTAGATCGTTACAAATCTTCCAATGAAAAAAGATAATAAAAGGAATGGTGGCACCGGGATTGGCATAGGAGCCTCCATTGGACTAGCTATCGGTTATGCGCTCGGTTCTAAATCCGGTAATCATTCCCAATATATAGGATTAGGTTTGGCCATTGGCGTTGCGGTCGGTGCGGTCATCGACTTTATCAATAGAGGCAAATAAATAAGAAAACTTTATTCTTTTTTGACCGGGCAGAAATTGACTTAATTAATCATATATTTGATTTTGTGTCGTTGAATGAAGTTCAATCTAAATGCATCATAAATTATTTCTTCTTTTCGTAGTGTTTTTGATTTCCTGCTCGGAAAAAAAGGAAACAGGAATTAGCCTCGAGGAGTTTAATGTAACAGAGTATCCACCCAATAATCTTACCAAAAAATATTCCATTCCGGTTTATGCGCATTACATGCCTTGGTTTGAGAGTCCTGAATTTGCTGAATATCCCAATACTCAAAAAGGCAATTGGGGTTATCACTGGACCATGGCAAGCAAAAATCCCAATATCTCCATCAATGGTAAGCGAGAAATAGCTTCTCATTTTTACCCACTCATAGGCCCTTATGACAATGGCGAACCTGATTATTTGGAGTACGCTGTAGTTTGCATGAAATTGTCAGGATTAGATGGAATTTTGATTGATTATCCAGGAATTACGGAAGTGAATGATTGGAAACTGTTGCATCAGCATACATTGGCCATTATCCCATATCTCAAAAAAGCGGGTTTGAAATTTGGCATTGTCTATGAAGATGCGGCTTTAAAAAATGCTTTTGAGCAGAAAATCATTTCGGATAAAGTATTAGAGGCCAAGCGAGTAATGAAGTACATGAATGATCAATTTTTTTCCGATCCCAATTATATCCGACTGAATAACAAACCATTGTTGATGAATTTTGGTCCACAAGCCATCTTTACAAATAATGAGTGGAAATCTATTTTTGCGGATATTCCTTCAATTAATTTTTTGCCTTTAGCCTATCATGGCCAAACATTCAATTTATCAACTTCTGTGAACGGTGCTTATGCTTGGGTGGACGAAACAATGAATAATAATTTTTATAATTACTGCTCTAAACTAGAATTTTGCATAGGTGGAGCTATGCCTGAATTCAAAGATTTTTACAAAGAAGGTGGTTGGGGCAATGGATATACCACATACAATGCCTTGAACGGACGGTTATTTGAGGAAACTCTTCAACGAGCAAAGGCTAATCGGATTGATGCGATTCAAATTATTACTTGGAATGATTTTGGCGAAGGGACGATGATTGAGCCAACACTTGAATTTGGATATTCCAGATTAGAGCAATTGCAAAGCTTTTTGGGAGTCAATTATTCCAAAACAGAATTGGATTTAGCGGTTCAATTGTATAAAAAACGAAAAGAAAATAAAGGCAAAGTCTTGGAAAATAAAAAATTGGATCAGGTTTTTTATTACCTCGTTTCTTTGCAAATAGAGAAAGCTAAAAATTTACTTAATGGATGGTAAAGGTTATTATGACAAAAATTGTGAATATTCAATTTTTTTTTGTCAGATTTAACACTTCCTTATTTAATTTTTTATGAAAAATACGTCTAAAATAAAATGGTTAGTTCAATCTGCAGGAGGTTTGATATTAACAGGGGCAGGCTTATCCTTAGCCATAGATGCTGGAATTTCAAAAATGCAAGGTGGTGAATGGTTTTGGTATGGTACAACGTCACTCATCATTTTTCAAGCCGGCTTATGTTTCGTGATTGACTCGGTTCGACATAAAAAGGGGAAATGAGCTTTTCCTCAAAAGAAGCTTTTAATGAAGTTGAAATGAATGTAGTTTTTTGTTCAAATGTCAAATAGAATTATGAAAAAGAATAGAAAAATTCGTATTGCCATTGCTGGTTTGCTGAGTATCGTCTTTGTTATCTTATTTTTTCTAGTTTCTTGTCGAGTAGATCATACCCCATATTTTACAACGAGTTATTATCAACAGACCAAAAATCGCTTGGATAGTCTACAAAAAAAACGCACAGTTAGTAATGATTATGTTGAAGCGGGTTTTTCCAAAGTCAGTATAACACCTAGTGTTGGGAATGTTAAGGATAGCCTAGAACTTGGACAATTTAAAACGGTTCCTTTAGCTGGTTTTGGTGCACGTAAAGGCAAAAGTGCGACAGGTGCGCATGATAGTATTTTTGTGAAAGCGGCTGCTATAAAAGTTGGGCATCAATTAGCGGTGATTGTTGGAGCAGACATTTTAATCATGCCACCCAATATCATTGATCAAGTTACTTTATTACTTGAAAAGAAAGGGATTCAGCGCAATCAAGTATTTTATTCCGCCTCACATACCCATTCTAGTATCGGAGGATGGGGTCCTGGTTTCATCGGAGAGCAATTTGCTGGTCCATCCAATCCAACAATTAACCAATGGCTTGTACGTCAAATCGCTCAGGCAGTAACCAGCGCCATTGAGGATCTTAAGCCCGCTCAGATTGGGAATGGATATTTTAATGCGGCCCCATATACCCGTAATAGGCTTGTTGGGGAAATGGGAACCAAAAACAATGATTTCAATTTTATTTCCATTCAACAAAAAGCAGGTCGAAAGGCTGTGATTGGATCTTTTGGAGCGCATGCAACTACCATGGGTTCGGATAATATGCAATTTAGCGCCGATTATCCAGGTTATTGGCAACGTAAAATGGAGCAAGGAACTGTTGATCTAGCCATATTTTGTGGAGGCTCTGTTGGCAGCCAAAGCCCCTCTGGAGAAGGAAATGGCTTTGAGAAACCTAAAAAAATAGGAGAATCGCTGGCTGATAGTCTGGTAATTCATTTATCGAAAGTGGAGCTGAAGGATAAAATTGAGATGTCAACAATGAGTTTAAAAATGGACATGCCGGATTACAATATTCGTTTAACAACAAAAATACATTTCTCCACATGGCTGAGTAGAAAATTAATGCCATTTCCTGAAAATGTGTACTTGCAAGCCATTAAAATTGGTCATCTCATTTGGCTAACTACGCCTAGCGATTTCAGTGGCGAGTTTGCTCGTCAATTAAAAGATGCTGCCGCCACAAGAGGTTTTAATGCAAATGTGACAAGTTTTAATGGGAGTTATGTGGGATATATTATTCCAGGGAAATATTTTTACCTAGATGCCTATGAACCAAAAACGATGGGATGGTTTGGCCCCAATATGGGAGAATATACCTATGAATTACTCAGAAATATATCTGAAATAATGACACAACCAATTCATTAGATGTAGACAAATCTGTTCCTTATTTTTTCATACTTCTTGAAAATTTTAGTTTTATATTTGAATTGACTAATTTGTCGATTTAGATTTAAACTAAAATGAAAAGATTCTGTCTATTTCTGGTTTTTTTTATTTCTTTCGGACTTAAGGCTAATTTTAGGGCCGCTGTTGTGACAGTTGATATTACACCCAAAAGTCCCAAAATGCTTTTAGGTTATGGAGCTAGACAATCGATAGGCATACGCGATCGCATTTTTCACCGCATTGTTTTGTTAGATGATGGATTTACCCAATTTTTACTTGTATCCTCTGAATTATGTGTCATTTCTCCTGCTACATATGACCAAGTAGCTTCAGAAGTGAATCAACAATTGGGGATAAATCCCATCAATTTTTGGTGGACCCTGACACATACGCATTCCGCACCAGAACTTGGTACGCCTGGCCTACCAGCTGTTTTTATGAGCGATCGTTACCAGCATCCTGTTGATTTCGAATATTTAAAAGAGGTTAAGCAAAAATTATTCGATGGGATTATCCAAGCGAGGCGTCTACTCAGGCCAGTCAAAATTGGATTCGGAATGGGGGAATCTAATGCCAATATTAATCGACGGGAAAGAAGGGCTAATGGTAAAATTGCCTTGGGATTTTATCCAGAAGGGCCAGTAGATAATCAAATTGGCTTAATTCGATTAGATAATATGGATGGAAGTCCTTTGGCGATTATAGCCAATTTCCCCATACATGGAACATTTTTTATGCAAGACAATTTATATATAAGTGGGGATGTCCCGGGGCTTATTTCCAGGTATGTTCAAGAGAAATTGGGAGCCCCCGTCTTATTTATCAATGGTGCCGCTGGAAATTTAGCCCCCAATACCTTACTTCAAGGTGGTAAATCTGTTCCCAAAGACACTTCCATGGTGGTTTTTAAAAGGGCTTTGGGAGACAAAATAGTTGAGGTTTATAAGTCTATCATCCAACTCACGCCATCCATGCGAATTAGTTCAGGCTCACTCCCTATTGAGTCGTTGCGAAAAAAATCATTAACATGGATTCCCGAATTGAAGGCATATGAAAAGAAAAATACAAAGGGAGAAGATGTAGTAATTCTGCCTGCCAGATTTTTGAAGTTCAATCAGTCATTGGCCATTTGGAGCCTACCGGGTGAACTATTTTGTGAAATTTCCAATGAAATCCGGAAAAATTCTCCATTCAAAAATACCTTTTTCTATGGTTATACGAACGGCTGGCTGGGTTACATTCCCACCGCCACAGAATATGCCTTGGGAGGTTATGAGGTTGAAACCGTTTCACCATTTACAGCAAATGTTGAAGTCGATGTTAAAAAAGCGGTTGGGAATTATTTGAAAAATGAGTTAGTGAAAACCCCATTTCCAGTGGATTCCGTGAATCGACCCCGAAGGGTTATGGCAGAGGCAGATGGTTCATTGCGTTTGACGGCTGAAAAAGGGAAGGCGAAAGGTCCAAAAATTCAATATATGCCTGAGTGGCGGGCATTTGGATGGTTTACGGCAAAAGACGAGGTGGTTTGGGAGGTTCAAGTTCCTGAAAGCGGAAATTATGAAGTGCTTTTGGAATGGTCAGTAGATGATGAGGAGGCCGGTAAGTATTTTTTGTTATCCAGTTCAAAAGGAAAGCTAAAAAAACAAGTACGGCCAAGTGGGTCTTGGGAAAACTACCAATCAGAGATTATGGGTCTATTGCCTCTAAAAAAAGGACTAGAACGCATTCAGTTTAAATCAAATGATTATTTTAAAGAAGGCGCAATTTTAGATTTAAGGGAAATACGTTTAAGAAAAGTGCTTGATTAGTATAATTTAAAACCATTCGTTTTCACAGAGCCGCTAAAATTTGGGGCAAAAATATTTATTGTTTATCAATAAATATTTTTAGATTTGTGTCATATAATTTCCTACTTTATGTTGTCAAACAAATCTGATTTATTGTTAAAAGTGCTACATGTGATATCCTGGATTATTTTTGTAGGCTTATGTATCGATTCCGGTGGACAGATTGTCAATGCCTTCGTTTGTCTATTTATGAATCCCGCTGCCGCAGCTCATTTTTGGGGCGGATTGAATTTAGATCCTCTCTATCAATTCGACCAAAGTCATTTTGTGACCTTAGTAGTTTTGATGATCATCGTTTCTTTGTTGAAGTCGATATTATTCTATTTAACAGTCTTTCTTTTTCACAAAAAGCAGCTCAATCTATCCGCTCCTTTTAATGAAACATTGGGAAAGTACATTATGAATTTCTCCTTTTTGGCTTTTGGAATTGGCTTATTTTCTTATTGGGGAAATAACTTTTCTAACTGGCTGAACATAGCAAGTGAAGGTTTAGTCTCTCCTTCTCAACAATCCAGTCAATTCGAAGGCGCTGATGTTTGGTTATTTATGGGTGTCATACTCATCATATTTGCTTTGATTTTCAAAAAGGGGATTGAAATACAATCTGATAACGATTTAACGATTTAATTATGCCTATCATTGTCAATTTGGATGTCATGATGGCGAAACGTAAAATGTCGCTGAATGTCCTATCGGAGAAAGTTGGCTTAACCTTGGCCAATCTTTCCATCTTAAAAACAGGTAAAGCAAAGGCAATTCGATTTAGCACTTTGGAATTGATTTGTCAGGTGTTGGATTGCCAGCCGGCAGATATTTTGGAATATAGCAAAGAAGAGAAAAATGAACCCAAGAATTGAAATCCTAAAAGAAAAGAAATTAGTCGGCAAATGCCTATCCATGAGTTTTGCCGATTACCGCATTGGAGAATTATGGGCAAGTTTTATGCCGAAAAAGAAGGAAATTAATCATTTGATGTCCAGCGACTTGATTTCAATGGTGGTATATTCTCCCAATCATTTTTTGGATTTTCAACCCACCCATGTATTTGATCGATGGGCAACTGTGGAAGTAGCCAATTTTGATCAAGTGCCAGAGGGATTGGAAACCTTTGTTTTGTCGAGTGGATTGTATGCCGTTTTTCATTACACGGGGTCAGCTAGCGGCATTTCTGCTTTTTACCAAGAAATTTTTACGGTCTGGTTACCCAATTCTGAATTTGATTTAGATGACCGACCTCATTTTGAGGTATTAGGGGATAAATACAAAAAGAATGACCCAACCTCAGAAGAAGATATTTGGATACCGATCAAGAATAAATAATGTTTATGAAACAAATTTTTATTAACCTGCCTGTCAACGATTTAGAAAAATCCATGCAATTTTATCTTGCCTTGGGCTTTACAATAAATCCATTATTTACAGACAAAGAGCAAAAATGTTTGGTATGGTCGGAGGCTATTTTTGTAATGCTACAATCCAAGCAATTTTTTAGTTCTTATATAAAAAAACCATTGCTTGATACTAAAAAATATCATTCTCCTTCACATACTTTGCCCGTTGAAAATGTAGGAAAAGTAAATGAAATGATGGAAAATGGACTAAAAGCAGGAGGAACAGAACCGGTTCCTAAGCTGACAGAAAGTTTTATGTACTTGAGAAGTATCGAAGATTTGGATGGACATCTTTGGGGAATTATGTATTTGGATGTGGATGCTTTCAAATTAATTTGAGTTATAAATTTGCCAACCAAAACGTTAAATTATTTGAAAGCTATGTCCTGATATTTATCACTCTTTTATTTTAAATAGTTAATTTTATCCTTTCCAAAATCAACCATTTTAGAATAGAGAATGGCAGCAGGATCTACTGCCATTTTTGGTTGGATTACAAGGGGGAATCAATCAGAATTTAAAATATTTTTTACAAAGAATGAACACATCCACCGTAAGAGTAAAAATTTGTTGTATTAGTAGTATTGAAGAGGCAAGATTAGCGGTACAATATGGCGCTTCAGCGCTTGGATTAGTTGGAAAAATGCCCAGTGGTCCGGGAATTATTGACGATGCCTTGATTCATTCCATATCAAAATCTGTTCCGCCTCCCATTTCCACATTTTTATTGACGAGTGAGACCAGTCCAGAAGCAATTATCGATCATTATCAAAAGGTTCATACCTCCACGATTCAATTGGTCGACGCATTGCATGAGAGGCAATATCAGGCCATCAGGGAAGTGCTTCCAAGTGTCAAATTGGTACAAGTGATTCATGTTATCGACGAACATTCTATTGAAGAAGCGATTGAAATCTCCGAGTTGGTGGATGCTATTTTGTTGGATAGTGGAAATCCGAATTTAGCGACCAAAGAATTGGGTGGAACAGGACGAACGCACAATTGGGAATTGAGCAAAAAAATTCGTGAAAGTATCCAAATTCCATTGTTTTTGGCCGGTGGATTAAACAAAGATAATGTCCGAGAAGCGATTGAATTTGTTCAGCCGTTTGGGATTGATTTGTGCAGTGGGGTTCGGACAAATGGCCAATTGGATGAACGCAAATTGGCCGAATTTTTTACAGCGATAGGATAATTAATAGATGACCATGATTACACTGATTTCCTTTAAAGAATCACTCGCATTATCGGAACCTGACAAGAGTTATTCTTTGATTTTAAAAAGCCTTTGGTACGATGCCAAGGGCGATTGGAATAAGGCGCATGATTTTGTGGACCAATTATCGGGTACTGATGCAGCATGGGTGCATGCCTATTTACACCGCAAAGAGGGCGACATTTGGAATGCGGATTATTGGTATTCAAAAGCCAAAAAAACTCGACCGAATGTCAGTTTGGAAGAGGAATGGGAGAGTTTACTTTTAAATTTTCTCGAATAGTGCCCTTTTTTTTCTTAGCATTCAAGCATGGATATATATCCTTTCCAAGCTAGATTCTCATCTATGGGATAATAGTCAGCAAAAAAGGCTGCATCCCCTCCGGTTAAAATCACTTGAAGATCCGGATAATGGATTTTGGCTTCTTCCACAAAACCCTTTATTTCAAAAAGCGTGCCGGCCATTACGCCTGCTTGTAAGTTGGTTGGAGTGTCTTTTCCCCAAACATTGAATGGAGGGTTAGGAGTTATGAGGGGTAATTGGTCGGTAAATTGGGCCATTGATTTTGCCCGTAAGGATAATCCAGGACTAATTGCTCCGCCAACAAATTCTCCGGAGGATTGGATCAAATTATAAGTAATGCACGTACCTAAACAAATACATAGACAATTTTGCTTGGGAAATTGATGAAGGCAGGCTTCGGCTAAAATAATTCTATCTAATCCTAAGGTTGTTGGGTCGTAATGGGTAAAACGGAGGTGTGAATCTTCCTTACGAATAAACCTAACGGTATAATGTTGCTCTAAATGCGCTAATAATTCAGTTGGAATGGCAATGACGCTACAAATGACCAACTGTTTTATCAGTTTTGGATTTTCAATATTTAGGATACTTTCAAATGTCAAATCAGTTATAAATCCTGATTTTACCCAATCTTTCCCATCAAAAATGGCAAATTTTAAACGAGTATTTCCAAAATCAAAGCAAAGTATCATGTGTAGCTGTTAATAATTGGCTAATTTTGTAAAAATATATCAATCCGCCATAAACAATGTACCAAATTCAAATTTTAAAATCCAAAGTACACCGCGCCACCATCACCGAAGCCAATGTTGATTACGTTGGAAGTTTAACCATGGACGAGGATTTAATGGATGCCGCCAATCTGATTGAGCATGAAAAAATCCAAGTGGTGAATGTGAACAATGGGGAACGCATTGAAACCTATTTAATCAAAGGAAAACGTGGCTCAGGAGTCATTTGTTTGAATGGTCCTGCTGCCAGAAAAGGGGTAGTGGGTGATATCGTCATCATCATTTCTTACGCTTTAATGGATTTTGAAGAGGCCAAAACCTTTGTTCCAACGGTTATTTTCCCTAACGGAAAAAACGTTTTGGTTTAATACGATTCTTCCGTGGAAGGAAAATTACCCGACTTCACTTCTTCCACGAAGGAGCTTGTTGCGCGTGTAATTTCGTTTCCTACATGTGCAAATTTGCGTACAAACTTCGGATTAAAATCTTCGTTCATTCCTAGCATGTCGTGCATCACTAATACTTGCCCATCGCAGTCAACCCCTGCTCCAATACCAATGGTTGGAATGTGCAATGTTTGACTTACTTGGCGGGCTAAATTTGCGGGAATTTTTTCCAATACAAGTGCAAAACAACCGGCTTCTTGCAACATTACTGCTTCCTTGATTATTTTTTCAGCAGCTTCATCGCTTTTGCCTTGAAGGCCATAAGAACCAAATTGATGGATGCTTTGAGGCGTCAAACCCAAATGTCCCATGACTGGAATTCCGGCTTTGGTAATTTTGATAATCGATTCCAAGACCTCTTCTCCCCCCTCTAATTTCACGGCATGCGCGCCGCTTTCTTTCATGACACGGACTGCGGAACCGAGTGCCAATGAACTATCTGATTGGTAGGAACCAAAAGGTAAATCAACCAATACCATGGCTCTTTGGGCACCCCTACTCACACATTGTGCGTGGTAAATCATTTGATCTAGGGTAATCGGCAAGGTGGTTTCGTGGCCTGCCATTACGTTGCTTGCACTATCGCCAACCAAAAGAATATCAATTCCAGCAGCATCTAACAGTTTAGACATGGTAAAATCATAACAGGTTAATACGGCTATTTTTTCCCCTTGCGATTTCATGGATTGAATGCGACTCGTTGTTACTCTTTTTACTTCTTTTAAATAGCTCATGAAAATAATTTATTATCTATTAATCGAACACCTCCCAAAAAAGCAGCCACTAAAATAAGGTAAGGTTTTTCTCCCATTCCCTTCTCTTCCAAGGTCAAAGGATCCGCACAGGCGATATAATCAATGGATTCAAAACCGTTTTGAAGGAGATTTTGTTTGAATTCTTCTAAATTGGATAATTCAAATCCTTTATAAATAGAGAGGGCTTGCTCTTTTTGTATTTCTGATAATCGGGCATTTCGGCTACTTAAGGCCAAACCTGTCGTAGACCTTACGGTAGGACAAGGAATTAATTGTACACTTGACTTTGTGATTTCCAGCATTTTGCGCACGACAGCGATTTGCTGGTAATCTTTTTCCCCCATAAAAAGTTGGTGGGGTTGTACGGCTTGAAGCAATAAATCCACTACCACACAAACTCCTTGAAAATGTCCTGGCCGATATTTTCCTTCTAAAATCGATTCTAGAAAACCGATTTCATAATGTGGCAAATTCTCAAATCCATTAGGATACATTTCCGAAACAGATGGATAAAAGACCACATCACAGCCTTCCTTTTCCAATTTTTCTAAGTCTTCATGCAAAGTTACAGGGTATTTTTCGAAATCACTTGGATCGTTAAACTGGGTAGGATTTACGAAAATGCTGCATACAGTTATATCACAAACTGCTTTTGAAGCTTGAATCAAGGCCAGATGACCCTCGTGCAAAGCTCCCATGGTTGGGACAAATCCAATGGTTTTACCGCTTGATTTTAAATAGCTTTGTAATTCACTCGTCTTTTGAAATTGTTTCAATTCATTATGTTAATGTTCAAAATTACCATAATTTTGCCCAAATTATGAAATCCATGCCGCTTAAAGGGAAAAGAATTATTCTGGGAATTACGGCTAGCATAGCAGCGTATAAGTCCATCCAGCTTGTCCGCTTGTTAACAAAAGCAGGCGCGGAGGTGCGAATTGTCATGACAAATGCGGCAAAAGAGTTTGTTTCGCCTTTAGTTTTATCGACGTTCTCTCATCATCCTGTTTGGATAGAATTTCATGAAGGAGCAGTTTGGAACAATCATGTGGAATTGGGATTGTGGGGAGATGTTTTTATCGTAGCACCTGCTACGTGTAACACCTTGGGGAAAATGGCCAATGGACTTTGTGATAATGTGCTTTTGGCTACTTATTTATCGGCTCGTTGTCCTGTTATCGTAGCGCCAGCGATGGATGAGGATATGTTTTTACATCCTGCTACTCAGCATTCTTTAGACAAATTAAGGTCCTTTGGAAATACCGTCCTTCAAGTTAATTCAGGGGAATTGGCCAGTGGTTTAGTAGGTCAAGGGCGAATGATGGAGCCAGAAGAAATCATGCAATTCTTAATTGAAAATACGTTTAGAGGAAAAAAATATGCGGGGAAACGGGTATTAATTACGGCCGGACCTACCCAAGAATTACTCGATCCAGTACGCTATATTTCTAATTTTTCCACGGGTAAAATGGGAATGAGTTTGGCAGAAGAATGTTATCTGCAAGGGGCTGAAGTGATATTAATCGCCGGACCACTACAGGTTCAGAAAACAATGCAAGGAATCCAATTAATTTCGGTGCAATCGGCCGCTGAAATGGAATCGGAATGTTTGGCCCAACAAGCTGATGCAGATTTGATAATCATGTCGGCTGCCGTGGCGGACTATCGTCCTTCTTCCATTTCTCCTGAAAAGATTAAAAAATCAGACTCGAGTTCTCATTTAGTTTTAGAGAAAACCACGGATATTTTAGCTGCCTTAGGTTCGGCCAAAAGGCCTGGACAAATCATTGTTGGCTTTGCTCTTGAAACGGAAAATGAAGAGGCCAATGCCAGGAAAAAAATGCAAGAAAAAAACACGGATTTTATCGTGTTGAATTCCTTGAATGATTCCGGTGCCGGATTTGGATTAGCAACCAATCAAGTAACTATTTTTTCCGTAGAAGGGGACAAAAAAAGGGTACCATTGCAATCGAAAGAAGAAGTGGCCAAGGAGATATTGGAATTTGTGTTTATTCCCAATTAGTCGATTTGATTTTTTTGTATCAGGAAGGTAAACTTTTGTTCTAAATTATATTTTGTAAAATGATGTTTTCAAAATTTGCCCTAGTAAAAAACATTTATCAAATAACGGATGATCACAAAGGCATTTTCAACCTAAATGTGCAACGCTTGTGTGCGTTATTTGTTTTATTGACTCCATCAACTGTTTGGTACCATCTAACCTTTAGGACCTATCAATTCTCCAAATATTTGAAATTCTTGTTTAGGAATGAATCAGGGAATTTTGAGCAGATACGTTTAAAGCTGTTTTTAAGAATGCTTGTCCTGTTGAAAAGATCCCAAAGGCCATTTTATATGCCATATGAATTTAATTCCAACCAGGTGCGGGTAGATCATGCTACCTTATATTGTACCACCCATTTGCCCATCATGGAATTGGGGATTAAGGCATTAATGGAAAATAATTACCCCATTGAAGTAGCTATTGCGGCATTTCCCAATCAAGATTTGACGATTACGTTATTGGGATTAAAGGATAATTTTCCAGTTATTAAAAGAGACCCTTATGTACTTTTAAAAACTAAATCGATACTTTCAAAAGGGTCCTCCGTTTTTGCCATGATAGATAGAGATCAACTAGATGATTTATCTCCCAATAGCATGAAAATTTGCCGTTTAGCTTCCGCTAAGGTAGTTTTTGTATTCGCGAAGGTGGATAAAAAAGGGGTGATTCAGATTTGGCTGGAGAAGGCGCCTTTTCCAGATTGTGCGATAGATGAGCAAATTCAACAAAATTTAGAACATCTTAAAAAGGTAAGTCTCCAAATTATGAAGACTTATTTAAATTAAGAATCCGTATCTTGCATGAATATTGTTGATTATTGTTTTACGTATATAGTTTTGCGTTCGCTTTACGTATATAGTTTTTACTTATTAATTGATTAAACGGTTCTAAAATTTATCTTCATGTTTGCTTTTTCAAGTACTGAAACCCACGGTGTGCCTAAGCCGCTTTGGACAAATCAATTTAAGCGTTTTACGGCAAAGGGCATTATTTGTCTTTTCATAAGTTTAAGCTGCTTTCATCAATCATCTGGACAGTCTGTCAAATCAAAGCTGGATTCTTTAACTCGCAAAATCCGAATGGAGTTAGTTAGCCCTAAGTCCAAGTTGAGTAGTAAGCCCAAGTTGTCAAATCGTTTAATTTCTGGAAGAAGATTCAGCAGGCTTGCTCCTGAAATTAGCCTCACGCAAGACCAATCGACAATCATTGAAGGACAATTTGCTAACATTACTGCAACCCTTCAAGAGGCAACTGACACCCAAACCATCATTAATTTTATTCCATCTGGTACCGCCAAGATTAATCAAGATCATTTGTATAGCCGAATGGGCTATCAGGAAAATGCCATCACAGTAGCGGGGGGTAATGGATATGGTCCTGCTTCCAACCAAATTGCATTTACGGGTAAAATGTGCTTAGATAACGTAGGGAATATGTATGTGGCCGACTCAGAAAATAACCGCATTCAAAAATGGGCGCCTAGCGCAACGGAGGGCATCACTGTAGCTGGTGGTAACGGACAAGGAAATGGAGCGAACCAATTGGACAGTCCTTATGCAGTAGCTATTGATGCATCAGGCAATTTGTATATCGCGGATACTGGTAATAGCCGTATTCAAAAATGGGTACCTGGGGCAAATTATGGGGAAACGGTAGCAGAGGTTGATTTTCCAATAGATATCCAATTGGATTCATTTGGGAATATTTATGTACTCGATATATTTAACGCTAGCATTTTAAAGTTTACACCTGGCGTATCTGCACCACAAATAGTTATTGGTGCTTATGGCAATGGCTCTGGTTCCAATCAAATAGGTTTATCATTTGGATTCTTTATTGACAAAGAGGACAATATTTATGTAGCTGATTTGTATAATTTACGGATTCAAAAATGGGCATCTGATGCGACGGAGGGTATAACCGTAGCGGGTGGTAATGATATAGGATTGGATGATAATCAAATTGCACCCACCGATGTTATCATAGATGATGAAGGAAATATAATCTATACAGATATTTTTAATAATGCCGTTGTAAAATGGGCGCCAGGAGCGTTTAAAGGAGAAGTTGTTTTCGGCAACAATGGTTCTGGACCGGCTTCGAATCAATTTGATCAAATTTTTGGTGTAGTAAGAGATGATAATGGGAATCTATACTTATCTGACTATGGTAATCATAGAATCCAAAAAATAGTAACGGGCCCTCAAATCATCATTCCTGCGGGAGAAACTATTGGATCTTTTTCTGTTTCGGCTCTCACGGATCGATTAGTAGAACCAATGGAGTCTATCATTTTGACGCCAAGCGCTATTGGGGCAACTTTAGCTTCCAACAGCGATATAAATTTAACCATTTTGGATGAAACCGATAGTGACGGCGACGGAATAGAAAACTTCATGGAATGTTTTGGGGCTGACCTGATTTGCCAAGACTTTGACCAGGATGGAATTCCCAATAATTTGGATTTGGATTCCGATAATGATGGTATTCAAGATAGGTTAGAGCAAAATAGAGATTCGGATAAAGACGGCGATGCGGACTACTTAGATCTG
The DNA here is from genome assembly GCF_054558485.1 of Aquirufa sp. ROCK2-A2. NCBI lineage: Bacteria > Pseudomonadati > Bacteroidota > Cytophagia > Cytophagales > Flectobacillaceae > Aquirufa > Aquirufa sp. ROCK2-A2. Next base: position 100,315 of record NZ_JBPXKA010000010.1, read on the forward strand.
GATTCCGACAATGATGGTATTTTAGATAGACTTGAAGGTACTGTAGATTTTGATGGAGATGGAATACCTAATTATCTAGATTTGGATAGCGATGACGATCGAATCATGGATGCTTGGGAAGCAACAGAAATCTATTTCTTTCATGATGATTTTGGGTACACAGGAACAGTGAAAAAAGCAGATGGAAGTTTCCCTGATGCCAATATGAATGGTTTGGCCGACTTTTTAGAACTAAGCATGGGCGGTAAACCTAGGACTATTCAGGATACGGACAAGGACGGCTTTCAAGACTTTTTGGATAGAGATGATGATGAAGATGGCATACCGGATGAGATAGAACAAACCTCTGATATGGATAATGATAATCGTCCCAATTACCGAGATCTAGATAGTGACGGCGATTTAATTCCAGATAGCAAAGAAACAATGGCAGATTTTGATGGAGATGGTATCGGCAATTACTTGGATTTGGATAGTGATGGAGATGGGATACCTGACCGATTGGAAGGTGTAAGTATTTGCGAAAGTTGTGAAGCGAAAGACCTCTTTCCAGATGGTTTAGATGATCGTTCAAATGGTATAACAGTTGACGCAGACAAAGATGGGAAACCTGATTATTTGGATATCGATTCCGATAATGATGGAATTCCAGATAATCTAGAAGTAGGATCAAATCCGAATAAACCTTTGGATACGGACGGAGATGGAATACCTGACTTTAGGGATTTAGACTCCGACAATGATGGATTTTCGGATAGCATGGAAGCGGGTCTTGTACCTAATAAACCTATTGATTCGGATGTTGACGGAAAATCAGATTACGTGGATACAGATTCAGATAATGATGGTATTCTAGATGGCGTGGAAGCAGGCAAGGATCTTAGTCAACCTCTTGATACAGATGCTGATGGCACTCCAGACTTTTTAGATATAGATAGTGATGGGGATGGAATTCTTGATTCAATCGAATTAACAGCTGATTGGGACAAAGATAATTTGCCTAATTACCGGGATTTGGACAGCGATGGGGATTTGATCCCAGACAATAAAGAGAATGTTGTGGATTCAGATGGAGATGGAGTTGGCAATTACTTAGATTTGGATAGCGATGGAGATGGTATTCCTGACCGAATGGAGGGTGTTGTTATTTGTGAAAGTTGTGCATTTATGGATGAGGCATTGGATGGATTAGATGATCGTTCCAATGGAAATGCAGAGGATACGGATAAAGATGGTCAAGCAGATTATGTGGATTTGGATTCCGATAATGACGGCATTCCTGACCAATTAGAGGCAGGTGTTGATCCAACTAAACCGGTGGATTCGGATGGGGATGGTTTATCCGATTTTAGAGATGTGGATTCGGATAACGATGGATTTACGGATCAATTAGAGGCTGGCCAAGAACCTGCTAAACCCATCAATTCAGATGGAGATAGTTTACCTGATTTCTTAGATATCGACTCCGACAATGACGGTATCTTAGATCGTATCGAGGCAGGAAAAGACGTCAATCAGCCCGTCGATACCGATAAAGACGGACAAGCAGATTATTTAGATACCGACTCAGATAATGATGGAATCTTAGATAGTTTAGAAGCTGGCAAAGATTTTGGTAAACCGGTGGATACAGATAATGATGGTCAAATGGATTACTTGGATACCGACTCAGATAATGATGGAATTTTAGACAACATTGAAGCGGGTAAAGATTTTGGTAAACCGGTTGATTCTGACAACGACGGACAAGCAGATTATTTGGATATCGACTCAGATAATGATGGAATCTTAGACAGCATAGAGGCTGGGAAAGATCTTGGTAATCCGGTCGATACAGATAATGATGGCCAAGCGGATTACTTGGATATTGATTCAGATAACGATGGAATGCCTGACCTTTTAGAAGCAGGTAAAGACCCAAGCAAACCGATGGACACCGACAAGGATGGTCTAGCGGATTACATAGATTTAGATTCCGACAATGATGGAATCATGGATCAATTAGAGGCCGGAAATGATCCAAAGAATCCAGTTGATACGGACAAAGATGGCATTTCGGATAATAGAGATTTGGACTCGGATAATGATGGTATTTCAGATAAATTAGAAGCCGGAAAAGATCCAAGTAAACCCATGGATTCGGATCTGGATGGTTTGCCTGATTATCAAGATGTAGATTCCGACAATGATGGCATTCAGGATATTATCGAAGTAGGGAAAGACCCCAATAAGCCAATCGATACGGATGCGGATGGGTTACCTGATTATTTGGATACGGATTCGGACAATGATGGAATATCGGATAGTGTGGAGGCTGGTAAGGACCCAAGCAAGCCGGTGGATACAGACGGAGATAGTAAACCGGATTATATGGATACCGACTCCGATAATGATGGAATTCTGGACAACATTGAGGTAGGAAAGGATCCACAAATACCCATTGATACCGATAAAGATGGACTTTCAGATTTTAGGGATTTAGATTCCGACGACGATGGTATTTCCGATAAGATGGAAGTGGGTAAGGATCCCAATAAGCCGGCAGATACGGATGCGGATGGCAAGGCCGATTATCAAGATTCAGACTCCGATAACGATGGAATTCCAGATAGTTTAGAAGCAGTCAATGTCATTAATCCAATCGATACAGATGCAGACGGTAAACCCGATTATTTGGACACAGACTCCGATAATGATGGCATATCGGATAAAGTGGAGGCAGGTGCAATTCCAAGCAAACCGGTAGACACCGACGGAGATGGAACGGTAGATAACAAAGATTTGGATTCTGATAACGACGGATATTCCGATAAAGAGGAGGCGGGCAATGTTCCCAATAATCCGGTAGATACGGATAAAGATGGGAAGCCAGATTACCAAGATATCGACTCGGATAACGATGGAATCATCGACAAATTGGAAAATAACATTGGCTTTGGTGCGCAAGCGGATTGTGATAAAGATGGTGTCGACAATCGGATTGATGCAGATCTTTGTCCCACATTTACACCCAATGGCATATCGCCCAATGGAGATGGGAAAAATGACGTATTGATCATTCCTGGTATTTTGCCCAATCAACCGAATGAGTTGACGATATTCAATCGAGCAGGGAATATTGTTTATCAAACGACCAATTATAAAAATGATTGGGGTGGTCAGACCGACCGAGGAACGAGTTTATTAGCTGGGGATAACTTATTGCCAGATGGAACGTATTACTATGTGCTTGACTTTTTTGGTAAATATCCAACAGTCGCAACCTATGTGTACATTAACCGCAAAGGAAAATAAGGAATCGATTTTTAAACAAGCAGAAGAAGATGAATCATATCAATAATAGTTCGACATATACAAAAAAGAGAAGCAAGGCTTTTCTATGGACTTTGCTTTTAGGCCTATTAATCGGTCCATTGGCAGAAGCTCAAATTGAACCGATGTACAACATGTATCGCTTTAATCCACAGGTCATTTCTCCTACTCATGCGGGCAGTACCGACTCCAGTGAGATTATCATCATGAATCGCCAGCAGTGGACGAATATCGAGGGAATGCCGAAGACGTATTTTTTGAATGGTAATTTCAAATGGCATCAACAAAGTGGATTGGGATTTAATGCCATGTTTGATCAGGCTGGTCCCGTGAAGATTGCTTTGTTATCGGGAGATTATGCCTATCATGCACGATTGGGCGAGAATTGGAATTTATCAGGAGGGATACGTTTGGGCTTGGCGAATGTGAGTTTGGATTTCAGTGGCATTCGTTTGGTTCATGATTCAGATGATTTATTTTTAGGGGAACAAAGCACAGGGTTAAAATTGAATGTTGGTTGGGGTGTAAAAATTGCCAAAAAGAACGGTTTTTTTGCTAGTTTATCCATGCCAAGAATCATCAAATATAATTTTGGAGATCAATCGGGAGGATACAAAGATGTGGCCTATGTGTATACGATGATTGGGAATAAAATTTCGCTGAATGAGAAATTAACATTATACCCTAGTTTTTTAGCACGTATAGCCTCTAGCGTTCCTTTAAGTTGGGATGCTAACTTGCTCTTAAATATAAAAGGAAATTTAGATGTTGGATTAAACTACCGATATCAAGATAGTTGGGGCCTTCGCTTAGGTGTTCAAGCCACCAAAAGAATTTACATAGGTTACGTGTATGAAATGCCGACCAGTGTTATCAGCAAAGTAAGTAACCCTACACATGAATTAGCGCTAAGGTTTTTTGTTCCGAGAAAATAGAGAATGGGTAAATTTGTATGTTAAAGGTTAAAAAGCCCTTATGGCGCAAACATTGAATACTGCACCCTTGGTATTTGTAATGCATGACCACTACCAAAATATTGGCCAGTAGCACTATGAGTTAATGATGTACTTATGATATCTTGCGCATCAAACCATGTAGCCGATGTACTATGAACTTGCGTTTCAGCTACAATCCCGTGTTTACCGATGTGTTACATAAAAAACATAGCCTACAAGGTCGTTCTTTAGGTATAGTTAATTTGACCATTTAGCGCTTTAAATTCGACTAGCTTTGGAAATGGAAGATTTAAAAGGTCCTAACTGCCCGGACACGTCTTGCGTTAGAAATACCAAGTTCCTTCTGTAAGCCTGCCAAATCACTACCAGAACTAAAAAATAACTGTACCCATGCATTTGAGATTCCTTTAGCAAATTCAATAAAATCTTTGTAATTAAAAGTCCCCTTTTGAGAAGAACTCCAATATGCTGCAAGCCCAGAAGTCGCAAAATTTCCAATTAGGTCTTTATTTTGGAACAAAATATTTAATTCTTCTTTGCTCGGTAAATACCAATCAGAAAAATCCCCACCCCTGTAACTGTTAGCAAGTCCCGCAGCATAGTTTGTCAAAGATGCGCCACCTGAAGCTGCAATTATTGAAAAAGTATTGGCCAAGCCTTTTCCTAAAAGGGTTTGGGTTACATCATAGAAAATGCTAGGGAACCATTTAATTCCCGCATCAGTAGTTTGATCAACAACAGCTGCAATTAAGCCATGGGTTTGTCCCGCAACATATCCAATATCCCCAAGTTGAAAAATATAAGCCACCTTTCCTCCTCCGTAACTATCTCCCACATTTAAAGTAGAAACTAATTGACCATTCATATTTACCCAATGGGAACCATCATAAACTTCTAATTGCTTATTTATAGTATTCCAAATGGTTAAACCTTCAGCGGGAGTAGTAATTGCATTTCTTTGTGTGGTTGTTAAACGAGGAGGTAAAAAACCTTGTGTGGTTGAATTTGCCTCTAATACTGCTGAGGAACTAGCAGCAGAGGAGGCGCCTGCGATTATTTTCCCGTCAGCAGTAATGCTACCGTTGGTTTTTACATTGGTTACATCCGCATTACCTAATTGAATGGTGTTGCTTGCTCCTGCAACTGCGTTATAGCCAATGGCTGTTGCATTGGTTAAACTATCATATTCGACATTTGCACCATATCCGATTGCAGTGTTAAATTCGCCTGTGTTGTTAGTAATAAGGGCTCCACCTCCGATAGCTGTGTTAGATGAACCTGTAGTGTTTAATGAAAGAGCTTCAGCGCCAATTGCTATGTTATAATTACCTGTTGTGTTAGAATAAAGAGCAGCACCGCCAATGGCTGTATTACCATTTCCGTCTGTGTTATTTGAAAGAGCACTCCAGCCATTTGCTGTGTTGCCACTTCCCGTCGTGTTGTTAACTAGGGCGTTTTTACCAATTACAGTATTGATTGTATCTGATCCACCACCTCTACCGACCGTAATTCCATTTACCGTCAAATCATAGCCACCTAGGTTAACGGCTTGGGTAGCGCCAGAATAAGGCACCCCTCCGGCTGCAGCTGCCCATGTTGCTAGCCCCGCGTTATCAATCGTTAAAACTTGGCCGCTTGTGCTATTGTGGGTATTTGGATAGGTCACAGTTCCTGCAGTGAGGGTACCACTGGTTTTTACATCAGTGACAGCAGGTATATAACCATTTACATCACTAGTTGTACCATCTGCTCCCAATTGAATGGTGTGGTCAGCATTTACAACCGCGCCATAGCCTATTGCTGTCGCATTGGTTAAACTATCAAATCTGACATTAGTGTAGTTACCAATTGCTGTGTTGCCCGAACCCTCTGTATTACTTTGAAGAGCACTTAAACCGATTGCTATATTGTTTCTACCTTCTATATTGTAAGCAAGTGCATAATATCCAATTGCTGTGTTATTTCCACCTGTTGTGTTACTAGCAAGACTACTATGTCCGCTTGCTGTGTTATAATCACCTGTTGTGTTACTCAAAAGAGCGCTATTGCCCAATGCTGTATTAAAATAACGATTTCCACCACCTCTACCTACCGTAATTTCATTTACCGTCAAATTACCGCTAGTCTTTACATCAGTGATAGCAGTGTTTCCTAGTTGAATGGTATTGCTACCAGCACCAATTGCATTATATCCTATTACTACCTCATTTTGAGCATCGTCTGCTGATGCTTTAGTATTTGATCCAAGGTATACTGAAAAATCACTTGTGGTGTTATTTGCATCAAAGTCATTGCCATCTTCATCATAACCAATAAAGGAACTGCCAGCATTATTGCCAATGGCTGTGTTCATGCTACCTGTTTGATTAGAAAACAGTGCTTTAAATCCGATTGCTGTGTTGGTGCTTCCATTTCCACCACCTTTACCGACCGTAATTCCATTTATTAAAGCATCTTTTGAAAATGTTGTTGTATCTGAAAATGTTTTTGCACTTGTTATTGTTTGTGCAGTATTGGTAGTTACATAATTTGTTAGATCCGTGGCATTGGCTTTTAAAGCCAAAGCCGTATTAACCGAACTTGTATCGGCTTTTGCGGCTAGCGAAATACTAACATCAGAGGTATTTGCTTTTAGAGCTATGGCTGTATTGACCGAACTTGTATCGGCTTTTGCGGCTAATGAAATTGTAACATCTGAGGTATTTGCTTTCAATGCTAGAGCCGTAATGACGGAACTTGTATCGGCTTTTGCAGCAAGCGAATTACTAACATCTGTGGCATTTGCTTTTAAGGCCAAAGCGGTATTGACCGAACTTGTATCGGCTTTTGCGGCTAATGAAATTGTAACATCTGAGGAATTTGCTTTTAAAGCTAAAGCCGTATTGATCGAACTTGTGTCGGCTTTTGCGGCTAATGAAATTGTTACATCTGTGGAATTGGCTTTTAGAGCTAAGGCAGTATTGACCGAACTTGTATCAGCCTTGGCGGCTAATGAAATTGTAACATCTGAGGAATTTGCTTTCAATGCAAGTGCGGTATTGACCGAACTTGTGTCGGCTTTTGTAGCAAGTGAATTACTAACATCTGAGGTATTTGCTTTTAAAGCTAAGGCAGTATTGACCGAACTTGTATCGGCTTTTGCGGCTAATGAAATTGTAACATCTGAGGTATTTGCTTTCAATGCAAGTGCGGTATTGACCGAACTTGTGTCGGCTTTTGCAGCTAATACATTGGTAATATCTGTGGAATTGGCTTTTAGAGCTAACGCAGTATTGACCGAACTTGTATCAGCCTTGGCGGCTAATGAAATTGTTACATCTGTGGCATTTGCTTTTAAGGCAAGGGCGGTATTGACCGAACTTGTATCGGCTTTTACAGCAAGAGAGTTACTAACATCTGTGGCATTTGCTTTCAATGTCAAAGCAGAATTGACTGTACTTGTATCGGCTTTTGCGGCTAATGCATTGGTAACATCTGTGGAGTTGGCTTTTAAAGCTAAAGCAGTATTGACCGAACTTGTATCAGCCTTTAGGGATAAAGCTGGAACAGTGGGAGCATCCGCCGTTCCAGCTAAATCACCTGACAATCGTATTTTACCTAAAGTTGTATTAGTGGCATCTGGCGTAGCAGCCGCAACGC
>NZ_JBPXKA010000011.1:0-79671 GCF_054558485.1 Aquirufa sp. ROCK2-A2
CAACTTCTTTGCGAAGTTCTTCCGAAAAGATCAGCTGAACTCTAAATGATGTTTTTTTCATGTTTCTTCTTGTTTAAAAAGAAGAAAGATGTGTCAACTTTTTTCAGGCACCGTCAGTAATAGGTAAGAGGTAAAAGGTAAGAGGTATACTTTGACAGGCTCAATAATCTTTTGACGGAATCATCATAAGCCATACGCCCTAATGAATAACGGCATTTTTGATTAGAAAAAGTACCTTTCAGGCTTTTAGTACAAAACCCTTATTGTTCTGCTATGAAAGTGAAATATTTGTTTCTTGCGACCATCTTTTCAACAAGCCTTTTCGCACAAAATCAACCAAAACTAGTTGCTCGAAAAACACAAACATTAACAATCAAGAACCTTCAGTTCAAAGATTTAAACAAAAACAATCAGCTCGACAAATACGAAGATTGGCGTTTACCAGTGGATGCTAGAGTTAAAGATTTGGTATCAAAAATGACATTGGAGGAAAAACTGGGTTTTATGCTCATCAGTACTACTCGGATGGCAGGCGACAATGTCTTTGCTCAAGGGGTTCAAGCTGGCCCAAGAACTCCGATTACGGAAGGTTTTAACGAAGAGGATTTGGTACAAAATACGAATATGTTCACTCGCAAACCCTTGGGAGCACCCAATATGGCAGCAGCAGGAACAACAAAAGGGGTTCAACAATTTCATTTGCGCCATTTTATTTTAAGAGCCAATACTAGCCCATCCACGATGGCAAAATGGTCCAATAATCTTCAAGAACTTTGTGAAGCTACTCGTTTGGGAATTCCAGCGATTGTGGCATCCAATCCACGAAATCACGTTACGACAGATGCCTCTGTCGGACTAAGCGTAGGAGTAACAGCCTTTTCAAAATGGCCCGGCGAATTAGGTTTGGCGGCTATGCGCGACTTTGCTTTGACCCGTAAATTTGCGGAGACTGCTGCTCAAGAATGGAAAGCAGTTGGTTTACGCAAAGGGTATATGTACATGGCTGATTTAGCCACGGAACCTCGCTGGCAACGTGTGGAAGGCACTTTTGGCGAAGATGCCGATTTAACTTCTAACATGATTCGAGAAATCGTTTTGGGATTTCAAGGTAAAAACTTGGGAGTCAATTCTGTAGCCATGACCACCAAACACTTTCCAGGAGGAGGGCCACAAGAGGGCGGACAAGATTCACACTTCGATTGGGGAAAATTTGCGCATTACCCAGGTGGCATGTTTGATTTCCACTTAAAACCCTTTAAGGCAGCCATAGAGGCAGGAACTTCGGCCATCATGCCCTATTATTCAGCTCCCAAAGGAAAAGAATTTGAAAATGTAGGATTTTCATTCAACAAAGCTATGATCAATGATCTTTTGCAACAAAAATTAGGCTTTCATGGAATCATCAATTCGGACACGGGCCCGATTGAGATGATGCCATGGGGAGTAGAAAATTTAAGCATTATGGAGCGTTACCAAAAAGCTTTGAATGCCGGAGTGGATATTTTTTCAGGCGCAGCTGATCCAAGCACTTTGATTGAGGTAGTTAAAAAAGGAATGGTTAGCGAAGCACGTATAGACCAATCGGTAGAAAAATTGTTGAAAGAGAAATTTGAACTAGGCTTATTTGAAAACCCCTATGTGGATGTTGAAAATGCAGTAAAAATCGTTGGGAATAAAGAAGCAACAGAATTTGCTAATTTAGCTTTAAGAAAATCCATCGTATTATTAAGAAATAATCAGAAGGTTTTGCCTTTGGTAAAAAAGACCAAAGTGTATTTTGAAACCTACATGAATACGGGTAGAAATGCCGATGTAATCAAAGTTGCCAAACCCAATTACGACGATAAAAACATTGAATTTGTATCAACCAAAGAAGAGGCGGATGTTATTTTACTTTGGTTAATTCCAAGTAGCGGCGGATTATTTAGCTCCCAAGGAACAAAAATTGATTTGAATCTTTCTGCCAACCGAATCGATGTTAAACATGCCAATGAATTGATTCAGTCGAAACCAACGATTGTCGCCATCAACTATACGAATCCATGGGTCATTGAAGAAATCGATCAAGCCAATACCCAAACAATCATTGCGACTTTCGGAACAACACAAGAAGCGCTTTTGGATATTGTGACAGGTAAATATAATCCAAGCGGAAAAATGCCATTTACCACGCCAAAAAACATGCAAGTCGTGGAAGAAAACAAATCTGATGTGCCGGGTTACTTAGAAGGCCCGAATTATCCTTTGTTTAAATTCGGAGCGGGAATAGGGTATTGAGGTATGAGGTAAAAATGAGAATTTATACATCATAGGCTTTTCCCCATTTATATAACTCCTGCAAAATGGGTTCCAGTTTTTTGCCTTTTTCGGTCAGGGTATATTCTACCGTTGGCGGGATGGTGGGATAGGCTTTTCGCGTAAGAATTTTATTTTCCTGCATGGATTTCAACTCTTTGACCAACATTCGGGTGTTGATTCCTGTAATGCCATGTTCTATTTCTTTGAATCGCTTGGTTCCCTGTAACAAGAAGTAGATGATGGAAAAGGCCCATTTACCTCCTAATATTTCAACTACGTTTTTTATGGGACAATTTTCATCCGAAATTTCTAATTTTTTTTCTTCTTTTGAGGCCATGGACTTAATACTTTACTTAGTGTTATTACTATACAAATGTGTTCCTACTTGCAAAAGTAAAGTGTTGGATTTAGTTTTGCAAAATCATTTTTAAAACTTCATCCATTATGAATCGTGTATTATTTATACTAACCATCGAAACAGAGAACCTGCCCGCTAATTTTCCAGAAATTATCCAACATGAAAGAGCTGTTATTGCCCAATGGCGCGAAGAGGGTATTTTGGAGCAACTTTTTCTTCGTCCAACTCGAAATGGCGCAGTCTTAATTTTTCAAGGAATTGAAGAAACCGCTGTTCGTGAATTGGTTAAAACGCTTCCTTTGTATCCATTCATGAAATCGGAAGAGTTCTTTCCTTTAATCAAGGATTTTTAATTCAACTAGGATCCAACTTTTTGATATTGGGGACATTTTCATAAGGAGACACGCTATTTAAAATAATTCTAAATAAGCTTGCGTTGTATGGATGTGTCCCTTACATTTGTGCATTATTTATAATTAGTCTAAATAAATATTGAAACCAAATGTATCGTTCCATTCGCCTAAGTGCCCTTTTTATCTTTATCTCTGCTGCCATTTTTGCCCAATCATCTGCTTTAGTCGGGATTGTCAATAATGCTCAAAATCAACCAGTTCCGGGTGTTTCCATCCAAATATCCGAATTAAAGAAAGGTCAAATGTCTGATGAAAAAGGAAATTTTTCTTTTCCTAGCTTACCAAGCGGCAGCTACACACTCAAAGCCTCTTTTGTCGGATTTAAAACTCTTATCCAAAAAATCAATTTGGAAGAAGGTAAAATGCTGAACCTCGGGTTGGAATTGCTGGAGTCTTCTACCGACTTAAAAGAAATTGTCGTAGTCGGGTATGTGAGTCAAAATGAAAAACCGATCAATATTGGTAAACTGCCCATACGTCCAATGGATTTGCCGCAAAGTGTGATGACCATCGACAAATCGCTGTTGGATGCGCAACAAGTGCGAAGCATGAGCGATGTGTTGATGAACACCAATGGGATGTACATCATGGGAACCACGGGCGGTTATCAAGAAGAAATTTCGGCAAGAGGATTTGCCTTGGGTAGTTCCAACACCTTTAAAAATGGAATGCGATTTGCCAATGGGGTCATGAGTGAATTGAGTGGGGTGGAAAAAGTGGAGGTTTTGAAAGGGAGTTCCGCAATTTTGTTTGGGAATGTGGCTGCGGGTGGCGTGTTGAATTTAATTACTAAAAAACCCAAATTTAATTTTGGAGGTGAAGTAGGATTGAAAACAGGTTCATGGGATTTGTTTAAACCTAGTGTTGATGTATATGGTGGCCTCAGTAAGCATGTTGCTGCTCGCTTGAATGCGTCTTACGAAAAAGCCAATAGTTTCCGAATTGGGGTAAGTTCCAGCAGGGTTTATGTTAATCCATCTTTGTTGTTTAAACTCAGCAAAAACACAGAATTATTGCTAGAAGCGGACTATTTGGAAGATCAACGCACGCCCGACTTTGGTGCAGGAATCATTAATTACCAAATCGCCAATATCCCAAGAGAACGTTTTTTAGGCATTGCTTGGTCGAATATTCAACAAAATCAGGGAAGTATAACGGCAACTCTGACGCATCGCCTAGACGAACGATGGACCTTAAAAACTCTTTTTGGTTTACGTCAAAATTCCTTGGATATCATTTCCAACATGCGGCCCAATTCAGGAACTTTTGTTGCAGAAGATGGCCGCTGGGTACGAAATTTACAGAAATCCAAGATCAATGAAAACTATGGAATGGCTCAGGTGGATTTAATGGGAAATCTGCAAACAGGTTCTGTCAAACATCAAATATTGATCGGGGCAGATACCGATTATTATTTGACCCTTACTCAAGCTTTTCAAAATTACCTATCCTACGATACCGTTAACGTATTTGGTACTCGAAAGTACTTGGCCCGTACAGATCAACCTGTGTTAAATCCTTCCACCACCACCACTGCTCCGGTTAATCGAGTAGGGGTATATGCGCAAGATTTGATTCATTTGAGTAATCGGTTTAAATTATTGGCGGGATTGCGCTATTCTTACCAACAAACCACCAGTGAGCTTTATACGTTTAGTTCTCAGAAAACGTCTGTTTCCAACAACTACGATGGTGCCTTTTCACCTCGTTTGGGATTGGTGTTTCAACCAAGCCAAGCACATTCCATTTTTGCGAGTTATTCCAATTCTTTTACCTTGAATACCGGAGTAGATATCAATAACAAAGCGCTTCCGCCTTCTTTGATTGATCAATACGAAGTTGGAGTAAAAAATGAATTGTTTAATGGTTTACTTTCCGCGAATTTGACGGCCTACCGAATTTTGAATAATAATTTGGCTCAAAATGTATTAGTCAATGCTACCACCTATGCCTATACCAAAGAAATGGTCGGTTCGGTTCAAAGTGAAGGATTGGAACTGGATGTAAGTACTAAGCCTTTTGCTGGATTTTCATTTACGGGAGGGTATAGTTACAATGAAACCAAATATGTGAAAAGCAACACGTATGTAGAAGGAAGTTTGTTGAAATACAATCCGAATCATACAGGAAATTTAGGCATTCAATACAAGAAAAATGGATTGCAAATGGGAATTACAGCGGTGTATTTGGGACAACGATTTGCTGGAAGATCCACTCGAATTGCTGTGGCGAATGATGCCTATCGCTTGATTGAATTACCCGATTTTACCCAAGTAGATTTTACCCTTTCATACCGATATAAAAATGTCATGGTACGTGGGAAGGTGGGCAATGTGGGTGATGTTTTGAGTTATCATGTTCACGATGATAACTCGGTTAATCCCATCAATCCCCGAAATTTTAGTGCAGGAATTTCGTATGTTTGGTAAAATTTATTCCAAGCTATTATGACCTTATTAAAAGCTACTCCTATTCTTGCCTATTTAGAACGTGAAGCAACGATTACTTTTTATCAGAATTTAGGTTTTGAAAGTAATGCAGCATGGGATGGCTATTTGATGTTTCATCGAGATGACATCAGCATTCATTTATGGTGCTGTGACGATGAAAATATCCCCAAGAATACCGGTTGTTATGTATATGTGAATGAAATAGATGAGCTTTATGGACAATGTCAATCACTAGGCATTGTCCACCCCAATGGCAAATTACAGCACATGGCTTGGGGCATGCGGCAGTTTAGTATTTTGGACAATAGCGGGAATATTATCCATTTTGGACAAGAAATGAAATGATCTAAAATCGGTAACCAACATTGACCATGAATCGATAGTTTAAGCGATTAACGTTAATGTGTTCTTGGCTGTCGATTTCTTGAGGGTTTATAGCAAAGTTGTATCCTGGGATTTTTTCAGCTATAAGGCTTTGAACATTATCATAAATACTTTTTTTGTCGTCAGCATTGATGTAGCCATTTATTTTCGCATTGATATCAAAATTTCCTAAGCCTGGTCCAAGAAAAATGATATCTGCCGCAATCCGATCAGACAAGACAAATTGATATCCCATTTCTACACCTATGGTATGAATTTTCAAATCAATATCTGTAATTAAATCGCCATTGTACTGCGGCGACTGCACGAACCAATAATTGTTTTTGGAAAAAGAATTAAAGGAATAATAGGGGCCAACATAAATCCCTCTGGGTGCTTTGAATTTATTTTCCGTAGGCAAATAAAAGCGGTATTCCATGGAAAAATGGTAACCCGGATTATCTTTTGTTTTGGTTAAATTGATTGTTGTTTGGTCTTTGCTAAACGATTTTAGATTTAAGCTGGGCAAATGATTGACACCGAAATTGACCACAAACGACTGATAGGGTTTAACAATGTGTTCATACCCAATTATAATGTTATCAACCCCCAAAATAAGGGGGTTGGAAACATTGTATCTAAGGGTATTTTTTCTTCCTTGACCCAATAGGGCGATGGGAAGGAATAAAAAGATAGTTAGAATGGATTTCATCTTGATTATTTAATTTTTATTTCTCCAATGAACGGAATGGTATTTTGCATGGCAGATTTGATTTGCGATTGAATATACACTTCCAATTGGATCAATTTCGCTGCTTCAACTCCACCTAATAATTTCTTGAATTTTTTAAAATAGACGTAATTCAACTTTTCCAATTGCACATTATTCAAAATAACGTCGCCTACTAATTCATTTGCTTTGGTATCTGTTAACTGAAAGTAATTATTCGCGTAGTCATTGATGATCTCAAAACGCTTAGTTCCTAAAGCTTGTCTTTTTGTTTCGTACTGATCATAAGTTGCCCAAAATGCATCTTGTTTATCTACAGGAGCTTTTATATAGCTAGCAATTAATTCTTTTTTCCCCATTCCAAAAAGTGTTTGAATAATTTGTAATTCATCTTTTTGTGTGTTTTGAGCGTTGCCAAAAAAGGAGATAAGAAATAGACCCGTGATTAAAATTGTTTGTTTCATGATTGTTTTTTTTATGGTTAATGATTGGTTAAATATGGATTTTGTTAATCTCTAAACTTCGATCTCGCTTCTCTTTCTAAATCTAAGTATTGCGCTTTTTCAATGGTTATGCCGACTCCGATGATTTCTCCTCCCGTAAATGTGCCAGGTGTTTTGTAGGATTGACTCACGGAATCACCGCTATCGTAACCGACGCACAAACCATCGCCAGAAAGGGTAAATTTGCCCGGCTGAGTACGCATTGGGCCTTCTGCTACCACTTTATCGTTGATGTATAATTTCATCGTACCGATTTGCTCTCCATTGGCACCTGTTTTTTCTCGATTGAATTCCATCCCCAACACGTATTTACCAGCTTGTAAGGTGCTGGTCGAGGTGAATTTTTGTTCCGGTTTTATACCTAGGAAATTATAGACATAGTGTAATTTATGATCTTTGATAAACAATGAATGTCCGCCAAATCTTGATCCATGGGCAAAAATAACCCCATTAGCATCGGCATCTGTGATTTCAACATCTGCCAATATTTTGAAGGAACGACCTCTCACATTTGCGGCAACTCCTTCTGGAACGGGTGCAGTATGTGGGTAATATATGTAACGATCACGTGCTTTTTCTTCGGATGGTCTTTCAAGCGCCAATTGCACCACTGGTTTTCTATCATCCAAGGGTAATACCAAATTTTTATCAGCCTCTTCAAACCATGCATCAACAAGCGATTTTAGTTTGTCAGGATATTGCTTAGCCAAATCATTGGATTCTGCTCTGTCTACATCCACATGGTACAATTCCCATTCGTCTTTTTCAAAATTACCTTGTCCCGTGATGGGTACGTGTTTCGCAACAGCTTTCCAGCCATCTTCCCAAATTGCGCGTGTCCCTAACATGGCAAAATATTGCCTTTTCTTTTGGGTTTTAGCATCTGGCGTGCTTTCAAAGGAGTATTTCATGGATACGCCTGACAGTGGGTATTGATCAACCCCTTTGTACATTTTAGGCATTTCTAATCCACAAATTTCTAGGATAGTGGGTACAATATCGGTTGAATGGTGAAATTGATTTCGAACTTCTCCTCGTGCTTGAATGCCTTTTGGCCAAGAAATGACCAATGGATCGCAAGTTCCTCCTGCATAATCTGAATAACGCTTGAACATTTTGAAAGGGGCAGAGAATGCCGCAGCCCAACCTGTTGGGAAATGTTCGTAGGTATCAGGTCCGCCCAATACATCGATGTATTTCATATTTTCCGCTAATTCATCTGGATAGCCATTGAAAAACTTATTTTCATTCACGGATCCATTGGGGGAACCTTCTCCAGATGCGCCATTATCGGCAGCATAGATGACAATCGTATTATCTAATTGACCCGTTTTTTCCAAATAATCCACAATTCGTCCGATTTGAACATCAGTGTATTCTGAAAATCCAGCATATACCTCCGCCATACGAGCAAAGAGTTTTTTCTCTTCCGGCTTTAATTGATCCCATGGGCGAACATAATCGCCAGGAGCAGCGATATCATTTGAAATGGGATTAAACGGAGTCAGTTTAGTGTCTTTTGGCACAATACCTTTCGCAATCATACGTGGTAAAACCCATTTTCGGTAAGCCTCATATCCTTCATCAAATTTCCCTTTGTATTTAGCAATGTATTCTTCGGGCGCATGATGTGGTGCGTGGTTGGCACCCGGGCAATACCACATGAACCAAGGTTTAGACGGATTGGCTGATTTTTGATCTTTCAAATATTGGATAGCCTTGTCTGCTAAATCTTTTGATAAATGATATCCTTTTTCAGGGCCATAAGGCGCTTCAATAAAGCTATTGTCTTCCACCAAATCAGGATACCATTGGTTGGTTTCTCCACCCATAAATCCATAGAAACGGTCAAATCCCATTTGGGTGGGCCATTGTTTCCGACTCGCACCGGAAGAAATATCTTGTTCAGGAACGTTGTGATTTTTACCCAACCAAAATGTACTCCAACCATTATCTTGCAAAACTTGGCCAATGGTAGCTGTTTGTGCAGGGATACGTCCATGTGCCCCTGGAAAACCATTGGCCCCTTCTGTAATGGCTGCATTGCCGGTTAAATGATGGTTTCTACCTGTTAATAAGGTAGAGCGGGTAGGAGAACAAAGGGCAGTGGTATGCCATTGGGAATAAATTAATCCGTTTTTGGCTAATTTATCCAAGGTGGGCATGTTCACTGCACCACCATAGGGAGACCAAGTCGCAAGACCTGTATCATCAAATAAGACCAATAAAATATTGGGAGACCCCGCAGGGGCTTTTTTGGGCGTGTAAGGTGCCCAATCGGGTTTAGAGGCGCGAACATCCAATTGGATCTCGCCTTTGAAATTTTCGGCTCGCACTTTTCTTGGATCTGCCTGTGCCAAGGCAATTTGTGAATGTACAGATAAGCTTAAAATGGCTAGGGAAAGCATTTGTCTCATCGACGTAATCATGGTTGGTTTTAGCATAAAAAAATGAAATGTTTAAAATTTATACTCAATAAAAAAGGTATTTGCGTTCAAACTATTGGGGTTAAAAGTCTTATAAAAGGTCTCGAATTTATAGGCGATGCTCCATTCTTTGTTAAGGGATGAACGAGTGTATTTCAATGAATATTCCCTTGAGTTGGTGTACCTTTCTCCAGTAGAAGGATTGTCCATTAAAAACCATTCAACTCCAGGTTTAATGGCATGCGAAACGCTTTTGTTTTTTGTTTTACCTAGATCAAGATCCAAAAGGACTCGGTATCTCAAGCGATTATAATTGTCGTAATCGTAATATTCGCTATAGAAATAATGCCGCCATTCTGTTTTGACATATTGATGGAAAGTTAGGCGGTCGGTCACTTTGGACTTTAAGCTGACCATTGCCCAAGGACGTAATTCGTTGTAGTTGGCCGTTTTCTTGTCCGACACCAAGTAATTATCCAAACCTCCAGCGATGGACCAATGATTCTTTAGATCTTTTCGATACCAAACACTCAAGCCAAAACGATTCCAGCCCGACTCCGTTAAAATGTGTCGCCAATTTCCTTCTACAAAAAAGGTATTGTTGGGGGTAGTTGTGAATTGCTTTCCGGCCTCCGTTTCGACAAAGACTTCCTGTGCTTGACTGGAATAAGTAAAGAGGAGGGATAAAAAAAGAATGACTCTGTATAATTGTTGGTTAGGCATTGGTAATCAAAATTCGCAAAGAATTTTATTGGTAACAGATTGCAAAGGTATATTCAATTTTAGAAAATTCAAATTTTCCTTTTCATTTATGTTCATCTAGTTTTCCAAAAATGGACATTGCCACGGAGTAGAGAATGAATTTTAGGGCCTTCTCCCTACAAATCAAACCCAAATTGAATATTTTTTGACTATGTTTGGAAATCAATTTTATCGCTTTTTTTAACCAGATGGATCAATTATTGTTGAAACAATGGTCATTTACCTCAAACCTAGACATATTTATGAAAAATTGGTTTCTCCTTGTCTGCCTTTTTACTTGCTCAGTAAAGGCACAAATCCCCGAAGGGAAAAAGGTCATTAGTTCCTTGTACATCTACGATTTAGCCTCTGGCAAATCCGAGTTGATTCTAAAAGAAAACAGGCATTTTGAAGCACCCAATTGGTCGAGGGATGGTCAATTTTTGTTGATCAATGCCTTGGGGAAATTGGAAAAAGTGAGTCCAAAAGGAGAAAAGTTAGGCACATTAGCCACCGGATCTGTCCAAAAAGCCAATAACGACCATGGCTATACTTTTGATGGAAAAACCTTATTTATCTCTAGCGGAAAGCCGGAAATCAAAGGCGGAAGTTCTTTTATTTACAAAGTTGATGCAGCCGGTGGAGAACCCATTCAGTTGACACCCTTAACGCCCTCTTATTGGCATGGCATTTCCCCCGATGGTAAAACCATGGTTTATTGTGCGGCTAGAAATGGGAATTATGATGTGTACCAAATGGACAGCGCGGGCGGAGAAGAAATCCGTTTGACTTCCACCGAAGGATTGGATGATGGTCCGGAATTCTCACCCGATGGCAAGTACATTTA
Organism: Aquirufa sp. ROCK2-A2; assembly: GCF_054558485.1. Classification (NCBI taxonomy): domain Bacteria; kingdom Pseudomonadati; phylum Bacteroidota; class Cytophagia; order Cytophagales; family Flectobacillaceae; genus Aquirufa; species Aquirufa sp. ROCK2-A2. The sequence goes on from NZ_JBPXKA010000011.1 coordinate 11,130, forward strand.
TATCAATTCCTATCGAACTGGCATGATGCAGATTTGGCGAATGAAACCCGATGGTTCAGAACCAGAGCAAATGACTTTTGATAACATGTCCAATTGGTTTGCGCACATTGCACCCAATAACAAAGTGGCAACCATCATTTCCTATATAGAGGACCAAAAACAAAGTCACCCCTTTGGCCACCAAGTCAAATTGCGTTTATTGAACTTAAAAACCAAGAAAATCAAGGATTTAACCGATGCCTTTTACGGCGGACAAGGAACGATCAATGTTCCCTCTTGGAGTCCAGATGGCAAACAATTCGCGTATGTGCGATATGAATTGAATTAGGGAAGAGAGGAAAGAGAAGAGAGAAAACGGGGAGAGAGAAGAGAGAAAATGGGAAAAGAGAAGAGAGAAAACGGGGAAAGAGAAGAGAGAAAACGGGAAAAGAGAAGAGAGAAAACGGGAAAAGAGAAAACGGGGAAATTTAGTTATTAATGCGAATTAAGGGTTAAAAACTAAAATTCAGGATCTTTTCCAATAATTGTGGCTAAATCAAATTTAATTACATTTTTCCTGGCCAACAATGCAATTTTCTGGCTAATTCATTTTCTATGGCATTTCTTTTTTTGAAAAAAAGAAACAAAAAAACTTATTAGCCGCAAGTTAATCCAAGACGAATCAGCAAGCTGACCGATTTTCACTTCGCTATCGGCTATTTTCTTTGACCCTGACGCACATCGCCCTTGCGCATTGTCAAAGCTCCGCCTACCGCTGCGTTCAAATCTTTCGTTGGGATTAACCAAAAGTTCATTGATGAGCTTGATTAGTTATCAATTATTAGTTATCAGTTATTAGTTTTCCTCTTTTCTCTTTTCCCATTTCCCATTTTCCCGTTTTCTCTCTTCTCTTTTCCAGTTTTCTCTCCTCTCTCTTCTCTTTTCCCACTTCTTTTCATAAATTGTACGCCTAAACAACTTATGAAAATGAAAAACGATAGCCAAGCATCTAGAAGAAGATTCTTACAACAAATTGGCGCAACAAGTATGATTGCGGCGGCAGCGCCCTTGCAGTCATATGCAGCACAACAAAAAGCCGAGGAACGTATATTGATGTACGAAAGAAAAATATCTGCCGGTGAAAAAATACGAGTAGGTGTTATTGGATTTGGTGTACAAGGACATTTTGATTTGGCATCTGCCTTGAAAGTGCCGGGTGTTGAGCTGGCAGGAATTTGCGATTTATATACGGGACGCATCGAGAATGCCAAAGAATTATACGGCAAAGACTTATACACGACACGTAATTACAAGGAATTATTGGACAGAGCCGACATTGATGCGGTGATCATTGCTACGCATGATGTTTGGCATGCAAAAATTACGATTGATGCTTTGGCTAAAGGAAAGCACGTCTATTGCGAAAAACCCATGGTTTATAAAATAGATGAAGGCCAAAAAGTGATTCAAGCACAAAAGAAATACAACAAAGTGTTGCAAGTTGGTTCACAACGGGTAAGTAGCATTGGTTTAGCGAAAGCCAAAGAATTATTGGCAGCGGGTGAAATAGGTCAATTAAACATGGTGAATGCGGTTTATGACCGTCAAAGTTCCATTGGCGCTTGGGAATATACCATCCCTAAAGATGCGGATGCCATGACAACCGATTGGGGCCGTTTCATTGAAGCGACTGGAAAAATGGAATTTGATGCGAAAAAATTCTTTTGGTGGAGAGCCTTCAAAGAAGTTGGAACAGGCGTAGCGGGCGATTTATTCATTCACTTATTGAGCGGTACGCATTTTGTGACGAATTCATTGGGACCGGAAACTATCTTTAGTACAGGACAATTTAGTTATTGGAAAGACGGACGTAATTTGCCGGATGTGATGTCGGGCATTATGCAATACGGTGAAACTCCTCAGCATCCAGCTTTTCAATTGACCTTGCAAGTGAATTTTATCAGTGGTACAGGTGGACAAGAGGTGACACGTTTCATCGGTTCAGAAGGAGTGATGGATGTAAAAGGAAATACGATATCGATTAAGCACAGTTTAATGCCAGAAGCCCCTGGATTTGGTGGTTATGATTCGGTATTTACTTTCTCCAAAAGCATGCAGGAAGAGATGACGAAAGAGTACAATGAAAAATGGACTGAGTCGCAAAGAAAGAGAAGAATCAAAGAAGACATTTCTTTCAAGGCCCCAGCGGGATACGACGAGCACGTAGATCACTTCACGAATTTCTTTGATGCGATCAGAACGGGCAAAACGGTGGTGGAAGATGCGGCATTTGGCTTCCGCGCTGCTGCCCCAGCCTTAGCCTGTAACGAAAGTTATTTCCAAAAGAAAATCATTCATTGGGATCCGGTGAATATGAAGTTGAAATAAAGAAGAGAGAAAACGGGAAAAGAGAAAAGAGAAAAGAGAAAATGAGAAAAGAGAAAATGAGAAATTTAGTTATTAATGCGAATTAAGGGTTAAAAACTAAAATTCAGGATCTTTTCCAATAATTGTGGCTAAATCAAATTTAATTACATTTTTCCTGGCCAACAATGCAATTTTCTGGCTAATTCATTTTCTATGGCATTTCTTTTTTTGAAAAAAAAGAAACAAAAAAACTTATACCTCGCAAGTTAATCCAAGACGAATCAGCAAGCTGACCGATTTTCACTCCGCTTTCGGCTATTTTCTTTGACCCTGACGCACATCGCCCATGCGCATTGTCAAAGCTCCGCCTACCGCTTCGTTCCAATCTTTCGTCGGATTAACCGCAAGTTCATTTGTAAGTTTTAAAAAAATAAATAGCGTTGGCTTAGCTCGGTTCCTGAGCTTGTCGAAGCATCTCTTTTCCCGTTTTCTCTATTCTCTTTTCCCGTTTTCCTACCTGCATAATTCTTCAATGACCTTCATAGGTAAAAACATTTTCTGACTATCGGGTAATGAGATGAAATCATATTTCTGATAAAATTGGGCTGCAGCATGGTCAATGGGGTCTACCACAACGGCAAAGGAGGCAATTTGCAAGGAAGTTTCATAACATTTTGTTAAGGCATGCATGAGGATTTTCTCTCCATGTCCATGGCTTTGGTATTTTTGATCAATAGCCAATCGGCCCAATAAGGTAGTTGGAATGGACCGATAAGTAGGTGGGAGTTTCTTGCGAATTGGCTCCGAAAAATAGTCGAGAGGGATGCTGGTATTGGAAAGGGTGTAATAGCCAATGATATCTTGCTCTTGGCTATCCAAATACACAAAACACGCTGCTAATTTTCGTTTCATGTCTTGTCCCGCTTGAAATGTTAAATACCTATTTAGCATTTCATTTCCGCAATCAAAGTCAGTTCGTTGGTGCCGACTGTTTAACAATTCAAACATAGTCCTGGCGCTTATGAAAGGTTTTTATGTTTTTTAAAAGCTTGTTTTAGTCGTTCAGATGGCTTTTTTGGACTGATTAATGCTTGATAGAAAATTTCAGCATCTTCAACAGATGACAAAATTTGTTCGTTTTCTTTGATGATTTCTTTGGCTTTTTCCTGTACAGCCATTAGGATGAAATCCGTTAGATTTCGATAACCACCTATCGCCGCGGCTTTTTCAAACAACATTTTTTGTTCCAATGGAATCCGAGCATCAAAGCGAGAAAGTTCTTTTGTGGATGTTTTCATTAAGGATATTTTTTACAAATGTACGGATATTATACGTACAATGTTTGGTGTTTTTTCTGGTAAAAAAACCATCGCTTATCTCCAAACATCTTACATGTTTAAGATTTCAAAAATAGAAAAAATATAGTTGTTTGTTAAATGAGTAAGAACGATTATCAATTCCTTGATTTTTTTTACACATAGAGAAGAGAGAAGAGAGAAAAGAGAAGAGAGAAGAGAGAAGAGAGAAAATTGGAAGAGAGAAGAGAGAAAATGTAATAGGTTTATATTTTTTCCCTCTTCTCTTTGTCTCATTTCTCTTTTCTCTCTTCTCTCTTCTATCCTCTATGCGAACCATCACAGCCGGGCATACGTTTGGATAAACCGCAAGTGCAATCCGTCATGCCTTTGCCGATTAGAATTCTAGGAATGAATTTTTCGATGCGGTTTTCTCGGGTTTGCGACTGCTTGCTGTCCGCAAAATACACGCAATACGCTTTTTGTCGGCCAGGAGTTAGTTTCTCAAAGGCTGTTTTTAATGCGGCATTTTTCTCCAAATGCGCCTGAAATTCATTCGGTATGTTGAATTCCGATGGATCTTTGAACACGACTTTCGCACCGGCTTTTTCTAGGGATATGGCTTCCTCCAAGTAAGATTTGATCAACGATTCATCCTGCACCAATTCATCCATGTTTTTAAACCGCATTTGTCGGCCTGCCTGCGTATTTTCACCGGGTTTCACCAATCGGCCCAAGGGATCTTTCATGATCGCTCCTTGGAAAAACATAATTGCAAAATATTCTTTGAATCCATGGATAATGACCACGTTTTTCTTATCCAACATGTAACAGGGAGAACCCCATTTCAGCTCCTCCTCCAATACACTTTGGAGAATAATGCCTCGCAAAACACTTAATTCTTCTCGCCAGCTTTTGGCTTGTACTAAAAAGGCATCAACTTTTGGGTTCATTTGTCAAATAAAGGGATGAATGGAAATTTGCTTACCTGTTTTATCGCTAACTTCGAATTTAAGTATTAATTTTTTCTTTCCTCCTAAATTTTGTCCATCATGGCTAAAAATCTGACACAAAAAATACAGGATCATCTCGATCAGCCTGCTCAGTTGGAACAACTTTATCAAGCTCATCCAGAGGAATTTAAATCCGCCTTTTTCAATATGTACCCAAGCATCCATCCTTCGCCCATCGCGCAGGTTTGGTACCATCGCTTGAATTATTCTTCTAGTAAATCCCAGTTTGGCAACAAACAAGATTGGTTTTTATTTGGCATTTTTGCTATCCTGGCTGCATTTTTGATACAATTTCCTCGCCTTTTTCATTTTTCAAACGACTTCTATTATCCCCGAAATATCGGTTTTGTATCTTTCCCTTTTATTGCTGCGTATTTTGCCAAAAAACAAGGATTTTTTACTCGGCCTGTTCAATTCTCTTTGGGGATACTCGCCATTTCTGCCATTTATATCAATGTTTTGCCAAATGTAACCAATAGCAATACGCTCATTTTAGCTTGCATTCATTTGCCCATTTTCATTTGGTTGCTGGTGGGCTTTAACTTTATCGGGGATGATTGGAAATCAAGTGACAAGCGCATGGATTTTTTACGTTATAATGGTAATTTGTTGATCATGATGGCGGTGCTGGTTTTGGCAGGTGGGATATTTACAGCCTTGACCATTGGCTTGTTTAAGGTAATTGACCTGAAAATTGAAAAATGGTATTTTGAATATGGGGTCCTTTCAGCCCTGCCTTCCATTCCCATTCTTGCCACCTTTTTGGTTCAATCGAATCCTTCCTTGGTGAACAAAATCTCACCCATCATCGCCAAAATATTTACTCCTTTGGTTTTTATTACCTTGTCGGGATTTCTTCTAGCTTTGATTTTGACAGGAAAAGATCCTTACAATGACCGAGAATTTTTGTTGGTGTTCAACATCATTTTATTGGGAGTAATGGCCTTGATTTTATTTTCGGTGAGCGAGGCTAGCAAGGATTCCATTGGTCGATTTCAATTGTTTTCTTTAACCGGATTGGCGCTTTTAGCTGTTGTCAACAATGCCATCGCCTTATCTGCCATTGGCTTTCGTGTGATTGAATTTGGCTCAACGCCTAATCGAATCGCTGTTTTAGGCAGTAATATCCTGATCATGATTAATTTAATTTGGGTCGCCAAAACCTTGGTCCAAATTTGCCGAGGAAAAATGGAAGTGGAGTCACTTGGCAAAAGCCTAACCGGTCTTTTTCTTTTTTATGCGCTTTGGTTGATTTTTGTGATATTTGTTTTACCGCTTATTTTTCAGTTTCAATAAAGATGTTTAAGCCCATTTTTTCAGAGGATTTTACCTCCGAAAATTCCGTTCAGTTAGATTTGAGTAAAAATAATCCCAATTTGAAGACGGATATTTTTCAAGATGTAGAGCTATTTTCTACCTACATCAATCAATTAATCGGTCCAAATTGGGGAATAGGAGGCTATTTGGAACATCGTAAGATTTACGAGGCACATAGTAATTTTGCGACACAGCAAAGTGATTTTAGAAATATTCATTTGGGAATAGACATTTGGGCGGCAGCGGGCACACCCGTGTTGGCTCCCCAAGATGGCGTGGTTCATGCCTTACAAATCAATGAGGGCTTAGGAAATTATGGCCCAACCATTATTTTGCGACATGAATTTGGTGGCCAAACCTTGTACAGTTTATATGGGCATTTGTCGCATAAGGATTTAGAGCCTTTAAAAATTGGGCAATATATTCGCCAAGGCGACGTGTTTTGTCATTTGGGTCATTCATCCGAAAATGGTTCTTGGCCTCCTCATTTGCATGTTCAATGTATTCGCGATTTACAGCATTTTGTGGGCGATTATCCGGGTGTTTGTTTAGAACGTGACCAGGCCTTTTATGCGCAAAACTGCCCGGATCCAAGGGTTTTGTGGGAAAGAAAATATATATAAAAACTTTGTGCCCTCTGTGTTTAAAACGAATCAATATTTTTTTAACACGAAGGGCACAAAGATCTATTAATTATTTAAATTAGCTGTCTTCCTATCCAGAAAATCTAAACCTATGAAAAAATTTACCATACTCCTTTTGTTGTTTTATGCCTTGTCTAACTCTATTTGGGCACAACAAAAAAGACCGAATGTGATTTTCATCATCACGGATGATCATACCTCGCAAGCGATTAGCGCCTATGGCAGTAAGCTTGCTAAAACACCCAATATTGATCGAATTGCCAAAGATGGGGCTATTTTGTACAACAATGTGGTGGTCAATTCCATTTGCGGACCTAGTCGAGCAACGCTATTGACGGGCAAATACAGTCATTCCAATGGATATAAGCTGAACGAAAAGGTTTTTGATATCAATCAGGCCGTCTTTCCAGAAGAATTGCAAAAAAATGGCTATCAAACGGCTTGGGTAGGTAAAATGCACTTAGGCTCTTTGCCTCATGGCTTCGATTACCTGAATATATTACCCGGTCATGGTTGGTATTATAATTCCGATTTTGTGAATAGTCAAAATCAAAAAATTCGTCACGAAGGCTACGTAACGGATGTGATTACGCAATTATCCAAAGAATGGTTGGAAAATCGCGATAAAGAGAAACCGTTTTTTATGGTGGTTGGGCACAAAGCAACCCACCGCTCATGGATTCCAGCCATTCAAGATTTGGGCGCTTATGACCAAGTGAAATTCCCTTTACCAGCTACTTTTTATGATAATTACGAAGGTAGGTTGGCTGCCCAAGATCAGGACATGTCGATAGAGAAAACGATGACATTGATGGACGACCTAAAAATTCATTTGGATTTCAGCCAAGGCAAAGGTTTGTCCAATTATCGCCTAAATCCTGCGCAAGCGGCCAAAGTTCAGCCTTATTACAATAAAATTTCTGCGGAATTTGATTCACTCAAGTTGACGGGCAAGGCTTTGACAGAATGGAAATACCAACGTTACATGAAGGAATATTTGTCTACCGCCAATTCCTTGGACCGTAACGTGGGAGAGTTATTGGATTATTTGGATCAAAAGGGTTTATCTCAAAATACGGTTGTTATTTATGCCTCGGATCAAGGATTTTATTTAGGGGAACACGGCTGGTTTGACAAGCGATTTATCTATGAGGAGTCTTTAAAAACACCTTTTTTAATCCGTTATCCGGGTGTTATCAAGCCGGGCATGAAAGTGAATGAAGTGGTTTCCAATGTCGATTGGGCGCCAACTTTATTAAATATCATGCAAACGGAGGCTCCAAAGGCATTGGAGGGAAGATCTTTTTTACCGATTTTGAAAGGACAAAAGACGAATTGGAAAAACGAATCTTACTATCATTATTACGAATATCCTCAGCCACACCATGTTTATCCCCATTTTGGTATTCGGACCGAGCGATATTCCTTTGCACGATTTTATGGTGAAAAGAATTTTTGGGAATTATATGATATTAAAAAAGATCCACAAAATTTACATAACTTAATCTCCGATCCTGCCTATCAAGTACTTATCAAGCAACTTAAAAATCAATTGAAAAGCCAAATTGTCCGTTTAAAAGACCAAGATGCTTTACGTATTTTCAACCAAAAAGATTAATTAGCGATGCCAAAAATCATTGTTATAGGCAGTTCCAATACTGATATGGTCATTCAAACAAGTCGAATTCCTCGGCCAGGCGAAACCATTTTAGGGGGCTCTTTTTTTATGAACCCTGGAGGAAAAGGGGCGAATCAAGCGGTTGCTTGTGCCCGATTAGGAGGACAAACACATTTTGTGGCCAAAGTTGGAAATGATGTTTTTGGACAAATGGCAAAAGCCCAATTTGAACAAGAAGGTATTGACTCCACTTTTGTCTTTATAGATCCAATTCATGCTTCTGGAATTGCTTTAATCAATGTCGATTCCGAAGGAGAAAATAGTATTACCGTCGCTTCGGGCGCCAATGCTGCCTTGAATCAAGAAGATATAGCCGCGGCACAGGGACTTTTTTCTTTTGGCGATTATGTATTAATTCAATTGGAAATTTCTTTGGCAACGGTCGATTATTCTATCCGAAAAGCAGCCGAAAAAGGGCTAAAGGTCATTTTGAATCCAGCACCTGCAGCTGAAATACCATTGGATCTCTATCCGCATTTATTTGCCATTACTCCGAACGAAACGGAAGCGGAGTTATTGACGGGCATACCGGTCATGGATTTGGCAACAGCCCAACAAGCCGCGGACATATTATTGCAAAGAGGTGTTCAACATGTCATCGTCACACTAGGTTCAAAAGGTGCCTATTACCAATCTGCCATGGAATCATTTTTAGTAGAAACAGAAAAGGTGCAGGCCATTGATTCCACCGCCGCAGGCGATTGTTTCAACGGGGCTTTGGCTGTGGCTCTTTCCAATCAGAAATCTTGGCTAGCATCCATCCAATTTGCTTGTCGAGCCGCCACTTTATCCGTCACCAAACCAGGAGCACAAGCTTCCATGCCTTATTTAAAAGATATATGATGAAAAAAATACTGCTATTGTTGTTGATTTCTGTTCAACTGTTTGGCCAAAGCAAACAAAAAGTCATTTTTGATTGTGATTTAGGGGACGATATAGATGATGCTTATGCCTTGGGTTTATTGTTGACCATGCAAGATCGGTATGAGATTTTGGGAATTACAACCTGTTATGGAAGGACAAATGACCGGGCAGAATTAGCACAAAAATTGCTTTGGGAAACGGGCCAGCAGCATATTCCAATTTATTTGGGACGTAATACATCCCAAAAAGACAGTCGCGCCAATTGGTACGCCGAACAATTTTATTGGTCCAAAGATTTTTATTCATCGCATCCTGAAATAGCCAAAAATACCCTACCGGCAGCGGATTTTATTCAGCAAAAATTGAATCAATTCCCGGGTGAAGTCATTATCTTTTCGGTTGGGCCTGTCACCAATTTTAGCGACATCATTGACCAAGATCCCCAAGTATTAAAAAAGGCGAAGGCCATTTATGCAATGTTTGGCTCTTTCCATATCGGTTACAATGAAAAAGCGCCCATCATTCCCGAGTGGAATGTGTTGGTCGATATTCCTGCTGCACAAAAATTTGTTAATTCAGGAGCCAACATCATTTATGCTGGCCTAGATGTTACGGCCATGGTGAAGTTGGATGCCGCCAATCGCTTAAAAATACTTCAAAGGCAATCCGTTTTAAGCAATGCATTGAGCGCTTTGTATGTACTTTGGGGACAAGAAACGCCTACTTTGTTTGATCCTGTTGCGATTGGAATGGAAGCCTTCCCAAAGATGTTTAGCACCGAAAAGGTACGAATAAGCGTGGATGACAAAGGGTTTACTCGGATAATTCCTGGTATTCCCAATGCGGAAATTGGGATATCGATTGATAAAAACGCCTTTGTTCAACAAATAATGAAAAAATACCTCCATCAAAATTTTAGTCGAAAACCATAAATTATCTTACCATGTTCATCATTGAAAATTATTCTTCCGCTGTTATTTTATGCATCATCACCATGATCTGTTGGGGTTCTTGGGCCAATACGCAAAAATTAACTACCTCCACTTGGCGCTTTGAATTGTTTTATTGGGATTATGCCTTGGGAATTTTAGTTGCTTCTTTGCTTTTAGCCTTTACATTGGGCAGCCAAGGGGAATTCGGTCGATCATTTTTAAATGATTTAGCGCAGGCTGATCAATCAAGTTTGCAATCTGCCATTTTAGGCGGAGTTATTTTTAACGCTGCCAATATTTTACTTGTAGCAGCCATCGGAATCGCTGGGATGTCGGTTGCTTTTCCCGTGGGCATCGGCATTGCCTTGGTATTAGGCGTTTTAGTTAATTATTTGGCAAATCCAGTGGGGAATCCCATCATCATCTTCGGAGGAGTGTTGCTCATCAGCGTTGCGATTATTTTGAATGCACGAGCCTATAAAAAAAATGGAGCAGCTGCAGGGATGTCGACCAAAGGATTGGTCTTAAGTGTTTTGAGCGGTTGTTTGATGGGATTATTTTATAAATATGTGGCCTTATCCATGGCTACCGATTTTTCTCAGCCTGAAATGGGCAAATTGACGCCTTATACGGCTTTGGTCTTCTTTGCCTTGGGAATTTTGATCAGTTCATTTGTATTCAATACCTGGCAAATGTTTCGTCCCTTTCAAGGATCAGCTGTTTCTTTTGCGGACTATTTTGCGGGTAAATTAAAAGACCATTTGATTGGTATGTTGGGCGGTGCTATTTGGTTTTTGGGAATGGCATTAAGCATTTTAGCCTCTGAAAAAGCAGGTGCAGCTGTGTCGTATGGTTTGGGACAAGGGGCAACGGTGGTAGCGGCAATTTGGGGAATTTTCATTTGGAAAGAATTTGAAAATGCATCCAAATCCACTAAAAACATCTTGAACATTATGCTGATTTTATACGTACTGGGATTAGCCTTATTGATTTATTCCAAATAAATTTTAGACATTTAATTTAAACCTATTAACATCATGAAATCAAATCGCCGAAATTTTATTCAATCCTTGGGGTTGGGTGCTGCCAGTTTAAGTGTGGGCACTCCGCTAAACACCAGCAGTTCTACCAAAGAAGGCACAAATTCCGATGGACAAGTACTTTTTGTAGGAGATTCCATCGCCCTTGCCAACACGGAACATGGCAAAGTTCGCGGATTTATTTTGCGAGGAATCCATCAATTTTTGGGAATACCTTATGGGGCGGATACCTCCGGGGCCAATCGTTTTATGCCTCCTAAAAAGCCGCAGGCTTGGTCCCAAATCAAACCTTGTGTTTGGTGGGGAAATACGGCACCTCAAATCATGGAAAAGCGGTATGCCAATCAATATGCTTCCTTCGTGGATCATTGGAATTACGACGATGTTTCGGAAGATTGTTTAAAGTTAAATGTTTGGACTCCAGCGATCGATCAAGGCAAAAGACCCGTTATTGTTTGGTTGCATGGTGGAGGTTTTGTGAATGGCAATTCCATTGAACAAGATGGTTATCATGGGGAAAATCTTTCCCGTTTGGGGAACATTGTTTTTTGTTCCATCAATCACCGATTAGGTGCATTCGGCTATTCGCATTTGAAAGCGGCTGGTGGACATCCCCTTTCAGGAAATGTAGGGAATTTGGATATGGTAGCCGCTTTGGAATGGGTAAAAAACAACATTGCTAATTTTGGTGGCGACCCCAACAATGTGACGATCATTGGCCAGTCGGGTGGCGGTTCCAAGGTAACAACGTTGATGAATATGCCTTCGGCAAAAGGATTATTTCACAAAGCGGTTGCATTGAGTGGAAGTTCTTTGTCGGGTGTAAACAAAGAATATGCCGAAAAATTGGGTGTGAAAATCATGCAAGAAGCGGGTTTACAGGTTGGACAAATAGATAAATTACAAGCCATTCCGTGGAGAGAATACATTGATATTGCCAATCGGGCAGTGGAAAAAATGGCTGAAGAAGCCAAAAAAATGAATATTAGTCGGGGAGGTTTTTCACCCGTAGCAGACGGAGTTAGTTTAAATGACCAAGCTTTTTTCTCAGATGCCGCTCATTTTTCAGCAGAAATTCCTTTGATGATCAACACGAATTTCCATGAACAGAGTCCAAGCAGAACCGATGCGAATTTGGAAAATATTACCTTGGATGGAGTTATTGAGAAAATCACTTCTCGATTTGGAGACAATTCTCGTAAGGTAGCGGAGGCATTTCAACGAAATTTTCCGAAGGCAAAACCCATTGAAATTTGGGCATTGATTTTATCGAACCGCAAAAATGCCATTGCAACGGCGGAGGCAAAGTCTGCTCAAAAAAAAGCGCCTGTTTATCTTTCTTGGTTCGGCTGGCAGCCCCCTTTATTTGATGGCAGAATGCGTGCTTTTCATTGTGATGATATCTGTTTTTGGTTTTACAACACCGATTTGATGTTGACGCATACAGGTGGTGGGAAAAGACCTAAAGCCTTGGCGACAAAAATGGCCAAATCATTCTTGAATTTCGCAAAAACTGGAAATCCCAATGGAGGAGGTTTGCCCAATTGGAAACCTTACAGTTCAGAAAATGGGGAAACTATGATTTTGGATGATGTGGCACAATTGGTCAATAACCCAGATGCGGAAGGAAGGAAAGCCTTGTAGATAAAACCGTTTAATTTTAAAATACAGGCCAATTGTGTAATTTTAAACTTTGTTTGTAAAATCGGCGAATTGCCAAGAGCGTTATCAGATGAGTCAAAGAATTTTATTTTTTGTGAATAATTTAAACCGGACAGGTTCTGAGACGCTCATTTTGAATTTGATCAATGATTTGAACAAAAAAAATCAGGCCAACATTGGGATTGTATTGCTCAAAGAGGGGGGAGAGTTGGTGCCAGAAATAGCGAAAAATATTCCTGTTTTTTATTTGAATTTGGAGTTTAGCATCAAAGAAAAGCTTCTTTTTCATGCGGGAGTGGATGTGATTGGCAGGAAAATTCAAAAAATTCAAGATCAGTTTTCTGCCAATGTTTGGTATTTTAATACCATTGATCATGTCAGTTTATTGAAATACAAAGATCGATATGCATGCAAGGCTTATGTGCACGTTCATGAATTGATTTACAATTTTGATTCAGTAAAGGCAGAGGAATTGTCATCGATGATCAATCATGCGGATCATTTAATTGCTTGTTCTGAATTGGTCAAACATCTCTTTTTGCCTTTTTTCAAAAAGCCGATTCGTGTGATTAATTCCACCATTGATCCTACTAAAATAGTTGGATTCAAAAAGGATAAAATCACGAAAGCTAATCAAAAGATTCGGGTGATTTCCTCGGGTACTATTTGTCATCGAAAAGGAGCTGATTTGTTTTATGCAGTAGCTCAAATTTTACAAAATAAAGGTTTCGAATTTGTCTGGTTAGGTAAATTTAACTCCACGGCATTTTCGGAAATTATTCGGTTGAAAAACGAGGAAACGAATTCGATTCAATTTATTCAAACCGTTACGCAAGAAGAGTATTTGGAATTATTTAGTCGGGCGGATATCTTTTTATCTACTTCTCGAGAAGAATCGATGGGCCTGGTCTTGATGGAAGCTATTGCGCTGGAAATACCTGTTTTGGCAACGAATTCAGGAGGATCAACGTTGATAGTGGATGATCAAGTAGGACAAATTTGTGAAGACCTTCGGCCAGAAATCATTGTGCAACAATTGGCAGAAATGTCTAAGCATTTGGAACAATTCTCGTTCGCTGGGCCTCCAAGATTTGATTATTCAGAGGAATTGGAAAAATTAGCTCAGGTTGTTCTTTGAGAATTAAATTCTCATATCTGTTTTTCTAATGGACGAAGGGATTTCCTTTAAAAATTAACTTATTGATTGAATTTATCAGTTATTTATTTGTGACTTTGCCATTCTTTTTTTAGGGGAACATGCTCCCCTTACCCCCTGCAATTTATGGGTTTTTATGTTAAGTTATTTGATAAAATGACTCCAGACTTGACTAGTTCTTTTTTTAATGGTTTTAATTTAAAAATTTATTACCTACAATTCACTTCGCTAGTTTTCACTTTTCAGAGGAACCAGAAAAATTCTTAAATTTATCCTTAGAGAGGTAATTTTCTCTATATTTGGCAACCTATTTAATTAATCATCAAACGCATGGTCGGTCAAGACTTTAGAGATTCCCTACGTTCAGGAAGAACTGTTTTTGGAACATTGATTACATCTACTTCCCCTAAAATGTTTGATTCCGTTCTTAGTTTAGGCTTGGATTTTGTCTTTTTTTGTTCGGAACATGTTAGTTATAATCCTGAAACCTTGAGTTGGATGTGTCGTGCTTTTAAAGCAGCGGGCATCAATCCCATCATTCGAATTCTGGAACCTAGTCCTTTTTTGGCAACGCAAGCTTTGGATGCTGGCGCCTCCGCCATTTTGGTTCCTTATGTGGAAGAGGTGGAAGATGTTTTGAATCTTATTGGAGCGGTGAAATTTAGGCCTCTGAAAGGAAAAAAATTACAAAAAATATTGCATGGTGAAGAGAAACCGTCTCTTGAATTAACCGCTTACCTTCAACATCATAATCGAAATAATACACTTTTGATCAATATTGAGAGTCCAACAGGTGTCCAAAAAATGGCAGATTTTTTGGCTATTCCTTCGTTGGACGGACCTGGTGTAGATGGAATTGTCTTGGGTCCACATGATTTATCAACTTCCTATGAAATGCCTGAGCAATATTCTTCGAAGGCTTTTATTGAATTGAGCACTCAGATTATCCAACAAGCGCGAAAACTAGGCGTTTCAGCTGGAGGCCATACAGGATATCGTGGGAGCTTAGACTTGCAGAAACATTGGTCCCAAAATGGTGCGAATATTATTTTACATTGTTCAGACATGTTTTTGTCGGCCGATAAATTACAAGAAGACTTTAATCAAATAAAAAATACACTCGGACTAGCAAGCCATAAAAAGGCGTATTCCGAAAGTATTTAAACCTGTTTACCATGAAAAAAATGTTTTTCGGGCAATTATTTGTTGCCTGTGTTTGGCTGTGTACTTTTGTTTCTCATGCTCAAATAATTGATCTCTCAAAGGCAGGATTGTTGGTCTCGGATCAAATCAATTCTCCTCAAAAAGCGACTTATCAACGAGTTTTTAATGAAGAATGGCAGGCTAGAACCCAAAGCAAATTAGCCTTGCTTTCCGATAAATCGCCGCTCATTATTTTAGCGACTCAGAAGGATGAAAAAATCGGAAATTACCTCGTTCCGAATTTGTCTTCTAGCCATGCAGAAGGCTATAAAATGATTCATCAAAATATCCAAGGAAAGGATGTTTTATGGTTAATTGGGGCAGATGAGCGGGGAGTGTTGTTTGCCATTGGCGAGTTTTTTAGAACTGCCCAACTATCCAAAAACAAAGTGCTCTTTGATAAAAAATCGGAGATTGAAACGGCTCCCAAATACGCATTAAGAGGTCATCAATTAGGCTACCGAAATACCGCCAATTCTTGGGATGCATGGACGGTTCCTCAATATGAAAAATACATTCGTGAATTAGCTTTTTTTGGGACAAATGCCATTGAAAATATTCCTTTTCAAGATGGCGCTCCCGGCCCACATATGAAAATTCCAAGGGAAGAGATGAACCTGAAAATGAGTGAAATTTGCCGGGATTATGGATTGGAATATTGGGTTTGGACTCCCGGAGATGTTGATTTATCCAAGCCGGATCAATTCGAGGCAGAGGTTAAAGAACATGCAGCATTTTATCAAAAATGCCCACAATTAGATGGCGTGTTTTTTCCGGGCGGAGACCCTGGAAGTAACCACCCAAAAGATGTTATGCCCTTTTTAAAAGCCATTGCAGGGGAATTAAAAAAGTCGCATCCCAAAGCTGGTATGTGGATTTCTCTGCAAGGATTTAGCGATGCACAGGTGAATTATTTTTACGATTATTTGGATAAATATCAACCCACTTGGTTAACAGGTGTGGTTTCGGGGCCAAGTAGTCCAGACATGGCTACCACCCGTTATCGCCTACCCAAACAATATAAACATCGGCATTATCCTGATTTGACTCATACTGTCCGATGTCAATACCCCACCGAAAATTGGGATCAAGCTTTTGCCTTAACCGAAGGTAGAGAAGTGTCTAATCCTCAACCATTTTACTATGCCAAAGTGCATAATCGATATGCAGCTTTAACAGATGGATTTTTAGCTTATTCCGATGGAGTTCATGATGATGTAAATAAGGTGATTTGGAGTCAAATGGCCTGGGATCCACAAAAGGATGTTCGACAAGTCGTGGTGGAATATGCCCGAGTATTTTATGGAAGTGCCTTGGCGGAATCCGTTGCAGATGGGGTATTGGCTTTGGAACGAAATTGGGTGGGACCGGTGGAAGAAAATGGTGCCATCGAAACGACCTTGCAATATTGGCAAAATTTGGAAATGAAAAATCCAGGATTACAAGGCAATTGGCGTTGGCAACAAATGGTCATGCGAGCCTATTACGATACCTATGTGAAGCGAAGAAAATGGTATGAACAAAATTTGGAAAAAGAAGCCAATCAAATTCTTCTTCAAGCAAAAGCATTGGGAGCAGAAAAAGCGATGGAATTAGCCCTAGTAAAAGTCAATCAAGCTGATTTGACACGTATTTCACCCGAATTGAGAGAAAAAATAGTGAATTATTGCGAGGCATTGTTTCAATCCATAGGTATGCAAACCAGCGTTCCAAAATACCAAGCAAGTGGATACGAACGAGGTGCAATATTGGACTTCATCGATTACCCTTTGAACAATCGCTGGTGGTTGGCAGATGAATTTGAGAAAATCAAGAAAATGCCCAATGAAGAGCAGAAATTGAACCGAATACAGATTTTGGCCACTTGGGAAAATCCAGGCCAGGGAAGTTATTACGACAACATTTCCGATCTATCCAAAGGACCTCGAGTAAAAACCCGGACCGATGATGCGACCGACGTGCTTTGGGAAAATAATGGAATGAGTAGAAAAAGATTATCCACTCAACTTTTTCAAAATTTTCCGCAATTAGAGTATGCTGATTTAGACCCCAAAGGGCATTATTTTATTCGTATTTCAGGTTACGGAGATGCTTTGTTAAGAGTGGATGGGGAACGCATAGAGCCTACCTTGTATCCTAAAGGCTTTGAAGAATTCAAGGAATTCCCTTTGAATCCTAAATTTGTAAGTGATGGCAAAATTTCGGTTTCCTTTGACCAACCGGAAGAATCGCATTTGAATTGGAGGCAACATTCCAAAGTATTTGATATTTGGTTATTGAAAGAATGATAAAACGATTGGCTTTTTTTGGGGTATTTTTTGCGATAAATTCCTTTGCTCAAAAATCGCATTTGATTAGTCGGAGCGACTTTCTTTTTCTGAAACATATGACCAAGGATGTCATTGAAGCTTCCCGAATTCGACCTGGTCAAAGCATATCCGCTGAATTTGGGTCCAATCAAACGGGCGGAACGTTGATTCGCCCGGGCGGCAGAACCAGTTATCCAGCTTTTTGGATACGAGATTATGCGATGGCACTGGATGCCGGAATGTTTAGTATAAATGAACAAAAACATTTATTGTTACTAACCGCCAAAACACAATCGAACCGTTATCAGCAGACAAAATGGGGCACCTTCATTCCTCGTGGAGCGATAGCCGACCATATCCGAATCGATGATGCTAAACCTATTTATTTTCCAGGAACTTATCAAGTGGAGAAACAAGGTGAACCCAAATGGGGTATGCAACCTCCTTTTTGCGATGCATTTTTCTTTATTCACATGGCCTATTTTTATGCGATTAAAGAAAAAAAGAAAGAAATTTTAGTAGAGAAAATCGATTCTTTGGCATTGATTGACCGACTCGAATTGGCTTTTTTTTCTGTGCCCAAATCGAAAAAAAATCAATTAGTTAGTGTGAATGAGCAAAATCGAGGGGTAGATTTCGGTTTTAGAGATGCCATATATATGACCGGCGATTTGTGTTTTTCATCCATTTTGAAATTTCAAGCAGCTCAAGAATTAGCCCAACTATTTGCTGTTTTGAAGCAAACCCCAAAGGCTGAATTGTATAAAAAGTTGGCGAATGAATTGAAAAATCAAATACCACTTATGTTTATTACCGAATCGGGATTGCTCAAAGCAAGTACCGGAAAAAGTGGGCAAAAAGATGTTTGGAGTACCGCTTTGGCTGCTCATCTAGGATTATTGTCGAAAAAACAAATACAAACTGCTTCAAAAACCTTAAACCAAGCGTATGAAAAAGGAAATCTTAGCTTTCGAGGAAACATTCGGCATATTTTGACCTCTGACGACTTTAATGAAAACACCGCTTGGGAACAAAGTTTGGCTGATCGAAATACCTATCAAAATGGTGCCTATTGGGGGACTCCCCTGGGATGGGTTGCTGAATTAATGGTAAAAACCCACCCTGAAAATGCCAGAAAATTAATCAAAGAATATGTACAAGAATTACGTGATGGCGATTTTCGGAAAGGGGAAAAATTCGGTTCACCTTGGGAATGTTTTACGGCGGATAATCAACAAAATCCAGTTTACATGACCAGCGTCGCTTGCCCATACAGCGTGTTCCAATCTTTGGAGGGAGATTAGTCTTTGAAAGAAAAGACAGAAAAATGCTTTATAAATCCTAAAATGAAGCTAATTTTGAACCAAAATAGAATCACCCTTGGTCCATTTATCCATCATTTTTGTTAATTACAAAACCGAAAAATTGCTTTTGGGTTGTTTAAGAAGTATTGCACACTTTACTTCTGGACTTTCCTACGAATGCATCGTGGTGGACAATAGTTTGGAACAGGGAGCAAATGAGGCAATTTTGACGGAATTTCCAAATACTCAATGGATTAATTCGGGAGGAAATGTGGGCTTTTCAAAAGGCAATAACATCGGTGTGGAACATGCCCAAGGCGAATATGTCCTTTTCTTAAATGCCGACACCTTAATTGTGGATAATTCTATTTTCAAAGCCTTTGAATTTCTACAAACAAAATCGGATTTTGTAGCGATAGGTGGCATACAGTTAGATCAAAATCAAGTAGAAATTCCGTTTTATTATACCTTAAATGACATTCGAAAGGACTTTTACATCCTTCCTAATTTACCTGTCGTACAAAAATGCATCACTGCCCTATTGCCAAAGGAGAGTTTTCCAAAGGGAGAAACCAATAATTTGGTTGGTGCTTTTATCATGACGGCTAAGTCGGATTTTTTACGAGTAGGCAAGTGGGACGAGGACTTTTTTATGTATGCGGAAGATGCTGAATTAAGTTTCCGTTTAGCCAAATTGGGGAAATTGGCCTATTCTCCAGATGTGAAATTTATTCATTTGATCCAAGAAAATGAATTCCGTCGCACAGAATATTCCTGGGTTAACCGATTTGCCATTCAAATTCAATTATCCAATTTATTATGGATTCGAAAAAGCTATGGAATCGGCGCTTTGCTTTTGATCTATTTCAATTATGTCTTATTGGTACCTATTTTTTGGACTTGGAAAATTGTCCTGAACATATTGACCGGTAAAAATTGGCTTCATGATACAAAGAACCAGTCAGAGCTTAGTCAAAAAGTAATCATTCTCCTGCAATTTTTTCCTAGATTATTGGCTTTGAGGAAAGGGCCCTATATAGGTAAAAGGTAATAGGTAATAGGTTGTAGGTAAAAGGTAATAGGTAATAATGCGAATTAAGGGTTAAAAACATTGGGATTATTCGTTACAAAAATTTATTTATGGCCAACGCTTAATCCTAACGAAAGATTTGAACGTAGCGGCAAGGCGGAGCTTTGACAATGCGCATGGGATATGTGCGTCAGGGTCAAAGAAAATAGCCGAGAGCGGAGTGAAAATCGTTCCGCCTGCGGATTCGTCTTGGATTAAGCTAAAGAAAAAAGTTTTTTTTGTTTCTTTTTTTTCAAAAAAAGAAATGCCATAGAAAAAAAATTAGCCAGTAAATTGCATTTCTGTAAAACGAATAAGGAATTAGCAAATTCAAGTTCGCTTTTAAACATACGTTTAGAACAGACCTTAATAATAATTTCAACTCTTAATTCGCATTAATAGGTAATAGGTACCCAATGGGTTAGCTCAGTTACAGAGCCAATAGAAGTATGGAAGCCAAAAACGCTAATTAAAGATTGAAAATATGAAATAACAGTGGCCTTTGTGTTCAAATGCATGATTTACCACTGATGGACCAGGAAGGATTCAAAGGCACTTGTGCCAAATTAATGAAAAGTAAAAAATCCTATTACCTTTTACCTATTACCTTTTACCTATTACCTACTACCTCTTACCACTTTTTTACCAACCACAAACAAAATCACATTGGCCAACAGCGCACAAAAGCACATGACGATGGCCATGGTGAAGGCTGTTCCATCAAATAACAATCCAATCGCCATGGAACAAATAGAACCCCAAGCCATCTGAATAGAGCCCATCATGGCGGAGGCTGATCCAGCGCCTTGGTGAAATGGTCTTAAAGCCAGTGAGGCCACGTTCGGGAAATTAAATCCTTGACAAGCAAGCGTCAAAAACAATAATAGAATATTGATTTCCATCGTGATCCAACCCATTTTGGCAAGGATCGCAAAAATGGAACATAGGATCAATTGAACGGGTAGCGTAACTTTTAAAATTTGTAAACTCGTAAATCTTTTTAATACGATATGATTCAATTGACTCGCACCAATAATTCCAGAGGCAACGATGGCAAAAATCCAACCGAATTGGGTTTCATCCACGCCATAGTAATTTAAAAATGTTAAAGGTGCGCCACCGACAAAGGTAAAAATGGTTCCAGCGCCGATCGAACCCGCAAATGCAAAAATGAGAAATTCCTTTTGCGTAAATAAGGAGCGGTAGGATTGAATGATAATTCCCAATTTGAATGCACCGCCTTTTTCACGATCCACTTTTTCAGGTAACCAGATTTTGATTAAAAAAATAATCACAAAAATAATGATGGCTAAAAGCGCAAAGATGAATTTCCAGCTTGAAACTATTAACAATAAACTACCCAACGAAGGAGCTAAAATGGGCGAAACACCAAGAATTAATATCATCAACGACATCACTCGCGGGCGTTCTTTTTCCTCAAAGGTTTCCCGAATGATCGCATTGGGAGCCACCATTCCGATGCTACCACCGATGGCTTGGATAAATCTAAAAAAGATTAATTGCTCAACTGTCGTAGAAAATGCACAGGCCAATGAACTAAGTACATAGGCTGATAAACCCACATAAAGCACTTTTTTCCTTCCAAAATGATCCAAAACAGGCCCATTGATTAATTGGCCTAAACATATTCCAAAAAAGAAACTGGATAGTGTGTAGCCAATTTGTTCCTCTGAACAATGCAAAGCATTTGCCATATTTTTGAATGCTGGCAAATACATATCAATGGATAGGGGGCCAATGGCGGATAATATACCTAATACTAAAATGATTTTAGTCCGGTTGGATACTTGAGTCATTATGGAATTTTCAAATTTACGAAAGCGCAAAAATACGGCTATTTTATTTAGAAAAGAGAAGAGAGGAAAGAGGTAAAAGGTAATAGGAAATAGGTAATAGGTAAAAGGTAATAGGTATAACATTTTTTCTCTCTTCTCTATTCTCTCTTCTCTCTTCTCTCTTCTCTCTTCTCTCTTCTCTCTTCTTCTTATTGCATCTGCATAGCCTCTGATCCCGTTGAATTGGACATTTTTTTGATGGTACTCATATCAAATTTTCCAAAACGGATAGAGAAGGTTAAACGAATTTGCTGTGGATTAGAAATACGATAGTACGATTGTGTAAAACCTTCGCCATAAGAAATACGGGTATTTCCACGTGTTTTGAACATATCATTAAATGATAAAGTCAAAGAGGCCATGTCGTTTTTCCAAAATGATTTTTTGATGGCTAAATCCACGCCATAAAACGGCTCAATGTATCCTTGAGAGGAGCTTTGTGCTTGCATGCCTGGAGGGCCTTGCATTCCTTGATTTTGTGAAACTGGCAAATTGGTTTTTCCTTGGTAATCTGCCGACAATTGAATCACCCATTTTTTGGGTAACATAAAGTTGTTGTTGATCTTTCCAAAGGCTGTCCACATGGCATCAGAAACCTGATTGGCATCAATGTTCGCAATGTTAATTTTTGAATTGTAAAAATTCATATTTGCAGTGATGTCCCACCAATTTTGCAATTTATTGGTATAAGTAAATTCTGTTCCGTAATTGATGCTTGAGTTTGCATTAACAAAAGTGTTAATTAAATCCGTTTTACCACTGATAGGGTTGATCTCTTGTTTCAAATAACGGGTAATTAAATTGTCGGTGTATTTGTAATAACCCGATACCAAAAAGGTGGCAGAACCTTTTGTTTTGCTATACGCAAGTTCTCCTGATGTGGTAAATTCTGGTACTAAATCAGCATTTCCGCGAGTGATATTTAAGCTATCGCTATAATCGACAAATGGAATGATTTGGAAAAAATTCGGACGGTTTACTCGGCGAGTAATGCTTAATTGAATGGCATCCGTTTTGGATAAATCTTTTTTCAAGAAGATGGAAGGGAACAAGCTCAAAGGGTATTTATTGCTGAATTGTTGCTTCGTGTTCAATAACTCACCATCGTAATTAGAGCTTTCTCCACGTAAACCTACTTTGTAAGAAAAGGCCGTGTTTTTGCCAGAAATCGAAATATAAGCAGCATACACATCGTTTTTACTCTTGTAATTAATGGACGCTGAAGTAATAGGTTTGTACACATCCGAACCCACTGCCTTGATGGTATTGTTATTTTCATTGGCTATTTCATTGATTTGAGCTCTTAAGCCCATTTCAAGGGTGCCTTCATTTTTGATTGGCTTTACGTAATCGGTTTGAAGTGTGACGAATTTGTTATTTCCAGAACCTAGATTTCTTTGAATTTGAGTACCTGTAACAGCATTGTTTTTTAAATAGTCTGTCGTGAAAATACCATCATTCTTATTGGTTCCTCCAAAAAAGTTCATGTCCATGGTTAATTCTTCTCCCGCCTTCGGATAGGTATGTTTGAATCCTAATTGGAAACCTTGTGGTTTAAATTCACGAGTACTTTCAGAAACACGGTGACTCAAGGTTTTTACCCCATTCACGGTGCTAGTAATCATGATGTCTTCATTGGGCGTAAATTTACCTCCACCACCGAAGAATGTACCTAAAGTAATAGTACTTCGGTTGCTGATGGCATAATCCGCAGAGAAACGTGGAAACAACATCATTCCTTGTGTTTTACTTTCGATATCTTGATAGACATTCGATTGGATACCACCGATGCTACTTATACGTTCGCTATAACCATTTGAATTATTTCGGTTACGCATATTCATGATCGTGGCGGTTAAGTTCCATTTATTTTGTTGATAGGTGAAATTTCCCATCAAATTAGAACCTCCAAAACGGTCTGCTCCGATATTCACCATACCATTGTATCCGTTCTTCTTGTTCTTTTTCAAAATGATATTGATAATTCCCGCCATGCTTCCAGATGCATCATATTTGGCAGAAGGGTTGGTAATCACTTCTACTTTTTCAATAATATCCGCTGGAATTTGGTCCATGCTTAAAGTAGTGGGTCTACCATCAATAAATAAAGTAGGATTTGCATTGCGGACTTTCACGTTACCATCAATATCCACTTGAACAGATGGAATATTTCTCATGACATCAATCGCCGTACCACCCGCTGTTACAATATTTTGCCCAACGTTGAAGGATTTTTTATCGATATCCATTTCTACCAAAGATTTTGCTGTGGTAACGGTTACACCTTCCAAAACTTTATTGTCTGTCGCTAATTTGATATTCCCCAAATCTTTTTCAAAAGCAGACATCATTTTAGCCATCATAGCGGGGTCGGGCTGTTGGCCTGGAGTCATACCTTCCATTTTCGGCATTGCGAAAGCCACAGGCATTTCATAGTTGACGAAACCTACAAAACTGATTTTGATTTTTAGACGGACATTCACTGGAATTTCTTTGAAATTGAAATCGCCATTTAGTTCCGCTTGTTGAGCTTTTACCAATACATCTTTATTTTTTTTGGTAGTTGGATCAAGAACGGTTTTTAGTAAAACGACAGAAGCAAATTCGACGGGTTTGCCTTGATCGTCTACTACTTTCCCAAACACATGGCCTCGATTCATATCAGGCATTTTCCCCGCAGGGAATTGAGCAAAAGTTGTTAGGCTAATGAGCGATAATAACGCTACAAAGATGGAATTTTTCATTTGTGATGGATATGGTACAATTTATCTACTTAGGCTTTTTGAATAATTTCTTTCAAAATGTACCGCAAAGATACAATATCCATGTCGTTGAATCATCTTTATCTTCGCTAAACGGTATTTTAGAGATGAAAAGAGGTTTTATTGCGAGAAGAACGGAGGAATTTAGAGTACTATTGCCCTATTCGAGCAATTTATAAACCCTTACATAATCGATCTCAAATGAGGCTGGATAGGCAGAATTGTCGACTCCTTGCACGCCACCCCAATTTCCACCTACTGCTTGATTCAATATGATGTGAAATTTACTATCGAAAGGCCATGCGGCAATACCACTATTGGAATTTCTGAATTCAAAATATGGGACATCATCGATATAACCTGTGATGGTAATCGGAGTCCAATCGACACGATAGGTATGGAATTCTGTAATGGCCGTAGGGATGGTTTTTTTGACTCCAACCTGGGTGCCTTTGGTGTGGTTATAAGCGGAAGTATGAACAGTACAATTGATTTCATTGGGGGCATACCCAACATGCTCTAAAATATCAATTTCCCCTGAATTTGGCCAAATGCCATATTTGTTTTCGGTAGGAAGCATCCAAAATGCAGGCCAAGTTCCCTTACCTGCAGGTACTTTCGCGCGAGCCTCGAAGCGGCCATAAAGCCAATCGCCTTTGCCTTTTGTGACAATTCGAGCAGATGAATAGGCGGAGCCCATCATTCCTTCTTTGATTGCTTTGATGGTTAAAATACCATTTTTTATACTGGCATTGGAGGCATTATTGGTGTAATATTGGAGCTCATTATTTCCCCATCCGCCTCCACCAATATCATATGACCATTTACTCGGATCAGGAGTTGTTCCATTATCAAATTCATCTGCCCAAATTGGAGTTGTATCAAACTTGTATTCTTTAACCACGATAGGAGCAGGCGGTGTCGGATTTGGCGTTGGAGTGCTATCCTTGGTTTCTGTTCCGCAAGCAAAGAATAATGAAATGCTAAGGAATAATAAATATCGGAGATGTATTTTCATTGTCTTTTTAATTGCCTGACTTATTTTTTTGGATTGAAAGATGGTTAAACTTTAAATAATTAATAAATTTACTCTTATTCAAATAATATAAATACCTGCCATGAATAATTATTCTCAAAAATTCTCCTTTTTTAATCTTAATACTTATTTTATTGACGAAAAAGTCAATATGTTCAAATTTGAAAATACGTATCATATTTTTGATGACCAAGGTGCGCAAGTTGGTGCGGTCAAACAAAAATTATCTTTTGGTCAAAAATTGCAAAGAATTTTACTTGATAAAAAAATACTACCCTTTTTGTTAGAGATTAAGAATGCCAACGATGAAGTGGAGGCAAGTATTTCAAGGGGTTGGACTTTTTTTCTTTCAAAAATTGAGATTAAAAATGGCCAAGGATTTACAGTGGCTTATATCCAACAGAAGTTCAAATTATTTAAACCCAAGTTTGTTATATTTGATGAGAATAACTTGACGATTGCTACTATTTCCGGTGATTGGAAAGCTTGGGATTTTAGCATTCGAGATGGTTCAGATGTCGAGATTGGAATTATTACCAAAAAATGGGCAGGAGCCTTGAAAGAAATATTCACTAGTGCAGATAAATATAAGGTAGAAATCAATCCGAATTTAACGTTAAAAGAACATCGTGCCATTATTCTTTCAGCAGCAATTACCATCGATATGGTTTTAAAAGAAAGTACATAAAGTCAAAATGAATCCAGGTATTTGATTGTCGCCTATATTCCCTAAATTTATTACCCAAACTCTAAAATAAATTACCCATGAAAAAACTAAGTAGCGTATTATCGATTATTGCATTTTTATTTATTTCATTTTTGTCGACCGCCAAGCCAGCGGATAATCTAGATTATTTTGTGGGCAAATGGCAAATTGTCATCAAAGGAACTCCCAATGGAGATGCACAAATGGTCTTTATTTTAAGCAAAAAAGACGGCGAAATAGCTGGAGTTATTCAAGATACTTCCGGTACAGAAATTTCTGTCATTTCTAAATCAGAAATCAAAGAAGGTGCAATCACTTTGTATTTCACTGCTCAAGGTTATGATGTCAATTTAGATCTTAAAAAGAAAGACGAAAATCATCTTGAAGGAAGTCTAATGTCTATGTTTGATGCCGTTGGAGAACGAATTGACAAAGATAAACCAGTTCCCATTTATGCTAAATAATATTAATTAAGCAATATGGTCAAGATGTATGAAGTATTTTTATTTCATACATCTTAACTTATGAATCAGAATTTTCATCTTCTATTCGCACAAAATTCGTTAATAGATCGATGGTCGCAAAAAGTAAAAAAGCACTAATTTTAACTATCAAACCTAGGATGGAGAAAGGTTTTGAAAATATCAAATAAGCCACAATTAGCATCCAAAATAGATAATAGAGCCAATTTTCTCCGCGGAAAACAAGTCTCATCCTTTTTTTAGAAAGATGGGTGTTCACAACTACCGCTTTCGATTTAATAAATCCCACAAATACTAAACGGAGTCTGTAATGACCGTAGGTCTTTTTAAAATCCATTAAATCAATTGTTTGATCAATCGGGAATTTTATGCCATCCACTTCTAGCTGAGTGGGTATTATATGCTGGAAAATCCAAGGTATTTTAGAAAATTGAAGTAGTTGGTTTTCGGAAAGTGAATCTTCCAATTCATTCGTTTCGGTTAGGTCTTGTTTCATCGTGGTAGGTTTGGAATGAGTACAAACTTATAAGAAAATATGATTTATTTCATTTTTGTGATGAAATGATTTCTGTTTTTGCCTATTTATTGTTTGTAAATTAGTTATTAGTGTTTAGTTATTAATGCGAATTAAGAGTCAAAATATCAGATTTTCATTTCTCTAAATACCGCTTTTGGCTTCGTCGCCGCTCAGCCAACGCTATTTCTTTTTTTTTCAAGCTCATCAATGAACTTTTGGTTAATCCCGACGAAAGATTTGAACGTAGCGGTAGGCGGAGCTTTGACAATGCGCAAGGGGTATGTGCGTCAGGGTCAAAGATAATAGCCGAGAGCGAAGTGAACATCGGTCAGCTTGCTGATTCGTCTTGGATTAACTTGCGACGTATAAGTTTTTTTGTTTCTTTTTTTTCAAAAAAAGAAATGCCATAGAAAATGAATTAGCCAGAAAATTGCATTGCTGGCCAGGAAAAATGTAATTAAATTTGATTTAGACACAATTATTGGAAAAGATCCTGAATTTTAGTTTTTAACCCTTAATTCGCATTATTAGTTATTAGTGCGAATTAAGGGTTGAAATTTCCAATGATTAATCTCTTCCTTTACCGCTTTTGACTTCGATACTTTGGCAATGCGATATCGGAATGTTGAGATAATAAGGAAGGAGGTAATTGGCACCTTTGAGATAAAGAAGAGATTTGTTTTTAACACAATGGACACAAAGATTATACAACCCGACTATTAAGGATGTTTCATTTTAAGCGCGCACAGCCATCGTTAGTAATCACGAAAACATTTTTCAGAAATTAAATAATCTCGAGATGTACGGTTAATCCGACGAAAGATTTGAACGAAGCGGTAGGCGGAGCTTTGACAATGCGCATAGGGTATGTGCGTCAGGGTCAAAGAAAATAGCCGAGAGCGTAGTGAAAATCGGTCAGCTTGCTGATTCGTCTTGGATTAACTGGGAGAATTTAAGTTTTTTTGTTTCTTTTTTTCTAAAAAAAAGAAATACCATGGAAAAGGAATTAGCCAATAAATGGCAATGCTATATGGAATTTTGAGGTATCAATGAATATTTTAACCCTTAATTCGCATTATTAGTGTTTAGTTATTATTGTTTAGTTATTAGACAGTTTATCTAATACCTATTACCTAATACCTATTACCTATTACCCCCTCTGCTTATTAAATGCTATAAATTGACGAAATAGTGCTATTCGAGTTTTAAGCTTATCCATAGTTTTGTGCAACCAAAATCTATATTTAAACTAAAAATTCAAACTATGTCTACTTCAAGACCCACCTTCAAACCTCATTATGATAATTTCATTGGAGGTCAATTTGTTCCACCTGTAAAGGGTGAATATTTCGAAAATTACAGCCCAGTAGATGGTAAATTAATCGCAAAAGCAGCTCGTTCAGGCAAAGAGGATATAGAGTTAGCGTTAGATGCGGCTCATGCTGCATTTGAAACTTGGGGAAAATCCTCGGTCAATACTCGTTCTTCCGTTTTATTAAAAATTGCTGATACCATTGAGGCAAACTTAGCTTATTTAGCCGCTGTGGAAACTATTGATAATGGAAAACCCATTCGCGAAACAGTCAATGTGGATTTACCTTTGGTCATCGATCATTTCAGATATTTTGCTGGATGCTTGAGAGCAGAAGAAGGAACCATTTCGGAACACGATGAAAACACCGTAAGTATATGTTTACATGAGCCGATAGGTGTTGTGGGACAAATTATTCCATGGAATTTTCCTTTGTTAATGGCAACTTGGAAAATAGCACCTGCTTTAGCCGCTGGTTGTTGTACAGTCGTTAAACCCGCAGAACAAACTCCCACTTCCATTATGTGTTTGTTGGAATTAATTAAGGACATCGTTCCTGCTGGAGTATTGAACGTTGTGACAGGTTTTGGGCCAGAAGCTGGAAAACCTCTAGCGCAATCGCCAAGAATCTCTAAAGTATCTTTTACAGGAGAAACAACAACAGGTCGTTTAATTATGCAATATGCCTCTGAAAATTTAATTCCAGTGACCATGGAATTAGGTGGAAAATCGCCCAATATTTTCTTTCCATCGGTAGCAGATGCTGACGATGATTTCTTTGATAAGGCTGTCGAGGGCGCTGTTTTATTTGCCGTCAACCAAGGCGAAGTGTGTACTTGTCCTTCCCGTATTTTGGTGCATGAGAGTATTTATGATAAATTCATGAGTCGAGTAATTGAACGGACAAAAGCCATTAAAATGGGGGATCCTTTAGATCCAACTACCATGATGGGAGCCCAAGCGTCCAATGATCAATACGAAAAAATTCAAACTTATTTGAAGCTAGGTGTAGAAGAAGGGGCAGAGGTTTTATGTGGAGGTGATGTGCAAAAACTTTCTGGAGATTTAGCAAATGGCTATTACATTCAACCCACTTTATTCAAAGGCCATAATAAAATGCGTATTTTCCAAGAGGAAATTTTTGGTCCTGTCGTTTGTGTGGCAACCTTCAAAACAACAGAGGAGGCAATTGAAATGGCAAATGATACCTTATATGGTTTAGGTGCCGGTGTTTGGACAAGAGATGCACATGAATTGTATCAAGTACCACGTGCCATTCAAGCTGGTCGTGTTTGGGTAAATTGCTACCATGCTTATCCCGCACATGCACCATTCGGAGGATATAAAAAATCAGGTTTTGGCCGAGAAACACATAAAATGATGTTAGGTCATTACCGTCAAACCAAAAACATGTTGGTTTCTTACGATAAAAAGAAATTAGGATTCTTTTAATTCATTTTTGTTGGATTCATTCATCGGTAAAAATGATGTAATCCATCACCAGAAATGCAAAAGGACCCATGGAATTCCGTGGGTCCTTTTATTTATAAGGCTATGATTACTATTATCCTTTTTCTGCCAACAAAGGATTCAACATTCATATTTGATCTGAGATTTGATTTCTTTTAACTTCTTCCCGATTATTTTTCGAAATTTTTCACGGGAAAATAATACGTATAAATGGTTTGATAAGTAGAAGGGAAAGCCATTTTAAATGGATAAAAAAGGGCTTTTGCCATTTTGTAGTATCCTGCTTTGGTGAAGAAAAACTTATGTGAAAAATGAAGTAGGTATAAATAAGTTGACTTGGAAAATAGTCCATTTTTTTTCATTGAATTCCATAAAGCATCTTCATATTCGGTCACATATTTGTATTTAACCCCATTTAAACCTGGGATAAAATGTGAAGGATTTTGCCATCTAGATGAATCTCCTTCTGCACCCACAGTAAATTGGACCCTTTTGTGAAATGCTAATTTTTCGAAAATATGGTTATGTTTAAAAAATAGTAACAATGCCTTTTCAGGGTTGATACTGTCTTTTTCCAATTGATTAAGCATGTCGAAATTTTGCTTATCACAGAGAAAATTTAAAATCCCCAAGACTTCTTCCGACATTCCACTGTCAAAAATAAAATGACGATCAGAAACGCCCCCGTATTCTTCTCCCTCAACGGCATATAATTTACCCAAAGGTAAGATCGGTTGTTGGTCGATGTAATAAAAATCCGACCGAGTTAAAATAATTCGATCATATTGCTGAAGCGTGGAGAGTTGATTCTTCAATAGATAATGCCGGAAGGCAAAAATAATCGCTCCAGATCCTTTGTTATCGTCGATACCGCCCATCAAAGCAGCGTATTTGAAACGTTGATTTTTCATAAATCCATCCCAATTGGCTGGAAAATTAGACTCATAAAATTCTCTCCAATTGGCATATTCGGGTATTTCCCAAAGGTATGTTGCTCTTTGATACAAGGATGATTTTTTTTCTTTTTCTTCCCCAAAACACAAAGCTAAATCCGCTTGATAGGGCTCCAAGAGGTTTTTGTACATGGTTGACCATGTTTCCTCACCCCCTCTCGCATTACCAATAAGGATAATTAATGTTTTGTTAGAATGATGAGGCATAGAAAAGATTAAATGAATGTAGTATCGATATAATTTACACGTTCAAGCTAAAAATACATGTTATTATTGGTATTCCTTTCGGAATTCAGAAATCTCCATGTTAATTTATCACCCAACATTCAGATGAAAAAATTGTAGGGTTTATTTTAGACGAGAATGGGTTAATAATTTACCATTTTCTAAAGGTATTTTTACTCGCAAAATTCAATGCGATTTAAATACAAAATTCACTAATTTAGAGAAATTTTAGATTGTTTGACCTGTCAAAAGAAGTATGACAATTAATAGACGTATAATTGATTCAATCATGGATACTTCTCCGCTCCAATATATAATTCGCAAAAATCCACTTTTCATGTAAAACTGAAAATAGATAAACGAATAAGTTAGGTCTCTTCTAAAGATGTAATAAGTGTAAAAACTTTTTGAATGTTAATTTAAGATGAAAACCCCACGAGTAATTATTTCTGATCAAGCCAAAGAAGTGGTGCAACAAATCAAATCCCGTTACGGCGAATTAATGTTTCATCAAAGCGGAGGCTGTTGTGATGGCTCACAACCCATGTGTTTTGAAAAAGGCGACTTTAAATTAGGAGCATCCGATGTTTGCCTTGGGGAAATTGATGGATGCGAATTTTGGATGAGCAAAGATCAACAAGAATATTGGCAATACACCCAACTTTGCATCGATGTAGTGCCTGGAAGAGGTTCTTCATTTTCCTTGGAAATTCCTATGGGTCTTCGTTTTATCACACAATCTCGCTTGTTTACTGACGAAGAACGAGCCAATTTATCTCCGCTTACTTACCTGGATTGATTCAATTGTTGATATTGTTTTGGCGTAATGCCTTCGTGACTCTTGAACGCTCTTATGAAGTAATTCGCATCTTCAAAACCTGCTTCGTAGCAGACGTTTTTGATGTAAATATGCTGATTCTTTAATAAGGATTTGGCTAATTTAATTCGTTCCAAAATGATTAATTCCATCGGGCTAATTCCCAATTCTCTTTTAATCATTCGATACAATGATGTAACGCTCAAACCAGATTGCTTAGCTAGGTCTTTTTGGTTAATTTTTTGACCAATATTTTGACGAATTATTAAGAGGATATTTTGGATTATTGGATTGGTAGGATAGTCTTTTCCACTTTCAATACTAGCCACAGATTGCGTTTGGATGATGTGAATCAATAGTTCTTGTATGGCTAAGTCAGCTAAAACATCTTTACTGATGGAAGTGCTCTGGCAAACCTGTATCAACTTATTGATGGTCATCGCCAATTCTTCATTGTTGTAAAAAAAATAATTGCGTTCATCTAATTTCCAATAATTGCGCATTCCTTCTTTCGGATATTTTTCATTTAAAAAATCCAAGGTGTCAATGATTTTTTTATTGTCAATAGCCAAAGCTAAACATTGGGTTGGATTATGCAAATCAGCCTCCGGGAAATCAATTTTCATTTCTACATTGGCAGGGATAATCACGGATTCGCCGGGTAAATAATCAAAAGCCGGATCTTCAAAAAGATGCATTACTTTTTTTCCTCTCAGCATGCTTGTCACCACTAAGTCGTTGAAAGTCAAAGGAACTAAAGCGGATTGCTGATAGGTTTCAAATAAATTGAGTTCGCAATGGTCAAGGTTATAGATGGTTCTATTTTCGACCAATGTTTTTAGTGATTTCTCATGCGTAAGTTGAGGGGCTACCGGTACTATTTTAGTAGGAAGAAACATAAATCGAAAAAATAGGAATAGAAGATTTACAAGTAAAAATAGTAATTTATTTGCAAATTCCTTCTCCCCCCGATTTTAATTCAGCAAACCTGCGCTAGCCTGCAATGCATAAACCGATTTAAATAAATAGGCCTTCAGGTCAATCAGTTTTTCGGCAGCTTCCATGGCTTTTGTTTCCCGACTATTGATTAAAAATAAACTTGATTCTCCTAATTCAAATTTGGACTCTTCCGCCTTTACCAATGATTGGTAGTTGCTTAAGGCTTTTTCCTGGGTAGTGATTTGTTTTTTTAAACTTTGAAATTGATTGAAATAGCTATTGACTTTAATTTCGATGCCTTGTCTTTTTTGAGCCATTTGAATGTTTTGTTCGTCTATTTTCAATTTAGCTTGTGCATAATCTCCTCGGCCTTGTGAAAAACGCAAGGGAATTTCCACTTTTAGCCCATATTGGAAATTATTGTCCAATAAATTGGACGTATATAAATTCGGCGCACCTTTTGATAATTGATTATAACTCAGGTCAATTTTGGGCAATAAGCTCTGAAATTTCAATTTTTTATCCACCTGCAAGACCTCCATTTTGTATTGATAGGTTTTCAATTCAGGATGATTGGACATTGCTTTTTCCAAAAGTGATTCTCTATTTAAATCGAAGTTGGCAAAAAGTGCAAAGTTTTCCCATATCGAATGAGGGGAAACACTTGGGTCCAATTCCATCGGCAAATTGTTTTCTGACCAAAGAAAAGCAGACAAGGCCAAGGTATTGTTTTGGTAATCCAGCCACTTGTTTTGGTATAAATTCTCAAAATATTGTTGTTGAGAAACGGCTTCTAAGGTATCAACCGTTGGTCGATCACCTAATTCGACACTTCTCTTAACAAAGCCCACTCTTTTTTGTGCTATTTCCAAG
This sequence comes from Aquirufa sp. ROCK2-A2, assembly GCF_054558485.1. NCBI lineage: Bacteria > Pseudomonadati > Bacteroidota > Cytophagia > Cytophagales > Flectobacillaceae > Aquirufa > Aquirufa sp. ROCK2-A2. The sequence goes on from NZ_JBPXKA010000011.1 coordinate 44,910, forward strand.
TTTTGTTGGACGATTCTCAAAACCCTATGGCTTTTTGCCCATTGAAAATAGGTTTCCATGGCCTCGTTTAACAAGTCATTGATGGCGGCTCTTTGTTCTTCTAAGGCCATTTTGTTCATTATTTTCGCTTGCGACAAAGCAGCTCTTCTTTTGTCCATTAAGAGGTTTTTTGCCAAAGGAATATTGATTCCTATGTAGCTTGTTTGTCCAGAAGTTTGACTTGGATCAATTCTGGCACCTTGTAAATTTTCTATCCCTGCATTCAATTCTATGCCATACCATGTAGGGATACTCAATTCTGGAGAATGATATTCATAATAATTCTTGTTATCCAATGTTTTTTTGGCACTGTAATGCGACAAAATGGGATCAAAAGCACCACGCGATTGAAGAATACTTGCTTCACTTTTTCGCACATTTATATTCATATTTCTCACCACGGGGTGATAGGTTTGAACAATTTTTAAAAACGATTCCGGATGTAGGATCTTTTCTTGTCCAAGGCAAATATGTCCAATCAATAAAAAAACGAGGAATTTATTTTTCATTTTTCGTTTCTGATTTTTTATTTCCTTTGTAAAAATCTGCTGGGAATCCATTGATATTTCTCCAAATTTCATACCAAAGTGGCACGTCATTCAATAAGGTAATTCCTTGTACACCCGTCCCAATTTTAATTTGTTCCGGCCACTTTTTTTCAGAGCTATCCTCTCGAACAATTACCCGAAAATAGCCATCGGAATTAATGGTGCTTTCAATGGCCAATACCTTTCCTGAAAATGTCCCAAAACTTTGTTCTGGCCATCCTCCCGCAAAAATGATGGCAGGATATCCATCAAAAATAAAACGCACATTTTGACCGATGGTCATCAAAGGCAAGTCCACCGGCCGAACAAACATTTCGATGGCATAATTATTTTTGTTAGGAACAATGGTCAGCAATTCTTCCCCTTCTTTGATGATTTCTTCTAATCCCGATTTTTTGGCTTCAATGATTTGCCCATCTTGAGGAGCAATCAATACGTACATTCCATTTCGAATGGTGTAGTTGGCCACTTGATTTTCTAATTTCGCCACATCGCCTCTCGTTATTTCTATTTGACCTAAATTCTGAAAACGGTCACTTTCTGCTTTGTTGATTTTTTCATCATATTCTTGATCAACACCTCTCAATTCAATTTTTGCATTGGTAATGTCTTGTATCGTTTGACTGACTTTATTTTCAGTAATTGTTTTTTTGGCCAAAGCATTTTGGAATGCCACATTTCGTTGTTGAAACTGAGTTTGCGAGATCAAACCTTCCTTGTACATTTTTTGATTTCGTTCAAATTGATCTTTTGCCAAGTTAAACTCGTTGATATTCGCTTCTAACTCTGCTTTCTCGCCTATTAGTTTTTGACTAATTTGACTCACCTTATTCGTTAATTGTTCTCTTTTTAGCTTTTTGGAAGTTTTTAAATTCTCGATTTGGGAAAGAGTCGCCTCTACTTTTTGTTCATAATAAGCCATCGAATTTTTCTTGGCATCCAATTGTTCTTGAGTCCGATTAATCAATTTAGGATCCAAGTATTCCGCTTTTATCTCAGAAATTTTCACTAAAGTGTCGCCCTTTTTAACAAAATCGCCCTCTTTTACTCTCCAATTTGCAATTTTTCCGGCAATCGGGCTATAAATTTTTTGAGGTCTTTGCTCTTGGAAAAGACTAGTGATTTGACCTTTGGACCTAATATTTTGAGTCCAAGGCAGGAAAATAATGCCCAATAAAAATAGGCCAAAACCGATCAGCCAAGGTTTGATGGCAGTTCCTTTTCCGAGCGGATAAATATATCTAAATGATTTAAATTGATTTTCCATGGTTGAATCGCAATTGAAGGTCTGTTTTTTGATTGAAAACTTGGTCGTTGGAAATTACCACACATGTACAAGGTGTTTCATTTAATAAATACTGTTTAATTTTTTCAGTACTTTGCGCGTCCAAGCCATTCCATGGTTCTTCCAAAAGTAGGAGATTCTTTTTGCCTGATAAAGCTCTTAGTAGCAATATTTTCCGGATAGTTGAATGGGGCGTTTTTTTACCAATGGGTTCAATCACTTGGTCAAATCCGTTTTTAAAATGAGCAATGAAGTCTTCTATGCCCAATCGATTGGCTAATTGCAGAATTTCATTCGCTTGGATTTCTTGATTACCTAGGCTAATGTTTTCCCAAACAGTTCCTTCAAAAATCTCTTGTCCTTGGAACAAAACACCCGTCATGCCACGGAAGTTAGTTAAATTGAAATTATGAATGGGAATTTGATTGACTAAAAAAGAGCCCTCGAAATCTTGGTAGTTTCCTGTCAGAATACGTAAAAACAAGGATTTACCTGAACCTTCTTCACCACTCACACTCACTTTTTGTCCTGGTAAAATGTGTACCGAAATGGAATCCAATAATTTTTTGGCAGGATCAAATTGAAAACTAAATTTGTCCATTTTGATTTCCACCGCTTGATTCGGTGCGGCATCCAAATTTCCTGTCGCCTCCAAAGGTAGTTCCGTAACGCTGGCTAATTTTTCCAAACCCGTAACTACATCATATAGACTATCCAAACTCACAATGAGTTTTTCTACAGCTGAAATGACCATTAAAATAACAATCTCTGCGGCTATAAATTCCCCAATATTAAGTTGTTGATTTAATAACAAATAGGTCCCTAGGGTTAGCATTAAAATAGTTAAGCTGACTTTGAAAAATATCAAAGATCGATATTGAAAAAGTAAAATTTGAAAATGTTTGGTACGGGCAATCAAGTAGCCTTCCACATTTTTGTCTGTTTTATTTAGATTTAATTTGGAGTTTTGAATAGATTTGAACGACTTTAACGTACGTGCCATTTCGCCAAAAAATCCTACTACTTTGTATTTATAATTGGACTCTTCGATGCTTGTTTCAATTCCTTTATTGCTTGTATATTTTAAGATGAGGCCTAAAATGAGAAGCAGAACAATGCCTAAAACGATAAATAGAGGATGATATAAGCATAATAATATAATTCCAAGTATGATTTGTACGCTTGCGATGGGAATGTCCAATAAAAGCTTGGCAAATCCTTTTTGGATATTCATCGTGTCAAAAAAACGATTGATTTTCTCTGGAATGTAATAATGATCCGTTTTCTTTAAATCGAATTTGGGTAGTCGATTAGCAAACTCAAAGGCATATTCCGTGAATAATTTTTGCTGTACACGCTCAATTATTTTCATCTGATTCACTTGTAGAACACCAACCAAAAATACACCAATTACAACCAAGGCAATTAACACATAAATGGAAGTTACCATGGTGGCACCCATCACCAAACCGATGATGGTTTGCACGCCTAACGGCAAACTTAAATTCACCACACCACTTAGCATCGAAAATAAATAAATGGATATTACCTCCTTTTTATTGCTAATGACTAATTCAGAAATACGTTTAAAGCTGCTTTTCTTTTCCATCGGAATTAATTTGTTGGCAAAAATAAAAATACTTTTTTAAATAATAGTATTACTATTATAAATAAAATTAAAAATATTTTTTGTGTTAGTAAATCTATCATGTAGATTTGTCATCTAAATCTATCAATCATGGATTATTCTTTAAGTTTCAAAGTTAACGAAAGCATTTATTTAAGAGACCCTGAAGGGACGGAATTAGGGAAATTAATTGTGAAAGGGGCTATTGATTTGATCCATCAATTGGGCTTTGAGCATTTTACTTTTAAAAAATTAGCGTTGGAACTAAACACCACCGAGGCTACTATTTACCGTTATTTTGAAAACAAACATCGTTTATTATTGTATATATTGAATTGGTATTGGTCGTATATGGAATATTTGGTGGTATTCCAGCTGCAACCCATTGCTAATTCACAGGAAAAATTAAATCGCTTGGTCGAGTTACTAACGCAAGAATTACCCGATAGCGCTGGCCAGGCTGATTATAATAAAAAGTATTTACATCAAATTGTCATTACGGAAAGCAGTAAGGTTTACCTTGTCAAGGAGGTCAAGGAGATCAATCAAAATGAGGTATATAAACCCTACAAAGATTTATGTGCACGTATTTCTGATATAATTAAGGCCCATCATCCGGATTATGCTTTCCCGCATTCTTTAAGTTCCACTTTGGTGGAAACATCGCATTCTCAACTTTTTTTCAGTAATTATTTACCTAGATTGACGGATGTAGGGGAAGAAAACAAGCAAAAATTTGTTGAGCGCTATTTAAAAGATTTGATTTTTAAGGTAGTAGGATGATGGAAGAGGTAATAGGTAAAAGGTAATAGGTAAAAGGTAATAGGTAAAAGGTAATAGGTAATAGGTAATAGGTAAAAGGAGTTTCTTTGCCTGTCTTCTCTCTTCTCTTTTCTCTTTTCCCGTTTTCTCTTTTCCCGTTTTCTCTTTTCCCGTCTTCGCTCTTCTCTTTTCTCTTTTCTCTCTTCAATAGGTGTTCGTCATATCTTCATCCACACACAAAATAAAATCGGCTTTATAGCGATTTTCTTTCTCTAGATTTTTCAATTCTTTTTGGCTCACAGTGGCGATGGTCGCAATTTTTATTGTGGGCTTTGATTTTTTCAGATACCAAGAAATGCCTTCAAAATTTTCGGAATGGTAGGATCCATTATAATGGATAAAAAGCTGATTTTCGCCCAAATGGGTATCGATGAAATGGGCCATGGTAGCATCTTTGCTCGCTTGAGCTTTGGGCATATTTGGAGAAGTATGCTCACCCATCATGGTCAACATTTTTTTATATCCGGGTAATTCAGCATCATAAGGGATTGGCAATGGTGCTATCCATGTTTTTTCTTCTACCGAAAGTTTTTCCAAGGCTTCGAAACCTTGCTTGGACACTAAGCTGGCAAATTTTCTAGGAATATTGGTAGCAATAAATGCGATCTTTTGCTCTTTGGCAAAATTGACCAAAGGGGCGTAATCCGTTGGGTAATTTTTCCATAATCGAGCGGAAGAATCCAATCCTTTGGCACTTATTTTTCCTTGCAAATAATTGTTTAGGGCATTTTGATTGTCGTGTTCAAACATTTCTGCTCCCAATACCAAGGATCTTTGAAGCTGACAGGCTTTTGTAATTTCTAATTCCATCCAGTGACTAATCGCATTGTTGTGAAGCTCTCCAACCAAAACGACATCTTGTTGAACCAATTTTTTGAGCATTTTTTCAAAGCTAATTTTCTTTCCTTTTGCATCAAAAAGTTGATAAGCAGGTAGATCTTTCCCGTACAGCATGGGACTGATGAATAATAGCAAAATCCAAAGTAAGAGGTTCTTCATAGGTTGTTTTGGGATTATGAGGATCAATTTAGATATTTTTTATGGCAATTGATACATTCGTAGTTCTTCTAAGGTTTTACCTTCATGCGAAATGAGCAGCCTAGAGCCGCATACCATTCTGAATTACTCCGAATACTTTTTCCTGCCGAAAAATCAATTTTAACATCTTCTGAAAGATAATATGCAAGTCCAAAATCGCCCCATTGTTCCGTATCGGATGAAGCAGGAAATCTGCCAAATAGTTCCACATAAGCATATCCTCTTTTTCCTATATTCATGTTGGGCGCTATGCGATAGATTCCTTCCACTTTTCCATTGGAATGGTATTCCGCACCAAAATTATAACCAATGCCCAATTTTTCTGTCCAATTGTTTTGGAAAGTAAAAATCGTTTCCCCAATCGAATGGGGTACTTTATTTTTTTCACTTAAATCTCTATTATCATTGTCCCAATGGTATTGAACGATTAAGGCTGTACGTGGTAAAATCGACTTTTCTCCACTGAACAAGTGGACTTTAAATCCCATCGATTCTGTTTGAAAAACAGGGTGGAAAGGAACACTGGTGGAAATAGTTGAGGTGTATCGCAATTCCCAGTTTTTATGAAGCCCATATTTGATCAAGGAGGTGGGTAATAAATAACTGCGATCATTTTGACTTACGGCTTGGTTGAAACCAATTTCTGCTTGTATATAGCCCTTTTTTACAATAAAAGGACATTCGGTTTGATCGGGTCGATCGGTTTCAATTCTCCCAATTTCTTGACATTGAACATGTTGCAGGCAACAAATCGACAATATGATTAGAATCCACATTTTCATGTTGCAAGATATAAATTTTAGATAAGCCTAAAAAATATTTTATGTAAGTATAAAAATTCTGAATTTTTTATCTTTCAATAATTGTTTAAATTTCCATTCTTATTCAAACCGATTAACAATGAAAAAATATATCTTTCTTTTTTGTTTCCTTTCTTCTGCGACATTTGGCCAGGTAGACTTTGAGAAAAAATTGCAAAAGCAATTGATTTTGGCCGAAGATGGCTCCACCATTCAAATTGAAGAGGGGAATTTCCAATTGACGAAAAGTCTTTCCTTGGAAGGGAAAAAAAATATCATCATTCGAGGAAAAGGTATCGATAAAACCGTTTTAAGTTTCAAAGGACAAATTCAAGGTGCTGAAGGAATTAAAATTTCTAATTGTGAAAATATCATCATTGAAGATTTAACGGCAGAGGATTCTAAAGGAGATTTAATCAAAACCATGCATGTAAAAGGGATGACGTTCCGCCGATTAAAAACGGCATGGACGGGTGGCCCCAAATCGACCAACGGTAGTTATGCCTTGTATCCCGTTTTATGTGAAAATATTTTAATTGATAGCTGCATCGCCATTGGAGCATCTGATGCTGGGATATATGTTGGCCAATCGAAAAATATCATTGTCCGAAATTGTGAAGCCTATCAAAATGTGGCTGGTATTGAAATTGAAAATTCATTGAATGCAGAGGTTTATAACAATAAGGCCATAGGCAATACGGGTGGAATATTGGTTTTTGATTTACCGGATTTAATACAGAAAAAAGGTGGGCATGTGCGAGTTTATCACAATTTGGTCCAAGAAAATAATCTCAAGAATTTTGCTCCAAAAGGCAATATTGTTGGGAATGTTCCCAAAGGAACGGGAATGATGGTTTTAGCCACTAGTGATGTTGAAATTTTTGATAATCAAATTTTGAATAATATGACCATCGGAGTTTCGATTATCAGTTATTTTATGACCGAAATAAAAATTAAAGACAAAGAATATGACCCATATCCTACAGGGGTATTTATTCACGACAATCAATTCGAACGCCAAGCAGGTCGTGCACCGGCAGATAGTCGCTTTGGGAAATTATATCGATTTAAATTAAGATTTGGACGGAATTTGCCATTTGTGGTCTATGATGGAATTTTAAATCCGGCAAAAATAGGTCCAGATGGTCAATATTATCCGGAAGATCGCATTTGTGTCCGAAACAATACCCATCAGAAATCTGCTTTTTTAGATGCAGAGCATGATTTTAAAAATATCGTTGTTGGCGCGGATTTATTTAATTGCGAATTAGGAAGAGTCAAATCGGTTAAATTTTAATGAAAAACATTTTTTTATCCTTCTTGTTGATAGGCATAAGTTTGTCGCTTTTGACATCTTTTCAAAAATTAGAATTCAATTACAAAGAAAATTTGTCTGAATATGGTTTTTTTCAAGGAGATATAAAACAGCAAATACCCGCAGAAGGAGTTGTTCCTTACCAGTTGAATTCCGCTTTGTTTTCCGATTACGCCTATAAATTACGTTTCGTCCGATTGCCCAATGGTACGAAGGTCAATTACAATCCAGATTCTGTTTTGCAATTTCCTGTGGGTACGGCTATCATCAAAACGTTCTATTACAAAAACGATGAGCGAAATGACAAATTGGGCAGAAAAATCATGGAAACCAGGGTGTTATTGCATGAGCCGAAAGGTTGGGTAGCCTTGCCTTATATTTGGAACAAAGAACAAACGGAGGCAGTCTTAGAGGTGGCTGGAGGCGAGGAAATGATTTCATGGGTCAATCAAAAAGGTCAAAAACAAAGTTTTGAGTATGCGGTGCCTAACATGAATCAGTGCAAAGGATGCCATGAAAGAAGTGGCAAAATGACCCCAATTGGGCCATCTGTACGACAATTAAATGGAGAATTTGCTTATACGGAGGGTTCTAAAAATCAATTGGAACATTGGTCGGAAAAAGGATGGCTGAGTAATCTTCCTTCCGACAAAAAAGTTATTCCCTATCTGGTCACTTATTCCAACCTAAGCGCTTCTTTGAACGACCGAGTAAAAGCGTATCTAGATATTAATTGCGCTCATTGTCACAATTCTGTAGGCCCTGCGCGGTCCTCTGGATTATTTTTGAATTGGGACAATACCAATCCAAGTTCCTATGGTTTTAACAAGCCACCAGTAGCGGCTGGGCGCGGTTCTGGAAATTTAACGTATGACATAGTTGCTGGCAAGCCAGAGGAAAGTATCATGCATTATCGAATGTCCTCTCGAGATCCTGGGGTCATGATGCCTGAATTAGGACGTAATCTGACACACGAGGAAGGAGTAGAATTGGTTCGAAGTTGGATTGCTTCCTTAAAATAGTTATTCTTTTGTGATACGACAATAGGTTTCTGCCCGCATGCCTAAGTAAGAGGCTAAATATTTGGCCGGAATTTTTTCCAACAAGGCATTGTTAAAATGTTCTTTAAAATACTTAAATCTTTCGGTTGCATTGGTGATTCTGAAAACGAATTCTCGGTCATGAGATGCCATATAATACTTCTCCAAAATAGACCGATAAAGGATTTCCATTTCAGGAAAATGGGTCATTCCATACCTTAAATCGTCTAATTCTAGATAATCGAAATAACAGTCTTCCAAGGCTTGAAAATTTTCTTTAGAGGGTTCGTTTTTGAAAAAACTATCAAAACAAATGACAAACTCTTTTTCCAAGCAAAGCCAATTCGTAATTTCTGATTTTTGGAAATTCAAAAATCCTCTTGCTGCTCCTTTTTTCAATAGGAAAAATCGATTGCAAATTTCACCTTCGCGGCAAAAAATCTCTCCTCGTTTGTAGTTGACTTGCTGAATTTTTTGAGACAAAAATACTTTTAAGCCTTTGGACAAAGGAGTTATTTCTGACAAAGCTAAAATGCTGAAAAGTGTACGCGTCGATAACGCTTGTGGTTCTGTTGTATTAGTGGTCATGGTAAAAATTTTACCAAAGATATTCAAACTTATTTTTTATTGCAAAATAAATAGGAGATAGATAACGAATTATCCATCTCCTATGTTAATCAAGTAAGCTATTTGGAATTAGTTTTGGATAAATTCTCCACCTGCACGGATTTCAATTTCTTCTCCAACCATTGCTGCTGGCATAGATCCAACACCCCAAGCTGTACGATTCAATGTGCCCGTTACTTTAAATCCTGCTACTTTTTTCTCTGCACGATTTTTGGTTACACCATTTAAAGTCAAATTTAAATTAACCGCTTTGGTTACTCCATGCATAGTTAAATCGCCAGCAAGCGTAAATTTGCGATCGCCAGTTTTGGTAATCGATTTACTTTTAAACGTGATAGCAGGAAATTTGGCTGCGTCAAAGAAATCTGGACTCTTTAAGTGCGTATCGCGTCTTTCATTGTCCGTATTTACGGTATTTACATCGGCAGATAATTCAAATTTTGCATCTGAAAAATCGTCTTTAGAAGCGGTAAGCGTTGCATCAGTAATTTTGAAAGAACCTTCAACATCAGAAATTGAAAGGTGAACAACACTAAAACCTAATTTTGAATGCGCTTTGTCAATGGAAAATGTTTGAGCTGAAGCGAATAAGGATGTTAGGCAAAGGCCTAAAGCTAGGGTTAATTTTTTCATAGGGTATTCATTTAAATAGTGAAAGATTGAAACTAGGGGATAATTAACAGAACCATAGTTATTTACGACCAAATTAAACAAAAAATAGACAAAAAAATGCATTTCAAATAAAATGACTAATTTGCTGATTATTGTAAACCTATCAATTGATGAAAATTTCCCTTATCCTTTTCTTTAGTGTATTCTTTCTACAATTATCTGGCCAAAGTGTAATTGTCCAAACCCGTTTGGGGAAAATAGAAGGTACTTATCAATCAAAAACGAAAATTGAAAAGTTTTTAGGTATTCCTTTTGCTCAAGCGCCCATTGGGGACTTGCGATGGAAAGCCCCTAAGGTGATGAATCCCTGGGCAGGAATTCGCCCAGCCAAAGAATTTGGACCCAGTCCCATGCAAGCAAAACCGCAGCCTTTTATGTATTGGTCAACCGAGTTCCTAATACCAGAATCGCCGATAAGTGAGGATTGCCTATATCTAAATGTGTGGGCTCCAACCAATAAATCAAAGAAAAAAGCAGTTTTGGTCTATATCTACGGAGGTGGATTTCGAAGTGGTGGAACGGCTTGTCCTATTTATGATGGAGAATCCATGGCCCAGAAAGATATATTATTTGTCAGTATTAATTACCGAGTTGGTGTTTTTGGATTTTTGGCGCATCCTGAATTAAGAGCGGAATCTGGAGTGGAAGCATCAGGGAATTATGCCTTATTGGATTTGATTGCTGGATTAAAATGGGTGAGAGAAAATATTGAGTCATTTGGTGGTGATCCTAATCAAGTGACCATTGCTGGCCAATCGGCAGGGGCATTTGCGGTGAATTTTTTATGTGCATCTCCGCTGGCAAAAGGACTGTTTAGAGCTGCTATCGCAGAAAGTGGTGGAAGTATTTTGGCCAGTCCTTTGCGTCCGAAATTGACAAAGTGGCAAGCCGAGGACATGGGAATTGCTTTTGCAAAATCTTTGGGTGTGGAACATGCAGAGGACTTACGAAAATTACCGGCAGAGAAAATTCAAGCGATATCTGGTGGTTTGAGTTCCCCATATGAAGATGGATATGTACTTCCTCATTCCATTCAAGATATTTATCAAAAGTCAAAACAAAATGACGTACCCTTGCTCATGGGATGGAATGCTGACGATAAAGTATCAGGTAAGGCATTGCCTGAAAATGAATTTCAGAAAAATGTAGAAAAGAGATATTTGGAAAGAGCGAGTGAAGTTTTGAAATATTATCCTTCTTTTCAGGAAAGTTCACAATTTAATTTGAGTCGAGATGAAAGCTTCGGCATTCAGGTTCATTCTTGGGCAAAGGCGCAAAAATCAACGGGTAAATCCAATGTGTATTTATATCAATTCAATCGGTCGCTTCCTGCTTACGATTCCAAAACCGCATTTGGAGCCTTTCACTCAGGTGAAATAGTCTATGCCTATGCCAATTTACACACCTTAAACAGGCCATGGGAATTGATTGATCATAAATTAAGTGAAAGTATGTCGAATTATTGGGCAAATTTTGTCAAAACCGGAAATCCCAATGGAAATTCGCTTCCTAAATGGCCCGTATTCGATCTAGACAAACAAGAAGTTCTGTTATTAGATGAAACCTTAGAAAGTAAGGAACTACCAAATAGAAAGGCATTGGAAGTGTTGGAAAATTTTCGATAGATAGAATATTGGAAGGTGGTATGGCTGAAACCTTTATTGTATCAAAATGATAAATATTAGAATAATGCCAAATAAGCTATTAAATTTGTGTCGCATATAAATTCTCTTAAAAAAATCCAATCATGCCATCATATTCCAAAATAGGTGTGTCGAAACTTTTAAAAATCTTATTGATTTACGTTTTAACGAATCTTTCTTGGAAGGTGCAGGCAGCAGAATATGCTGATAGTACAGCAAAAATTTATCATTTGACAGCGGGAGCCAATGTGACCAATAATGGAATTTCTTTGCTTCCTACCTTTACATTGGGCAAACCAGCGGCCATTTTTGATTTATCTGTCGGAAGTGAAAAAATAGCTTTTGAACCACAATTTAGATTTTCCTTGGAAGGCAAACCCTGGTCCTTTATTTTTTGGTGGAGGTTTAAGTTGGTGAACAACAAAAAATTCAAATTATCTTTTGGGACTCACCCCTCCGTTGCTTTTAGAAATTTCCAAGTGTTTGATGCCAAAGGAGTTCCTTCCTCCATTTTAGGACACCAGCAGTATTGGGCCAATGAATTAGCTCCGAATTATGTTCTTTCCAAAAATGTCACAGTTGGCATGTATTATTTGTATTCACATGGATTAAGTGAAGGTTCGACCAACAATACCCATTTTATTACCTTGAACAGTGCAATCTCCAATATTCCGATTGTTAAGAATGTTACGTTGCGATTAAATCCTCAAATATATTTCTTGAAAATGGATGATCGACAAGGATTTTATACGACGGAGACATTGACCTTAAGTCATAAAAAACTGCCTTTTTTCATTTCATCCGTTTTGAACGAAAAATTATCATCGGATATTCCTGGGGATGATTTTGTTTGGAATATCAGCTTACATTACTTGTATAATATCAAGTTTAGAAAGTTGTAATCATTATTTATTTTTCCTTCGATATACTTTATTCTCATCAAAGCTGATTTGATAATCATAATGAGTTGAAATGTAATTGGAAATTTTTTGGCCTTTAAATTGTTCAATTAGATTCCAAGTATCGACGATATACAATGTATTTTCCTTTTGGATATCTGCTAGAAAAATCGACTCTTGTTTTTGAAAATCCGTCCAATTTTTCTTTTCAAATGAATCACGGATACAAAATGAATGCGAGGTTCGAATATTGCTTGAGAAGTCGTTTCGAAGAACGTAATATAAAGCTTGAGCTTGCGTCCAACCCAGAATGACTATGGAGTTGTTGGAAATGTCTTTATGTGTTTTTAGCCAATCTACCAGTTTTTCATTGGCCAAATTTTTAAATGGTTTTCCAAAATTATATGGAGCTATGGATTGTTGGGTAGCTTTACTCCAAACAAAACCGATGGACTTTCCAAGAAAATCGAAATTAAAATTGACAACTAAAATGATGATAAATAAGGCTATAATGGTGGTGTTTTTTGTTTTAAGCAAGTCGAAAAGATCGGCGATAAATAAACTAAGCGGCAAAAATAAATAAATGTAATAATGTCCGTAATCGCTTTTTGAGATGATAATTGTGATACTTGATACCAAAAAAAGTAAAATACTTTCGGTAAGTGGATGTTTGATTAAGGATTTGAAATCATCCTTTTTGATAGATACGGGTAATTTTAAAAAGTAGTACGCCCCTAAGATTAAAAAGATATAAATAAAAGAATAATATTCGTTGATTCGGTGAATATAATTCAGTGGGTTAATGGCTTTTTGTTCGATTTTCAAATTACCCATGTAGTTTAAATTATGGGAAATATAAGCGTACTGAAAATCGGGCAATAAATTGCTGAAATATAAATAGCCAATCCAAATTAGGTTTAACAACAAATAGAATCCAAGTATCAAAAAACTCAGTTTCCATTTTTCATCTACCCATAATTTAAGAAGCAAAAATCCTCCGAAAAACAAAGTCAACGGTATGGATTGGAATTTTATAAAAGGAAGTAGAAATAAGATAAAGGCATAAACGAAGAAAAATCCAATAGTATTTTTAGTTCTGGATATCCAAATAAGAATGGCACTAAATACAAGAATTTGATATTCAGTATTGTAGCAAAAGATTCCATCGTAAAATTCTCCAAAATTTGGGAAATTTTTGCAGGATAAAAAAACGACGAACGCCAAGGATCCAATAAACCTTGAACTCGAATTTAAACTTTTGTTGAGAAATAGAAGACTAGGGATGATAAAAAAGAAAAAACTTACTAATCGCAATTGGTATACATTCGTAAAGCCTGTAAGTAATTTAAAAAAAGATAGTAGGTAAATGGCAAATGGGCCTGAAGTATGTGCGTCAAATCCTAAAAATGGCCTTGGGTCGATTAAGCATTTTCTAATATCATATAACCACTCCAATTCATCAGGGTCCAAGGATAATTCCCTAAACGAAATAATTCTAGTAACAAATAGAAGTAGGCATAATAGGCCTAAGATGACTGAATTTTGTAATTTATTAGAATTTCTCAAAAGTGATAACATAACATTTGTTTTCACAAATTTAAATGAATGATTCTCTCTTTAAAGGAAATTTAAGGATTAATTTTAGGTCTTCTTGGACCTTGAAATCCAAAATTGCCGCTAGAGACAATTTTTTCAACCAAAAGGTCCCATTTTCCCAATTGATCTGCCCGACAAATTTTGCGAATTTCTTGAAAATGTTGAAGGTTCAATTCGTCTAATTTTCCATAAGAATTTTTCAATATTTCTAATTTATTGGAAGCATCAATCTTATTTTGAGCTAATTGGTAATAATCTTTTTTCGACTTTCCGATTTCTTCTCTGATAAGAGATGAGCGGTTTTGGTGATCTTTTACGAGACGTTCAAAAGCTGTTTTTTGTGCTTCATCCAATTGCAATTCTTCCGCAATTCTTTCTTTTAATTGAGGGCCTTCGAACATCCGAGATTCGTGCAAATGATTCATCCAAAAGAATCCCAATGTTCCCAAATTCAATAAGACGATTGCAATAAAAAAAATGACCCATGATTTTTTTCGATCTTTGAACATCCTCTAGTAATTTAAATTGTTAACGGCATAGTTATTCGACAATTGCTTCCATTGTAATTCGGTAAATTCTTGCTTTTTTTTGATACCCGTAAAAATCATCATTCCAGAAAAAAGCAAAATCAACACACTCGCAGCTGCCATCCAACGGACATTTTGACTTTCCTTTCGGATTTCTATTCGATGTATGACGGCATCATAAAGATCATTTTCCAACTCCCATTTCGGCAGTTGTTGAACGGCATGTAAATGATCTTCAAAGTCTTTTTCTTGTTTCATTTCAAGTGCTTTTTTATATTTTCTTTGGCCCTACTGACCAATGATTCAATGGCTTTTATGCTTAAATTCATCAATTCACTGGCCTCCGCGTAGGAAATTTCATCGATTTTGATCAATGTAAAGGCCACTCGTTGATTTGGACTTAATTGGTCAATCGCCCCATAAAGTGCGATGGTTTTTTCCTTGTTTTCCATTAGAATTCCAGGATTTAACTCGGATGAATCAATACTTTTTTCCTCACTAGGCATCCACCAAGGCAATAATTCCCGAAGTTGATCCCGACGTTTTTGCCTCCTAATTTTATCCAAGGATAAATGAATGGCAATTTGGAAAATCCAGGTACTTAAACTTGAATCGCCCTTAAATGAGTGAATGGATTGATACACTTTTACAAAGGTTTCTTGGCACACATCCTCCGCCTCCTCGCGGTTGCGTAAAATTTGCATGACATGGTGGAAAATTCGACTTTGGTAATTTTTTACCAAATTCCGAAACGCCCTTTCGTCACCCTCCAATAATTCCTTTAAATCTTTATTCATTTTGTTAACAAAACATTAGATGAATGTCGGATTAAATTCCTTCGGTTGAAAAAATATTTTTTTTTGCGAAGGAATTTTTCATCTCAAACATCTAAGTAAGAAATTAACAACAATTTTCATGAAAAAACTATTGTGTAAATCACTAATTGCCGCTTTACTTTTTACTTCTTGTTCGAAATCCGAAGACATTAGTCCTTCTAACTCGACAGACGTTATCAAAGAAGTTGATCCAAGTTTATTTATTCCCGAAGGCCTTGTGGGCACAATCACCAAAGTGGAAAAAACACTTTCCAATGGGACAACGGCTACTTGCTATAAAATAACCACTACTAAAAAACCGACTGACCATGCGATGGGACCTTGGTGTCCGACTAATATTACCGATGATGCGAGCAAAGGTGGCGTTTGGTTTGAAAAAGGAAATTTATATGATGTAGATGGAGCTTTTGTCAAAAATTTGGCCACCTTTTACAATGATGCCAAATGGAAACTTTATAACAGCGATGGCTCCATTCGTGTCACTAATACTAAAGAGGCATGTCAAGCGGCAGCGCGACCAGATGTTGATCCCCAATACAATAATTATTGTGTGGAGTGTCAGCCATCTTATTTTTCTAACATCAAAATGACCTACTATATTCCCGTTAAACCCATAAAAATGAATTCAAGCACATCCATAGGCGGAATGCCGGGCGCTGGTGGACCAGGAGGTGGTGGAGCAACGGTTGTTGGGATTGCCTTTAATGGGGTGAATTTTGATCCGCCTGCACCTACACAAGCCATTTTAGGTGCTTATACCTTAGCTCCAATGGATGATGCAGGTGGACACGTCAATGGTGCAACTGGTTATCATTACCATGCTGCAACAGGGAAAAGTAAAAAAGTAGAACAAGCGGATGGACATGCGGCTATGATCGGATATGCCTTGGATGGTTTCGGTATGTATGAATTATCGGATAAAACAGGGAAAGAGCCTAGCGATTTAGATGCGTGCAGAGGACATTATGATACCACTCGAGGATACCATTATCATGTCGCAAAAGCTGGGAGTAATAGCTTTATTGGTTGTTTTCAAGGGGCGCAAGGTACCGTAGAAGTAAGCAGTAACTAATGAAAAAAATCTTTTTAATTTTACTACTATTGCCCTTATTGATGAAAGGGCATTCGCCACAAATATCCACTTTAGCCATTGTGAAAGATAAGGGGGACCTTTGGACGCTACACATAAGTGCTTCGTTGAGCGCCTTTCAGTATGCCTTGGGAAATTCTAAAGCTACGACAGAAATTGAATTTCAAAGAGAATTAATTGAATCGTTGAAAATGTCCATTCAAATCAAATATGGGCTATTAAATATGGTTAAATTAACCGATGGGCAATGTCATTTAGGACATCAAACGGATGTGAAGTTCACTTTGTTGAATATGCCAAAAAACCTAGATGAACTATCCATCGAAAATCATTTTTTTAGCAAATTATACAACCATTACACCGTTTTAAAGGTGATGGATGAGCCATTGGAATCTAATCAATTTATCTTAACTGCTGCTAATCATTTTGCGGCAAAGGTGGAAGAATCGAATGGCCAAATTCTAATCGATTCAACATCGGAGTTTAATTTTTATTATTTATTTTTAACCCTACCTTTTATGCTACTTCTTATTCGGAAGTCTCCATTAATGAAAACATTCAGTGCTATACTTGTTACTTTTTTTCTATTTTCTTGTTCCAAAGAAGAAACAACAGTCACTCCGACCAACGATACCGCCATTCCAGAAGTATATAAAAAAATCTATGGAGCGGTAAGTATGACCAGCGATGGCACATATTTAACGATTAAATCACGCGCTTTGCCTGACCATAAAAGTCCTTATTATGCCTCTACCAACAGTTTATATCAAAGTTTTTCAGGTACTACTTTTGGAGGAATTACCTTTGCTAAAAACCCTAATTCTATTGTTGAACAATCAGGGACTTTTAAAATCCCACTTAGTCCTAAAGTAGCAAGTAATCACGCCGCCACACCTTTAGGGCCCATTGGCATTGCTTTGAATGGAGTACCATTTTTTAATCAATATGCAGGCCCGAACAATCAAGAATTGAAAGGAGAAATGGCCAGTTTTGATCAGTATTATGGTCATCCTCAACAATCTGGCGTTTATCATTATCATGTGGAACCTGTTTATTTAACTACAGTTAAATCTTCCAAATCGGGTTTAATGGGATTCCTTTTGGATGGATTTCCAGTTTATGGACCAACGGAAGAAAATGGAAGTGCGGTGACCAATGATAAATTGGATGTGTACCATGGTCATACGCATGCAACGTTGGATTATCCAGCTGGGATATATCATTATCATTTTACGCAAGAGGCACCCTATTTGAATGGGAGTGGTTTTTACGGAACTCCAGGTACCATTTCTCAATAATGAAATATATCCTTTTCTTTTTCTTAGGCATATTTTCGGCTTGTGTTGAAGATCAAAAGCCAGCAGAAACGGTGGAGAAAAAGTATTTTCCCAATGGCCGAATCATGGAAATTCGTCATTTCAGGAATGGAATGAAAAATGGAAGGCAAACGGCTTTTTGGGAAAATGGAAAGAAGAGGTTTGATTTTATGGCCAAAAATGATGCTTATGAAGGGGCATTGAGAGAATGGGATACGCATGGACATCTTTTTCATTTAGCCCATTTTGTTAATGGACAAGAAGAAGGTGTCCAAAAAATGTGGTATGAGAATGGGACTATTAGGGCCAATTATATCATCATCAAAGGGAGGCGTTTCGGACTCTTAGGCACCAAAAATTGTAAAAATAAATTGGATTCATCATTGATTGAAAAGCCATGATTAAAACCATCTTCGTTTTTTTGGTGCTCATATTGTTTTCTTGTGCTGAAGAAAAAAAATCAGAAATTCCTTATTACAATACTCCGGATTTTACTCCTCAGTTTCTAACAGAATCGGAGGCAGAAAATTTAATTACTCACCAAATTGCACCATTTGAAATGACGAATCAATTGGGGATACCATTTTCGAGAAAAGACGTAATGGGGAAAATTTATGTAGCTAATTTCATCTTTACCAAATGTGGTAAAATTTGCCCAGAGATGACTACCCAAATGAAAAGAATTGATCGGGCGTTTCACCAAAATCCCAAGGTGGCTCTTATTTCTTTTACCGTAACTCCTTGGTTAGATGATGTAAAAACACTTCATCAATTTGGACAAAAGCATCAAATTTCTCCTTTAAATTGGCAATTATTAACGGGTAAAAAAGAAGAAATTTACCAATTAGCCCGAAAATCTTTTTTTGCTGAGGAGTCGATTGGATTTAACAAAGCTACATCCGAGTTTCTTCATACAGAACATATGGTGTTGGTGGATCAGGAGGGCAGAATTCGTGGAATTTACAATGGCACCCTTCCTTTGGAGGCTGATCAATGTATTGAAGATATTAGGAAGGTAATAGGTAATAGGTAAAAGGTAATAATGCGAATTAAGGGTTAAAACCTCTAATTAATTTTTTTCGTGCTGCTCTTTGTAACAATCATTATAAACATGGCTTCGATACTTCGGTAAGCTCATTAACCATACTTTGACAAGGTCATCAATCGCGTACATCCACTGTTAGTAATCACAAAAACCTTTGTTCTTAAAGCTAATTATATCTAGTTACTAACGGTTAATCCGACGAAAGATTTGAGCGAAGCGGTAGGCGGAGCTTTGACAATGCGCATGGGCGATGTGCGTCAGGGTCAAAGAAAATAGCCGAAAGCGTAGTGAAAATCGAGCCGCTTGCGGATTCGTCTTGGATTAACTGGCAGAAAATAAGTTTTTTTGTTTCTTTTTTTCTAAAAAAAAGAAATACCATGGAAAAAGAATTAGCCAATAAATGGCAATGCTAAATCGAATATTGAAATATTAATGAATATTTTAACCCTTAATTCGCATTAATAGGTAAAAGGTAATAGGTAATAGAGAAAATGGGAAAAGAGAAATTGTAAAAAAAGGTGGTGTATTTGTATTATCATAGATGTTTTACGACAAATGTCCTAAAAGTGTTGTCAAATAAACCCTGCGATACTAAGAGAAAAAAGATAATAAGTCAAAATGGCAAATTTTAAAAATTGCTACAGTAGGAATTGACATTCAAATTCCCTAACTCATCCTTTCTTATTTCACATTGCCTAATTTAATTCCAATGCCCAAAATTCTATATGCTGCCCATGAGGCGATTTCTGATATTCAAGATGGTGCATCCATCATGTTTGGTGGTTTCGGACTATGTGGAATTCCAGAAAATTTGATTGATGCGATTCATCAAAAAAACATTCGACAAATAACTTGTATTTCGAGTAATGCAGGGGTGGCTGATTTCGGTGTTGGTATTCTGTTGAATAATCATCAGGTTAAAAAAATGATATCCTCCTATGTGGGTGAAAATGAAGAATTTGAAAAACAAATCATCGACAAATCCATAGAAGTGGAGCTTGTCCCTCAAGGCACTTTTGCCGAAAGAATTCGTGCTGCAGGTGCTGGAATTCCAGGGTTTTATACTCCTTCAGGTGTTGGGACTGAGGTAGAGATGTTTAAAGAAAAAAAAGAGTTTGCTGGCAAAACTTATTTATTGGAAACTGCCCTGTATGCCGATTTCGCCTTTATCAAAGCTTGGAAAGGCGATACAGCCGGTAATTTAATTTTCAAAGGTACAGCCCGAAATTTTAATCCAATGATGGCGACTGCTGCCAAAATGACCATAGTCGAAGTAGAAGAATTAGTGCCAGCTGGGACTTTGGACCCTAATCAAATCCATGTTCCTGGTATTTATGTTCAACGAATTTTTCAAGGCTCTCATTACGAAAAAAGAATTGAGCATTTGACTATTCGCACTGAGGAGCCTGTTTTTGATCCCCATTTGGCTAGGTTTTCTGGAGAAGAATTGGTTCGGAATCGAATTGCCAAACGAATCGCTAAAGAAATTAAGGATGGCGATTATGTGAATTTAGGAATTGGGATACCCACCTTAGTAGCCAATTATATTGATCCTATTCGACCTATTATGTTTCAATCGGAAAATGGTCTGTTAGGCATTGGACAATTTCCACATGCAGATGAAGCTGACCCTGATTTGATCAATGCAAGTAAGCAAACGATCACATTTCATGAAGGGTCTTCCTTGTTTAATTCTGCGGAAAGTTTTGCCATGATTCGGGGCGGCCATATTCACGTAACTGTTTTGGGTGCAATGGAAGTTGCTCAAAATGGCGACATCGCCAATTGGAAAATACCCGGTAAATTGATCAAAGGAATGGGCGGTGCAATGGATCTTGTTGCTTCAGCCACGAAGGTGATTGTTGCCATGCAACACACCAATAAAGCAGGAAAATCCAAATTGTTGACCTCCTGTACCTTGCCTCTTACAGGTATAAAATGTGTGAATAAAATTGTCACTGAATTGGCGGTTCTCGAAATTGTGGCTAATGGCTTTCGATTATTGGAAAGAGCGCCTGGAGTAAGCATAGAACAAATCAAACAAGCCACTGAAGGGAATTTAATTATTGAAGGAGAAATCCCTGAGTATCAATAATTTGCCGAATAAGGATAATTTTGCTATTTTTTTGTTTTAATTTAGGATTCTCTGTGTGATTCAATTCATGCAGTGCTGAAAATTCTAAACCTATAAACGATTGTTCTTATGCTAAAATTATCATTTAGCCTGATTTATGTTGTCCTTTTCTTTTGGGGAATTTCTTTTGTTAATCATCCTAATTCAAAAGAGGGGAACCATCAAATCGTCACCATTGATACGTTGTCAAATGCCTCTGCTTGGCCCAATGATGCGATTGAAGTCAAGAATTTTGTGAGTGCTGATATTAGTCCAAGTCCTGCTTGCCTAGCCGTTGCAGCTACCGGAGAGGTATATGTTGGTATCGATCAAATCGGTTCTTTGGGTAAGACTCCGGCAAAAGGGTATATCTTAAAATTGGTCGACAACAACAATGATGGCCGAGTAGATACCCATACCAAATTTGCTATGGTGGATAATCCAAGAGGAATTATTTCACTTGGCGACCAATTGTTTGTTTTACATACCGTTTTTTCCAAAGAAACAGGGAAAGCAGACGGGATGGATTTGGTGGTTTTTGAAGATAAAAACAAGGATGGATTAGCTGATGGGCCATCCAAACCGTTGATTGAACACATCAGTTCCAAAAAGTTTTTACAAAGTAGAGGAACCGATCATTCCACCAATGGTATTCGAATGGGAATTGATGGTTGGATTTATATTGCCGCAGGCGATTTTGGTTTTCACGATGCCATTGACCGATCTGGTACCAAATTAACCATGTTAGGAGGAGGGATTGTGCGTGTTCGTCCAGATGGTACAGAAATGGAAGTTTATACGCATGGAACTCGTAATATTTATGATGTAGCGATTGATCCACTCATGAATATTTTTACTCGAGACAATACCAATGATGGAGGTGGCTGGAATATTCGATTTAGTCATCATATACAATCTGGTGAATATGGTTACCCTCTTTTATTTAAACACTTTACGGAAGAAATATTACCTGCTTTAGTGGATGTGGGTGGAGGCTCCGGAACAGGATCTCTTTTTATGGATGAACCTACGTGGCCTGCTAAATATAATCAAGTACCTATGATGGCCGATTGGGGAAATAGTGTATTGTATATTCACAGAGTTCAACCAGACGGTGCGAGTTACACCCAAAAGGATGAGCCTTTTATTAAACTGAAGCAAATAACCGATTTGGATGTAGATGGTTCTGGCCGATTATACTTGGCCGCTTGGGACGGTGCTGGCTATTCGGGTAGTCCAAGCAAAGGTTTCGTAGTGAAGGCAGTACCTAAAGGTTGGACCTATCAAGCTTTCCCCAATGTTCAAAATTTGAATATAGAGGAATTAGGTAAATTATTGTCATCGAACAGTGCTGTCGCTAGATTAACAGCTCAACAAGAATTATTAAAGAGAGATAAAAAGGAAGTTTCAGAACTTTCGTGGAAACTAGCCAGCCATAAATTAGCCTCCCAAGCCGCACGTTCGGCAGGTATTTATACCTTCGCTCAGGTCGTTGGAGAAAAGGAATTACTGAAATTATTGACTTTGTTGAACGACAAAAATGTCAAAGAATTAGTCATCCGTGCTTTGGCCGATAGAAAAACAAAAAGTAAGTTGGTCCCGATAGAGCCCTTTGTTCAAGCACTAAATGATCCTTCTCCTCGGATTCGAGTAGCAGCAACGATTGCATTAGGCCGTTTGGGTAAAAAAGAAGCCATTGCATCCTTGTTGAAAGTAAAAGTGCCATCGAGTTTTGTGGCTCCTCCTAAAGAAAAAGAAGGGCCTCATTCCACACCAAATTCAGGAATTATTCCAGCACACGTGGCAGTTCAAGCTTTGGTTAAATTAAATGCGGTCAATGAATGCGTCAATTCGATTGGTGGCCCAAATTCTACTTTAGCACTCTGGGTTTTACGTTATATGCATCAAGAAAAAGCGGTCAAAGGTTTAATTGGCGCTTATTCCAAAACAAAAAATAGCAACTTGAAAAAACAAATTTTAGCCAATTTGGCTAGGTTGTATAAAAAAGAAACGCCTTATGCTGGGGAATGGTGGTGGAGCACCAAACCCAATGGTCATGGACCCTATTATAAAACTACGAATTGGGAGCAGAGTGATAACATAAAGACTTTCTTCTTGCAACAATTTGCCAAAGCATCAGAAGAAGATAAATCCTATTTTGCGGATTTGAATGAAAAAAATCAAATGGATTTGGCTGAATTAGGAACCAGTGATCAAGGATTGGCCACCGATGAACCGAAAGTGGATTTGGCTAGTATTCGAAACAAAAAGGGTCAAATTGGGAATTCATCTATCGAGGATATCATGTTGGCCATGGCTCAAATGAAAGGGAATTCTACCCTAGGTAGATCCTTATTTACCAAACAAGGTTGCGTAGTTTGCCATAGTTTAAAGAGTGGAGAACCTTTAAAAGGGCCATTTATGGGACAAA
Organism: Aquirufa sp. ROCK2-A2; assembly: GCF_054558485.1. NCBI lineage: Bacteria > Pseudomonadati > Bacteroidota > Cytophagia > Cytophagales > Flectobacillaceae > Aquirufa > Aquirufa sp. ROCK2-A2. The sequence goes on from NZ_JBPXKA010000011.1 coordinate 68,219, forward strand.
TTGGCGGAATCATGAGTAGAGAACAAATTGCAGAATCCATCCTAAAGCCGAATGCCTCTATTTCACAAGGTTTTGCCACGGTCATGATTACCACCAAAGATAAAAAAGAATATATGGGATTTGTGACAGCAGAATCGGCGGATCGAATTGTCATGAGAGATATTACTGGACAAATTAGTACGATTCGTGTAGCTGATATTCGCTCTAGAAAAGAAATGGAAACTTCTATGATGCCTGATGGTTTGACGAATCAGCTTTCATATGAAGAATTTGCGTCTTTAATTACTTTTTTATCGGAACAGAAAAAATAAATACATGAGGATTCCCTTGGATGAAATGGTGCAAACCATTCAAAAAGCATTTGAATTGGCAGGATTAAATGCTGAAAAAGCCAAAAAATGTGCCAAAATTCATGCGGAATCTAGTCGAGATGGAGTGTATTCTCATGGCCTTAATCGAGTGGCGCGCTTCATTGATTATATCCAACAAGGCTGGATACAATTGGAAGCGGAACCCAGTTTGGAAATCAATTTGGGAGCCATTGAAATTTATCAGGGTAATTTAGCTCCTGGAGTCCTAAATGCTTCGTTTGCAATGGACCGAGCGACGGAAATCGCAGTTCAGTTTGGCATTGGATTGGTAGCTATGAACCATACCAATCATTGGATGAGAGGCGGAACCTATGGTTGGCAAGCGGCAGATAAAGGATTTATTGGTATCTGTTGGACAAACACGGAATCCTGTATGCCGTCTTGGGGTTCTTTGACAAACAATATTGGGAATAATCCATTTGTCATAGCTATTCCAAGAAAGGAAGGGCATGTGGTTTTGGACATGGCAATGTCACTTTATTCCTATGGGAAATTGGAGGTAACCAGGCAAAAAGGGCAGCAATTGCCATACCCAGGTGGATTTGACCAACAAGGTAATTTGACCGTTGAGCCTTCTGAAATAGAACTTACTCGACGTATTTTGCCCACAGGCTATTGGAAAGGTTCAAGTTTGGCCATCATGTTGGATTTGTTGGCAGGAATTCTTTCCAAAGGAAAAACCACCGCTGAAATTGATCAGTTCGGCAAAGGAAATAGTGTAGGATTAAGTCAAGTTTTTATCGCAATTGATCCTTTGAAGATGGTGGATCAACCATTTATTGATCAGGCATTGATGGCTACCATTGAACAATTAAGAAATTCCACATCAGTAGAAGAATCGGGGGAGGTACTTTATCCCGGTGAGAGGTCTTTGCGAACTCGGATGGAAAATTTACAAAGCGGTATTCCTGTAGATGAACAAGTTTGGCAAAATGTACGAAAATTGGCTGGACTTGTTTGAAAATTCATCCTTTTCCACCAATTTGTACTTCAAACCCAATTTGAATGAAAAAATATTTTTCACTTGTCTTTCTTCTATTTGCTATGCCTTCATTTGCGCAAGACGCACCCCAATTAGATTTTTTTTGTGAATTAAAGGTCAAACTAGATCCGGCCTTAGTTGTTGGAGAAACAGCCCATGGCATTCGGCGAATAATTCCGATCATTGGGGGAACGGTCGAAGGACCCAAAGTGAAAGGAGAAATCATTTCCGGCGGAGCTGATTGGCAGGTACTGCGCAAGGATGGAGTGATGGAGTTAGAAGCGCATTATCAATTTAAAACAGATGATGGAGTGATTATTTATGTCAAAAATGTGGGCCTTCGTGCAGCCACTCCCGAAGTCGCAGCCCGTTTAGCAAAAGGCGAAAAAGTACCAGCCAGCGACTATTATTTTCGAGCTGTACCCAAATTTGAAGCACCCATTGGAAATTATGATTGGATCAATAATTCCCTTTTCGTTTGTACAGGTGAACGATTACCGGATGCGGTGTTAATCCGAGTTTGGAAAGTCCTTTAGAATAAATAGAACTATGAAACCATTACAATACCTTATCATCCTTGTTTGTTTTTTATGCAACATGCTGGATGGAATGGATGTACTTATTATATCTTTTACCGCTCCCGCTATTGCGGAGGCTTGGAAAATCTCCCCAGCCAATTTAGGAATTGTTTTTAGTTCTGGACTTTTGGGAATGACCGTCGGGGCCATATTTTTAGCTCCTTTGGCCGATCGATTTGGCCGAAAACCAATGATGCTTTTTGCAGCTTTGTTGATGGGGATCTGCATTTATGCTACCTCCTTTGCCACAGATATCAATTCTTTGATGATTTTTCGGATTGTTAGCGGATTGGGTATAGGTACCATGATGGCTAGCACTGCGGCATTAACTGCCGAATATACACCACATGCGAGTAGAGATTTTTGGGTGAGTACGGTGGTGGCTGGTTATCCAGTTGGGGCGGTATTAACTGGCTTGTTTTCCGCCAATATCATCAAAGATGATGGATGGCAAAGGATGTTTGAGTTGGCCGGTATGGCCACTTTTTTGGTATTGCCCATCATTTATTTTTTCTTAAAAGAATCTCAAGAATTTAGAGTTCAAGCAAAACCAGAAGATGCGGCGCTTAGCTCTTTGTTTGAAAAAGATTTCAAGTGGGGGACTTTACAATTGTGGACTGCTTTGTTTCTTTCTTTTACAACCTTGTATTTCTTAATGAATTGGATTCCGAAATTGGCTAGCAATGCGGGCTTATCCATGGAATTAGCCATTTATTCGGGGACTATTTTTAATCTAGGGGCTATTGTGGGAATACCCATTCAAGGCTATTTTTCCAGCAAATTCGGCTTAAAGAAAACCATTGGAACTCTATTGATTATAACGGCTGTCTTTTTAGCTATGTTTGGGTTATTCAAAGGTTCCAATTTGATTTTAGCCATTCTCTTTTTATTGGGATTTGGTGTGCAAGGAAGTTTTGTGGGCTTATATGCTGTTGCCGCCAGAATGTATCCAACAGCCTTTCGGACAACAGGCGTTGGCTGGGCCATTGGCATGGGTAGATTAGGTGGAATCTTAGGGCCCATACTAGGTGGTTTTTTGGTTAGCCTAGGTTTAGGGATGTCCGAAAGCTTTATCTTCTTCGCTATTCCCTCCATTTTGGCAGGAATAATAACCTTAAAAATTACCGCTAAAACGATTTCCTAACATGCGTCAACATAATTTTTTTCCCGGTCCAGCTACTTTACCTTTCTCTGTTTTGGAGGAAGCGAGTGAAGGATTGAAGGACTACCAAGGATTGGGAGTTTCCATCGCAGAAATTAGTCATCGATCACCCATTTTTACCGATTTACTGGACGAAGCAAATGCATTGGTCAGAAGTTTATACGGATTGTCTGATGAATATGAAGTGCTTTGGTTGCCTGGTGGCGCCTCTACGCAGTTGACCTTGGCGCCAATGAATCTAACCGAGCGCGAAGATAAAATTGCCTTTGTTGATACTGGATTTTGGGCACAAAGGTCATTTGATGCGGCAGCCAATGAATCGCAAGCCTTCTTTTTGGACTCTTCAAAGTCAACTAATTACGACTCTATTCCCAAAGATTGGACAGATCTTCAAGGAGCCAAATACCTTCATGTCGTTTCCAATGAGACGATTGATGGGACTCAATACCATGAATTTCCAGAAATCGATATACCGATTGTGGCGGACATGACCTCTGATTTTCTTACAAGGCCTTTGCCTTTGGAAAAGTTTGGATTGATTTTTGCATCTGCTCAAAAGAATTTTGGCATTGCTGGTATTACTTGTTTGATCATTGATACCAAATTTTTGCCCAAAAACCGACAAAGAAATGTGCCAAAATTATTCGATTATCGTACCCAAATAGCCGAAAATTCGCTTTATCATACAATTCCTACTTTTCCTGTATATGTAGCTTTATTGATGTTGCGCTGGATCAAAGCACATGGTGGATTATCTGAAATGCAGCGTTTAAGCCAAATAAAATCAAGCATGATTTACAACGAAATCGACCGAAATCCTTTGTTCAATGCATGGGTTCAGCCAGAAGATCGCTCTTTGATGAATCCTTGTTTCAAGGGATTAAATCAAGAAATTGATCAAGCATTATTAACCTATTTGGAACAAAATGAAGTCATAGGCATAAAAGGATTCCCAACCAAAGGAGGCTTTAGAGCATCTATTTACAACGGGCAATCATTGGAAAGTGTGAAACATTTAGTTGAATTATTACAATCATTTAAGTTTTAAAAAATGAAAGTTATTATTGCCGGTGGTGGTATTGGTGGATTGGTAACAGCCTTGAGATTGCATCAAGAAGGCTTTGAGGTGAAAGTATTTGAATCGGTGGAAGAGGTCAAACCATTGGGAGTAGGCATTAATTTGTTACCTCATTCGGTTCGGGTATTGACCAATATTGGTTTATTAGACAAAGTAACTGCCATTGCCGTGGAAACCAAAGAATTGATTTATGCCAATCGTTTTGGTCAATTTTTTTGGTCTGAACCTAGAGGCAAATTTGCTGGATATCGTTGGCCTCAATTTTCAATCCATCGCGGAAAATTCCAAGTTTTACTTTGGGAAGAAACGCTCCAAACAATTGGGGCAGAAAATATAAAAAGCAATTGTCATTTGAGTGCTTTTGAGGAAAAAGGAGATAAGGTTATTGCCACTTTTGTCAATAAGGAATCTGGTGAAGTAATCGTAAGTGAAGAAGGGGATGTGTTAATTGGAGCGGATGGGATTAACTCAGTGGTTCGAAAAATATTGTATCCAAATGAAGGAGGAGTGGTTTTTTCTGGTAATATTTTATACCGTGGAACTGCACTAATGAAGCCTTATCAATCGGGGGCATCCATGGCAATGATTGGATCCATGAAGCAAAAAATGGTGATTTACCCAATCGGTGAAAAAGATGAAAATGGGTTTCAATTAATCAATTGGGTAGCGAATTTGAAAGAATCCGAAGGTGCGAAATTGACGGTCCGAGATTGGAATCGACAAGTGGGGAAAGAGAAATTATTGGATTTGTATAAGACTTGGAAATTTGATTGGATAGACGTTCCAAGCATGATCGAAAAAACGGACGCTGGTATATTTGAATTCCCGATGTCGGATCGAAATCCTTTGGATAAATGGTCTTTTGGTCGAGTTACGTTATTGGGAGACGCCGCTCATCCGATGTATCCCATTGGTTCCAATGGTGCTTCTCAAGCTATTTTAGATGCTGATGCTTTGGCAAAAGCGTTGATTTCAGAAAAAGATGTTGTTCATGCTTTGATCAATTATGATAAAGAACGTGTGCCCGCATCGGCCAATGTAGTTTTGCAAAACAGACAAAAGGGTCCTGATTTTATCATGGATTTAATGGAAGATCGGTTTCCAGAGGGCTTTGATTCAGTAGAAATTCCACATGATGAATTGGCGGAGGTTATGAACCATTACAAACAAGTGGCAGGATTTGATATGCAAACTTTAAATTTACAAAAATGAAGAAAATAGTATTTCTTGGGCTTTTTACTTTATTGACTTTTGGGGTTTTTGCTCAACAAACGGTTCGACTTTATTCAGGAAAAGCGCCTGGTTCTGAGCAATGGGATTGGGCAGAAAAGTCCATCAAAATGCCTCAATCGACGATGGCCTATAACGTAGTTGATCCAGAAATCATTATTTATCAAGTACCCAAAGAGAAAGCTAGTGGTGCAGCTATGATTGTGGCTCCGGGTGGAGCTTTTCATATTTTATCGATGGATAGCGAGGGTCATCAAGTAGCTAAATGGTTGAATGAGCAAGGAATTACGGCCATTGTATTGAAATATCGCTTGGTCAGAAGTTTAACTGATAATCCATTTGCGGAATTAATGCCTTTGATGAGTGATTTTAAAAAGTTAGATGAAATCAATGCTCCTGTGGTTGAAATGGCCAAAAATGATGGAATTGCAGCTATGAAATACGTGAAAAAGCATGCAAAAGATTGGGGTGTAGACCCTTTGAAAATTGGATTTATGGGATTTTCTGCGGGAGGGACCGTAACAATGTCAGTAATGATGAGTGCTCCTCAAGATTTGAAACCAAATTTCATAGCTCCTATTTATTTATATAATCAAGCGGTGGTAGGAACCGAAATGCCTGATCATTCAACACCTATTTTTATCGCAGTCGCGAGTGATGACCAGTTGAAATTTGTACCTCAAAGCATGGGATTATATAGTAAATGGATGGAAAAGCATCCTGCCGAATTGCATATTTATGAAAAGGGGGGACATGGTTTTGGAATGAATAAACAGCAAACATCTTCGGATCATTGGGTGAGTGATTTTAGAAATTGGTTAACGATCAGAGGGTATACAAAATTACCTTGACCTTTCATTTGGAAGAATGAATTAACATTTGAAAATGATATATTTACACATCTAAACTAAACAAAATGAAATTATTAATGACTTGCTTGATGGGCTTAATGATGAGCCTCACGAGTGTTGCACAAGATGCTTATCACATCATTCCTAAGCCAGAAAAATTAACCGTTGGTAGCGGTAAATTTATATTTCAAAAAAACACCTCCATTAGTGTTTTGACAACCGATGCGGAAATTAGCTCTGTTGCCCAAATGTTAGCCGATCAAATTGCTTCTTCAAATGGTTTGCAAATTGTTCCAAAGAGCGTAAGTTCAAGTTCCAAAGGTGTGGTATTTGTTCAAAATAGTCAATTAGCCGAAGAGGGATACCGTTTATTGGTATCGCCTAAAAAAATTGAAATACAATCGAAAACGGGGAAAGGTGCCTTTTATGCTTTGCAATCTTTGTTTCAATTAATGCCTCCTCAGATATTTTCCAAAGAAAAATCAGCTTTTGAATTAAGCGCCTTGGCTTGTCAAATTGAAGATGCCCCTCGATTTGGTTATCGAGGAATGATGTTGGATGTAGGGCGCTATTACTTTCCGGTTACTTTTATCAAACGCTTTTTGGATTTAATGGCGGTGTATAAGTTGAATACCTTTCATTGGCATCTAACAGAGGATCAAGGTTGGAGAATTGAGATAAAAAAATATCCTCTTTTGACGCAAATTAGTTCGATTAGAAAAGAAACGATGTTGGGCCATTATCGGGATCAAAAATATGATAAAACCCCTTACGGAGGTTATTATACCCAAGAGGAAATTAAGGAGGTTGTCGCTTATGCTTCCAAAAAATTCATCAATATCATCCCAGAAATTGAAATGCCAGGTCATTCGCAGGCTGTTTTAGCTGCTTATCCACAATTTGGTTGTAACCCAGATAAAATTTATCAAGTAGCGACTAAATGGGGAGTTTCCGATGATGTTCTTTGTCCAAGAGAAGAAACATTTACATTTTTGGAAAATGTATTAACGGAAGTAATGGCTTTATTTCCAGGACAATACATTCATATTGGTGGAGATGAGTGCCCGAAAAAACAATGGCAAGAGAGTCGTTTTTGTCAAGATTTGATTAAGAAATTAGGATTAAAAGATGAGCATGAATTACAAAGTTATTTCATTCGTCGAATTGACAAATTTGTTACTTCCAAAGGCAAAAAATTATTAGGATGGGATGAAATCTTGGAAGGCGGACTTTCGCCGAATGCCATGGTAATGTCTTGGAGAGGAACCAAAGGTGGAATAGAAGCGGCTAAACAACGTCATGATGTAGTAATGTCGCCAAACAGTTATTTCTATTTGGATTATTACCAAGCAGATCCTAAAACCCAACCTTTAGCCATCGGAGGTTTGTTACCATTGTCGAAATGCTATTCTTTTGAACCTGATTTGCCAGAATTAACAGCAGAGGAGGCTAAACACATAGTGGGAGTTCAAGCCAACATTTGGACGGAATATATCAGTCGACCTGATTATGCCGAGTACATGACCTATCCAAGAGGATTAGCCTTGGCTGAAGTGAATTGGTCAAGCAAACAAAATAGAAATTACGAAGATTTCTTAAAACGCTTGAAAGCGCATTTACCTGCCATGGATGCCTTGAAAATTAATTATTGTAAGGAAGGTTTTTAGGTAATAGGAAAAAGGTAATAGGTAAAAGATTATAGTGATTAGGTAGTGGTTTTTGGAATTTTTAAATTACCTATTACCTATCAATGCCATTTATTGGTTAATTTATTTTCTATGGCATTTCTTTTTTTTAGAAAAAAAGAAACAAAAAAACTTAAATTCTCCCCGTTAATCCAAGACGAATCCGCAAGCGGCGCGATTTTCGCTTTGCTATCGGCTATTTTCTTTGACTCTGACGCACATACCCCATGCGCATTGTCAAAGACCCGCCTAACGCTTCGCTCAAATCTTTCGTCGGATTAACCGCAAGTTCCTTTATAAGTTCTAAAATAGAATTAATAGATTTATCTCAGCACGGTTCCTGAGCCTGTCACAGGAAATTTCAACCCTTAATTCGCATTATTACCAATTAACTTTTACCTAATACCTATTACCTTTTACCTATTACCTTTTACCTAATACCTAATACCTATTACCTATTACCTATTACCTGAAATTTGTAATTCCTCCCTGAATTATCTATTATTGTGTAAAATTGATACAATAAAATACTATGAAAATTTTAAAACCTATTATGGCAGTAGCCATTGCCTTTTCCACCATGTTTGATTCACAAGCACAACTTTCAAAAAACACTTATTCCCTTGATGTTCAAGTCAAGACCAAAAATGGAGTTTTAGAAGGAGAGTTCGATACTCGGTCTAAAGTAGCAAGTTTCAAAGGTATTCCATTTGCATTACCTCCTGTAGGTGATTTACGTTGGAAGGCACCACAAGAACCCAAATCATGGTCAGGAGTTTTACAAGCCAAGCAATTTGGACCTAAAGCTGTTCAAACGCCTATTTTTGGGGATATGGGTTTCCGAAGTAATGGGATGAGCGAAGATTGTTTGTATCTGAATGTTTGGTCGCCAAATCCAAAAGAAGGTGCCAAATTACCTGTTTTGGTGTATTTCTTCGGCGGTGGATTCATGGCTGGGGATGGTTCTGAACCGAGATACGATGGTGAAGCAATGGCGAAAAAAGGAATTGTTTCTGTCACAATCAATTACCGTTTGAATGTGTTTGGTTTCTTTTCTCATCCAGAGTTAACTCAGGAGTCCCCGAATAAAGCATCTGGCAATTATGGTTTGATGGACATGACGGCTGCTTTGAAATGGGTGAAAGCCAATATTGCTGCTTTTGGTGGTGATCCGGATCATGTGACTATTGCTGGGGAGTCGGCGGGTTCTATCGCTGTGAGTGCTCAAATGGCTACTCCATTATCCAAAGGATTATTTCATGCTGCGATTGGAGAATCAGGCGGTTGGTTTTCAGGAATTTTGGGAGGAAATACTCTTTCTTCTTCTGAAAAAGAAGGTGTCGAATGGGCGACAAAAATTGGGGCCAAATCGCTTAAAGAATTACGTGCTTTATCCACCTATGAGTTATATCAAAAAATGGTTGATTCGAAAAAATTGGGCTTTTCAATGAATATTGATGGGTATTTTATGCCGAAAACGGCTAGAGAGATTTTTGAAGCTGGCCAACAAGCACAAGTACCTTTGTTGTTGGGTTGGAATTCAGAGGAAATGAATTACAAAGCTATTTCGAAAGGTCAAGCGATCACTAAGGAAAATTATCCGGGAATTATTAAAGAGCTATACAAAGAGAAAGCCGATCAAGTATTGCAATTGTACCCAGGGAACACGCAAGAGGAAGCTGAACAATCGGCAACGGATTTGGCAGGGGATCGTTTCTTAGGATATACTACTTGGAAATGGTTTGATTTACATAGAAAACATAGTCAACAAGCTATTTACCGTTATTATTTTGCGCGTCCTCGCCCAGACATGATTCAAAAAGATGTGGAGGCCGCTTTAGCAGGAGGAGTAGTGAAAAGAGACCCCAATGCACCTAAAGCACCTAAACCCAAAGGGGCAGTTCACTCTGCAGAAATTGAATATGCTTTAGGTAATTTACCGTCCAATTTAGTTTATGATTGGAATGCAGACGACTATAAAGTGTCGAAAGAAATGCAAGAATATTTTGCGAATTTTATCAAAAAGTATGACCCCAATGGAGGTAGTTTACCAACTTGGTCACCCGCTAAAAATGAAGCTCAACCGGATGTGATGATTTTAGATGCACCTTCTAAATTAATTAAATCGACAACAGAGGCTAGGTATGAGTTTATAGATAAAAATTAATTGTATAGGGGAGCTGGCTCCCCTATTTATGTATTCAAATGAAAAAATTGCTTAAAATTATTGCTTGGACAGTCTTGGTCCTAATTGTAGCTTTGGTAGGCTTTATGGCTACATTTTTCTATAAAGTAAAAAATGGTTTTCCGGTTTCTTATGAGACAGAAAAACCCACTTTGGCTTTGCCTACTAATAAATCGGCCATCTTATTGTTTTCCAAAACGACTGGTTTTAGACATTGGGAATCGATTGAAGCTTCTATTCCTAGATTAAGGGAAGTTGCAGAAAAAAATAATTGGTTCATTTATGAAACAGAGGATGGAGGAGTGTTTAATGAAGAGCAATTGAAACAATTTAAGGTGGTTGTTTTTAATAACTCAACGGGTAGGGTGCTTAATGAGGAACAACAAAAAGCATTGCAATCATACGTTCTTCAAGGAGGAGCGTTGATGGGTATACATGGAGCTGGAGACAATTCACACCATGCTTGGGAATGGTATATGAATGATTTCTTGGGTGCTGAATTCTCACATCACCCCTTAGACCCTCAATTTCAGAAAGCTGAAGTAAAATTGGAATCAGGAGTAGATTCTTTATTTGATAAGAATTTATCTAAATCTTGGGTAAATACCGACGAATGGTATGTCTTTTTTCAACAACCCAAAGGAGCCAAAGTTTTATATTACATAGATGGAGATAAAATTATTCCGAATGGGAATATTTTGTGGACCAAAGATAAAAACTTTGGGATGGGTAAATATCATCCGGTGGCTTGGTACCGACAAATGGGTAAAGGGAAAGCATTTTATACATCCATGGGTCATTCAAAAGATGTATGGTCAAATCCAGATTATTTAAAATTGATTGAAAACGGTATAAATTGGAGTATAAAATAATTGAAAATGAATTTACCTATCCGTCATGCTGGTTTATTAAACTTTAAATCGACCGTTTCCGAGCAAACCAAATTCGATTTCTTTTTGGCATTGAAAGCATTAGCTGAAATCCCAGGTGTAGAGAATTTGGAAATATCGAAGCAAATAAGTTCCAAAAATCAATATGAATATGGCTTTTCCATGGTTTTTGAGTCGCAAGAAATATATGATGCTTATTCTTGTCATCCTAAACATGATACTTTTGTTCAAACTTGGTGGATTCCCAATGTGGAGGAATTTATGGAGATAGATACGGTTGTGTTTTAGGTAAAAGGTAAAAGGTAATAGGTAAAAGGTAATAGGTATGTACTTGCCTGAATTTGGTTGTCACTTTTCTTTCAACTTTCAGGTTTATTTAGTTTAAAGTTAATAATTTATTTCTTGGTTGTTCGGGATTAATAGGTTTTAATTGAAGGCAAT
>NZ_JBPXKA010000012.1:0-57253 GCF_054558485.1 Aquirufa sp. ROCK2-A2
ATAACCATGCATATTGCCTTCAATTAAAACCTATTAATCCCGAACAACCAAGAAATAAATTATTAACTTTAAACTAAATAAACCTGAAAGTTGAAAGAAAAGTGACAACCAAATTCAGGCAAGTACAAACCTATTACCTATTACCTTTTACCTATTACCTTATACCTTTTCCCTATTGCCTCAAATCTGAAACTCATCTATCCATTTCACAATGGCTAAAAAGGGCATAGATAAATATTTACGGACACGTAAGTATTTTTTGCGGGGAATGAGACTAGCTGGCTTAATGTAATAACAAGGAAAGGTCTTGTATTTATTATGTCCATTTTTGATTAATGTTTGTGCGTATTCATCAAAGACAGATGCGACGTCCCCTTTTTCCACAAAATCATATCGATTTTGATAACTCGATATTTGAGTAGGTTTACTTGGATTATACCCAGAAAAATGGAAAAATATCAATGGGAATTCGTTATTCACGAGATAGCTTCCTCCATCTGTATTTAGGCTTCGTTCATGCAAATTCCAATAGGCCATGTTTAAGCCTTTGTGCCGACTCACAAAAACATCTTCGTAATAAATAGGAGCATAGTTCACCCAATTTTGATCAACAAACATTCCATGCGCTAAATCAATATAACAATGATCGTACAAACGATCTGCCCACCAATTCAAAAATGACATGGTATTTTCAGTTCTTTTGGTTCCTAAAAATCCTAAATTATACATTCCCGTATTTAATAAATCGCGCTCTTGTGGAGTATTCTCATCCGGGAAAGGACTCAAAATATGGGGAGTTAAAAACAAACTGTTATTTTCTAATCCTTTCTCTATTTCTGTCAAAGCTTGAAAAACAATGATATCTGGATCAAAATAATGTAAGATCTCGATTTCAGGATATTGATTGTATAAATAAGCTAAATAGAATGGCTTTACGGCTGTATTTAATTCGGTGATGTTGTAACGCTCACACATAGTTTCGAAATCCGGAATTCCGATTGTGTGTAATTCAATTAAGCTATATTGGGGTAATTGTTCGGCATGAATGCTGGATTGATCCAATCGATCCACTAATCCAATCACAAAATCATATTCTGGATTATGTTCCAAGAGTGAATCTCCCAAGGATTTGGCTTGTGCCAAATAATTGATTGAACAAATTGTTAAAACTACCTTTTTTTGCATATGAATTATTGAAGGCGCAATTTCGGTAAATTATCTTAATTGTTGTCGCAAAGGCACCAAGATTTTATTTATTTACCTCATTTGTGATTTGGTCATACCTCTTGCCTCATTTCAGACTGCCATAAATAATATTCTCAATTTTCTTGCTTATATCTCCATGAGAATTGGGTGTATGTTGGGTCATAATTAACACAATCATTTTTTCTTTAGGATCTGCCCAATAGGTCGTTCCATAATATCCTCCCCAAGAAAAAGAACCTTTGGACCGCGATTGAAGGTTCGCGCTTTTTTCAGAAGTAAGCATAAAACCTAAGCCAAAATTATCATCGCCCAATAACCCTGGAGCCAATTGCGGACTAAGCATTAACTCGGCAGTTCTTCTACCAATGATTTGTTGACCATTGTATTTTCCTCCATTTAAAATCATTTGAAGAAAAATAGCATAATCGAAAGTGCTCATAGAAAGGCCCGCTCCGCCTGAAAAATAAGCTTTTTTATCCAATGGATAATTCGGATTGATGTTTCGGAAGGTGGGTGACCAAGGGATAATTTTGCCATTTTCCTCGGTATAAACTGTCGCCAAACGACTACCTAATTCGGAAGGAAGATTGAAAAAAGATTCTTTCATTCCCAATGGTTCAAATATGTGTGCTTTGAAATATGCGTCCAAGGTTTTGCCAGAAATAACTTCTATCAAGCAACCTAATAAATCCGTATTCAATCCATAGGTGAATTTTTCTCCCGGTTGATGAGCTAAAGGAAGTGTTCCCAACACTTTCATTTTCGCTAACAAAGTCGCATTCATTTTTCCTAAACCTGAAGGGATATCTGCTTTGGCATATATTGCTTTCATTTTTTCCGAACCAATGGCGGTATAATCAATGCCGGAAGTATGTGTTAATAAATCACGAAAAGTGATTTCTCTTTTTGCAGGGACGGTAGTATAAGAAGAATCTGCTGGATTAAAATCTTTTAGAACGGTTGGATTTTTAAATTCAGGAATGAAATCAGACACTTTTTGGTCTAAATTCAACTTTCCTTGTTCGAATAATTGTAGGATCCCTAAGCTAGTGATGGCTTTGGTCTGGCTCATGATTCTGAAAATCGCATCTGCCGGCATGGGCTTTTTGGTGGCTAAATCGGCATAACCGTGTCCTTTGTAGTGTACCAATTGATTGTCTTTTACCACCAAAGTAACCGCACCGACCAAATGGTTTTTCTCGATATAAGGCCGAATAACCGAATCAATATGCGATAAATGGGCATAATTAATATGCGGGTTATTTTTAATGAGGGCGGGGGAAAGGGTTTGTCCGAATAAGGATACGGACCAAAGTAATAAGCAAAAAGTCAAGAAGTTTTTCATAAGAAAGAGGTTTAAGAATGTGATTCTATCAATCATTAATTAAGCTAATTTAAGATAATTTTTGATTTCAATCATACCTCTTTAGGTGTATCATTCCATAAAATCATATTGAATGGTGAGGTAGAATTTGAAAAAAATATTAGTATTTTTGACCTAAATTAAGATTCACATTTTTTAAATCGGTCAAAGCAATTTAAACACCCAACCATTAATAAACATGCAACTAACCATTAAAAAAGGCTTATACCTGTCACTATTATTTATCTTCATTGGCTTATTCAGACAATTATCTTGGCATAACAATTGTTTCAACGTAGACGAATTAGAATGGCTTTATTTATTGGAGCGAATCAAATACAATCCCTTGCCTTTTGAAGGATTTACGGCACATACATCGGGTCCATTGTCTATTTATTTCTTATCCATTATCAATTTATTTGTTGAAAATCCTACCTTAAAAAGTTTGCGAATTTTTCAATTTGTCGTTTGTATCATTCCTTCAATGCTAATACTTCATAATTCCATATCCAAACAAGGGAAATGGTTGGGCGTATTTGTCTTGTTTTTGTTTTTTATTACCTGTGATTTCCCGGTTTCTAACGATCTTTTAGCCTATAATACTGAATATCAAATTCTGTTATTTACGGCTATCATTTATTATTTACAAAAGGACCAAGATCCACATATTATAAAAATTTTGATTACGAGTTTTTTAACCATTAGTCTTTTTTTAGTAAAAAGCCAGGCGATCATTTTTGCCGCTTATTTTAACCTAATTTACTTTATTCAGTTATTCCTCATCAATAAAAGAAAATCCTATTTATTGATTTTATCGACTCTCCTGACATTGGTTTTCTACTATCTTTTATTTGATCTATTAGGCGTTTTGGATGGATTTTATCATGAATATTTATTTAAGAATCTGCTTTATTCTAAACTAGAAGAGATCAATTATATTACTCAAATACTTGCTTGTATAAAATTTATCACCACAAATTTGCTCTTTTTTTGGTTGTTATTTTTTATTATTTTGGCCATTACTTTATGGTATTATTTAAAGGGTAAATTGATAAACCCCATTTCAAAAAACTTCATTCGTTCCCTTCTATTTTTCTTGATATCCTTACTTACCATTTATATTTCAACAAATAATTTTGTACACTATAAAATATTATTATTTATCCCAATGAGTCTGTTGATTGGTGAATTAGCACATCTAATCGATATTAAATCCATTCAACTGAAAGTTGCTTTTGTTTCTATTTTAACCATCCTTTTTGTCTTACTTAATTCTCCCATATATTTAGAAATAGGTCGAAAATTGAAGAAAAACAAATTAGCAGAATTTCAATTAAGCATAGGGGAGCATTATTTGTATTTCCCAAGCTGCTATTACTTTGATAAGCCCCAATTGGTGATCAATAAATCCGAAAGGCAAGAAGTCATGTCTTTTATGACAAATGAACTTAAAAAAACGAATAAGGATCAAAATAAAATTTTTATTATGGGATGGTTTGTCGCACAAGGATTTTATTATGAACTATTAAAATATAGTGTCCCCATTAGCAAATCCGCACAAAACCATTATTTAATGGATTTTTATAATTACAGTGAATGGGCAAAATATAAAGTGGAAGAGGAAAAGATATTACATGAATTAAAGAGTGATAAGCCAAAATGGATCATTGATTCAGAAGAGATTTTAATTCACTTACAAAAATTCCCTATTCGTAAATACATTACGGCAAATTATCAAATTGCCTTACAGACCAAAAGTATTACTGTTTATCAATTAAAAGGGGAGGTAAAATAGCTTGGCCCTAAAACAAAAAATCCGCTGAGGTGAGTCAGCGGATGATTGTCGATTTTTGTACCTGGGGCGGGAATCGAACCCGCACGAGCGTTTCGGCTCACAGGATTTTAAGTCCTGCGTGTCTACCAGTTCCACCACCCAGGCGTCCCTGAAACTTAAAAACACCTTGCGGTGTTCTAAGTTGAGCGAAAGACGGGGTTCGAACCCGCGACCTCGACCTTGGCAAGGTCGCGCTCTACCAGCTGAGCTACTTTCGCTTATTGTGAGTGCAAAATTAAGATACTTTATTCTTTTATGCAAGTCGAAAAGCAAAATTTCTGTTAATAATTCTATAATTTTGTGTTTTCAACAAAAGATATGAACATTCACAAGCTAGACCAAACTGACCATAAATTACTGGAAATCCTTCAACATAATGCTAAAATTACCAACGCACAATTGTCGAAAGAAATAGGTCTTTCTCCTGCACCCACCTTGGAGCGTGTTAAAAAATTAGAAAGCCTTGGCATTATTCAAAGCTACCATGCTCAAGTGAGTCGTGAAAAGGTAGGCTTAGGGGTAACTACCTTTGTGACAGTCACTTTAACTGGCCATAAAAAACAAGTAACGGAATCTTTTGTGCATCAAATTAATCAAATTCCAGAGGTAATTGAATGTCATCACGTGACTGGAGCTGGTGATTTTATGTTGAAAATTATTTCGAAAGATATCTCCACATATCAAAAATTAATGCTTGAAAAAATCAATGAAATCGAAGAGGTTTCTGCTACTTCCACCATGGTCATTTTATCTACTTTTAAGGAAAGTAAAATTTTACCAATTCCTTGATTTTAGAAGAGATAGGTGATAGGTAAGAGGTAAAAGGTAATAGGTAATAGGTAAGAGATTAATAATTGGGAAATTCAACCCTTAATTCGCATTATTTGTGATTAGTTATTAGGTATTAGTGTTTAGTGAAAGTTTCCTATAACCTACTAACTATTACCTTTTACCTATTACCTTCTACCTATTACCTATTCCCTCTTAAAGTCTATTCATAAACTGTGGTATCATCCGATTTTTCCATTCGGTGAAAGTTCCTTGTTGAATTTGCATCCTAGCTTCACCTACCATCCACAAGTAAAAACGCAAATTACATACACTAGCAATCATCGCTCCCAACATTTCTTCACATCTATTCAAATGCCTCAAATAGGCTTTCGTATATTGACCATGGGCAGTACCTTCAAAAGCTGGGTCAATCAATGAAAAATCATTTTTCCACTTTTCATTTTTGATATTGATAATGCCTTGCGTAGTAAAAATAGTACCATTTCGAGCATTTCTAGTTGGCATCACGCAATCAAACATATCTATTCCCAATCCGATTCCTTCCAAAATGTTGGCTGGAGTACCTACGCCCATCAAATAACGGGGTTTGTCTTTGGGCAAAATATCGGTTACTTGATCCGCCATTTCATACATGTCTTCTACGGGCTCTCCAACAGACAAGCCACCAATGGCATTGCCAAATGCTTCTTTGGAAGAGATGTATTCTGCAGAAATTTTTCGTAAATCTGGAAATACACTTCCTTGAACGATGGGAAATAGCGCTTGATTGTACCCATATTTGGGCGCTGTTGCATCAAATCTCGTTATGCAACGATCTAGCCAACGATGCGTCATATCCATCGATTTGCGCGCATATTCGTAAGTGCATGGATATGGAGTACATTCGTCAAAAGCCATGATGATATCCGCGCCTATGATGCGTTGGGTATCCATGACAGATTCTGGACTAAAAAAATGAATACTTCCGTCGATGTGCGATTTAAATTTGACGCCTTCTTCTTGAATTTTACGGCCGGCACCTGCTAAAGAATAAACTTGGTAACCACCCGAATCGGTTAAAATGGGCCCCGACCAACCATTGAATTTGTGCAATCCGCCCGCATTTTCCAAAACTTCTAATCCCGGCCTTAAGTACAAATGATAAGTATTCCCCAAAATAATTTGCGCTTGGATTGGATCAGTTAATTCGGCAGTGTGTACTCCCTTAACAGTTCCAGCGGTACCGACAGGCATGAAAATGGGGGTTTCTATTACCCCATGGTCTGTGTGTAATTTACCTGCTCTGGCTTTTGATTTGGCGTCTGTATGATTGATTTCAAATTTCATACCGCAAAGGTAAGAATTTAGAAATTACTTAGCTTCAATCTTTTTCTGTAGTTCGAGTACCAAAGTCCTTAATTCATAGAATTCTTTTTTGGTAGCAAATCGATAAGCCTCGGTGTCCAATTCTTCTTCTAATTGTTCAAAAGAACTTCTATTTGTTCGATATAAAATATCCGCTAAATCAAATGTTAAAATGTCTGCTATTTGCTTCATACGGGATAAAGTGGGATCTGTTAAACCCCGCTCTATTTTGGAATACGCCGAAAGAGTTATTTTCATTTTTGAGGAAATATCTTCTTGGCTCATTCCCTTTTTGATTCTTAATGATTTGATATACTTCGCAAAACTGTTCACCATCATGTAAAATTGATTGTCTAACACCCAAATGAATAAAAAACAACCTTGGGGAATAAACTATTCCAAATAGTGGTTTTTTAATCCTTAAAAGAATAAAAGCAAGATAATAAATTGTGGAAACTTGAACGTATGTAAATATACGTAAGCTTGGAAATAATATCGATTATTGATATAAAGGAACAGAAAATGAAACGTTAGCGCCAAAGGTGTTTTTGGTCAACCAATCTCCTAAGTCACAACCAAAATTAACTTTCAAGATGCTAGTACCATAAAATTCTACTTTTCGCTTCCACTGTAAACCTAATGAATATTGCCTTTTGGAAGAATTCCATAACTTTCCATAATTTCCAAATGAGTTGGTCATGCTCAATCGCAATAAAAAATTATCTTCCTCCCTTTGGTATTCGGTAGCAAGATAAAAGGCCTCTACACGATTATTATCAAAATATGTTTTATTCGTTTTATACAAATCAGTTTCTGAATCTAAGGTAATAAAAGGGGTGCCAATTCCTCGGCCCAAATGAGTCCAACCATCCGAAAAAATTCCATTGTTAAAATAATTATCTACGCCTCTTTTAAAGGGAATATTTGGTAAAAATACCGCTCCACCTTGCGAACTGGTATTGAGGTATTCCAATGTAAAATGCAATAATCCTTGTTTCTGATTGCTAGAAAATGATATCCCATGTAAACCATCTGAAATATTATTGCCGTAATACAAAGATCCATCCTCATAAACACTTTGACGATACATTAACAACTTTCCTACATTGGTTTTTACCTCCATCCCAACATCCACGGAACCCAAGTGATTTCCCAAACGATTTCCTCCATCATTGGCCCCATAGGTAGTCGTATCGGAGCCAATAGCTGCTAATGATTGACCCGAGATGATATAAAAATAATCTTTTAAATTCACTTGGCCTTTGTTCCAATACCACTGAACTTGATGATTAATTCCTCCATAAAGTTTAACTGGCCATTCAGGGCGACCAATTCGTCCATAAAAGGACTTTTGATGCAAAAATGACCCTTTTACATCTGTTCGCTGATTCGCTATATCCAAATAACCATGCGCAAAATTTCCTTTGAAAGAGAACATTTCACCAATAGGATAATAATAATCGCGAACAACAATATCAATTTTGGGAACAGGCAAGGCATTTCCTGCCCAAATGTAAGATCCTGATGAATGGGTGGAATCTACCAATCCTTGTATGTCCTTTTTCCGACCAATAACAGCTTCAAAAATACCATAACGACCTTTGACATAAATTTCAGGCAAAATAAGGGCCAAATTATTTCCGCCACCCTGAATATATCGTGCAGATACACCAAAACCAAAATCGTATTTTTTCTTAAAGCGTTTTTTTGTCTTCACATAATCCGAATAATAATCCACTTCGGCAAATGAATACGTGCCAGAAATGGGTACAGACCCCCATTGATTGGATTTTAACCAAAATGGCGTATAATCGCCAGAGGAAGCACCCACACCGATTGAGATAGAAGATTGTATGGGCCGGTCTTCATTCCACTGTGCAAAAGATTGCATCGAAAAAGTACTTATGAAAATAAGCATCAACAACCTTCTTAAAAAAGATTTACCCGCTTGATTAAGCATTAACTTTCCTCTTTATTTAATTTAGCAACCAATTCAAAACCTAAACTTTTGACGAATAATCGAACTTCATTTTTATTTTTAAAAGCAATAACTTCAGCCGTTTGACCCATCATTGCACCAGAATCCAAGGTAATAAAATCACCTACTTTTATGGATTTTGAACTGGTTTCTACTTCTGAATGCTCCGCTAAAAATGATTGAATTAATTTAATCTCATCATCTTGTACAACTGCAGGTTGATGCAACCAATAAACAAAATTAACCACACCAATGGTTTGGCGTACTAGAACATTTTGAGTAGAATAATTGATATTAACAAAAACATACGATTTGAACACAGGCTCTTCCACCCATTTTTTCCGATCAGACCATTGTTTTTTTTGTTTTATAATCGGGCAATAACACTCTATACCTTGAACAAGTAATCGCTCTGCGACCTTCTTTTCCATTCTGGATTTCGTGTACAAAGCATACCAAGCCATGTTTGTTTTGTTTACAATGTGAATAACTTCACATCTGAATCCATCATATCTTTCACCAATGCCGGTAAATCATATTTTAATGTCCAACCTAATTTTTCTTTCGCTTTTGTCGGATCACCAATCAATAATTCTACTTCCGTTGGTCTAAAATAACGAGGATCAACACTCACGATTTCTTTTCCTATTTCCAATTGATACAATGGATTATGACAAGCTTTTACCTTGGCTATTTCATTGACACCCTCTCCAGAAAAGACTAATTCAATACCTACTTCCTCAAATGCCATTTTCACAAAATCGCGAACGGTAGTTGTAACTCCCGTAGCTATAACATAATCCTCCGCCACGTCTTGTTGCAATATCAACCACATTGCCTCTACATAATCTTTGGCATGACCCCAATCTCTTTTGGCATCTAAGTTCCCTAAATACAATTTTTCCTGCTGACCTAAGGCAATTTGGGCCGCAGCTCTGGTAATCTTTCTCGTCACAAATGTTTCTCCACGATACGGCGATTCATGATTAAACAAAATACCATTGGTCGCAAACATACCATAAGCTTCCCGGTAATTGACCGTAATCCAATACGCATATAACTTAGCAACAGCATACGGAGAACGTGGATAAAAAGGAGTTTTTTCCGACTGTGGCACTTCTTGAACTAATCCATATAATTCGGATGTAGATGCTTGGTATATTCTAGTTTTTTGAGTTAAACCCAATAAGCGGATCGCTTCCAAAATACGCAAAGTCCCTAATCCATCTACTTGAGCGGTATATTCAGGTTCATCAAATGAAACCTTCACGTGAGACATCGCTCCTAAATTGTAAATTTCATCGGGTTGAACCTCCTGAATTATGCGTATAATATTGGTCGAATCACTCAAATCACCATAATGCAAATGAAAATTCGATGAATCTACATGCGGATCTTGGTACAAATGATCAATGCGTTGGGTATTGATTAAGGAACTTCTGCGCTTAATACCATGTACAACATATCCTTTTTCTAACAATAATTGAGCTAAATACGCTCCATCTTGTCCGGTAATTCCTGTAATTAATGCTACTTTTTTGGTTGAATTCATCATTTTTTTAAAATCACTTCCATTAAAATGGATACAAGATTCAAAAATACTAAAAAATATAGACAGAGTGCACACCTATTGCGTTTAATTATATAAGGGTAGTATTTGCGATTCGTATTTAGCGTAAATAATTTTCCTCTTCAGTTTCAAAGTTGGTGTCAATTCGCCATCTTGAATGGTGAATAATGCTGGCAACAAAACAAATTTTTTGACTTGTTCATATTTAGCAACACTGGCCATTGTGCCCTTTACTTCCTCTTCCAACAAAGCGATAACCTGAGGGTTATTGATCATTTCCAAATTTGTTTCAGAAGCAATTCCATGTTGTTTACACCACACCTTTAAAGCTAAAAATTCAGGAATTATTAATGCCGATGGAAATTTTTGACCTTCGCCAACCACCATGCATTGTTCAATAAATGACGATTCTTTTAACTTATTTTCAACCAATTGAGGTGCCACATATTTTCCGCCTGAGGTTTTGAAAATTTCTTTTTTACGATCCGTAATTTTTAAATATTTTCCATCCACCATCATTCCAATATCTCCGGTATGAAACCATCCTTCTTTGTCGATAGCCTCGGCTGTAGCTTCTGGATTATTGTAATATCCCTGCATGATCGAATCGCCTTTCACGCAGATTTCACCATCCTCGG
Source organism: Aquirufa sp. ROCK2-A2 (assembly GCF_054558485.1). Taxonomy (NCBI): domain Bacteria; kingdom Pseudomonadati; phylum Bacteroidota; class Cytophagia; order Cytophagales; family Flectobacillaceae; genus Aquirufa; species Aquirufa sp. ROCK2-A2. The sequence goes on from NZ_JBPXKA010000012.1 coordinate 10,726, forward strand.
CAATTTTTAATTCTAAACAATCCAACAAGGTACCTACGCATCCAATTTGAAAATCGGGAGGACTCACTTGCGAAACAGAAATAACCGGTGATGTTTCCGTTAATCCATAGCCTTCGGAAATAGGTATTCCCGCTGCCCAAAAAACACGAGATAAACGAGGTTGCAAAGCCGCAGATCCAGAAGTAATTAATCGAATGTTTCCACCCAAAGCTTCTTTCCATTTACTGAAAATCAACTTGCGATATAAACCTAATTTTATATTATCCCAAAATCCCAATTTTACCATGGGATCATATTGTAAACCAAATTCAACAGCGCCAAAAAACAAGCTTCGTTTTAAACCAGTTAATTCATTGCCTTTGGCCATTATTTTATCAAATACTTTTTCCAATAATCGAGGAACTGTCGCAAACATGCTAGGACGCACCTCCCTGATATTATCTGCAATGGTTTCCATGCTTTCTGCATAATACACCGAAACGCCGTAATACATGTATAAGTAAATGTCCGTTCGCTCATAAATGTGACACAATGGCAAGAAGCTTAATGCTTTATCTCCATCGTATAATTCGAAAAATTTACCACGAACCAAGGATTTTACATTGCTGACAATATTTTTATGTGTTAACATCACTCCTTTGGGACGACCTGTGGTTCCAGATGTGTAAATCAAGGTCAATAAATCGTCTGCCTTAACATTTGCTTTCAATTCATCCAACACAGAAGCATCTTTTCCTCCTCCCATGTCAATTACTTCCGTCCAATATTTGGACCCTTCTACGGAATCAAACGTAAAAATTTCTTTGATTTTGTCATTTCCTTTCGCAGCTTCCCTCGATTTATTCAACAAATCCTCATTTTCCGCAAAAATGATTTTCACTTCCGAATCTTTGAAAATAAAGGCGTAATCTTCAACTGTTATCGTCGGATACATGGGAACAGAAACCCCACCAATAATTTGAATGGCAAAGTCGACAAAATTCCATTCCGGACGATTAGAAGAAATAATAGCCACTTTATCATTGGGCTTAATTCCTAATTCTAGTAAACCAAGTGCTAAATCATTGATGATATTTAACGTCTCCGATGCCGAGTAATTTTTCCAAGCACCATTGGTTTTTTTATTCAATAAATCTGGTATTTGTACATTTGAATAGGCTTTCAATAAATCAAATACACGCTCTAGTTGTTGATGTTCCATAGTTGTATAAACTCAATATAATTCCAAAGTTATGAAAAGGCTCATACCAATAATAGAACATTCCAATTATTTTTTTGTAAGAATTTTATGGCGCTACTAAATTCCGTCTAATTTCTGTTTGAAATAAACTGGTCGGGTAATTTTGAATGAATTGCTGACAAAGATTTTTATCTGCAAAATTGCTTAGAACTAAATACCTGTATAATGCGTCATCAGCATATATATCGGAAGGAAAACGCTTCCAAAGTGTATAAAATAACTCTTTTGCCTCCTCGTATTTTTTTTGATTGAGTATTCTTTTGGCTTGTAAAAACAACACATCGTCTTCTAAACTCGACTTTTCTGCTTGTTTAGCAAAAGCCCATAAAGCTTGATCTGCTTCGACAACTTTGTTTTGTTCATACAAGAATTGAATGGTTGAAAATGCTTTTAAATTTTGTTCGAGTGAATCAATACCAGTATTGTCTTCAATCACCCATCTTAAATTCAAGGCATCATTGGCAATTTCTTTTTGGGTACTTTCTTTTAAAATGTCCAACAAATCCTTGGCCAATTCAAAATCTCCCGTGAAATAATAAATTTTTGCTTTTTTTAATTTTGCTTCATAAGCGATTGGACTATCCTTCGATAATTTTTCAACTTGAGATAGTAGAATTAAAGCGTCGTATTTTTTTCCTTGGTTAACATATTCATCAGCCAATAACATTTTTGATTGAGCTTCCTGATTCGTATTTTTTTCTGTCAAACGATCATTGCTATCTAAATAGTCGTCGGTAGAAGTTTTATGATCAGTCGCAAGAATCGAAAAACGATTCCATCTAGGAATTTGATTGGAGTTTGGATACGAGCGCATCAGATAATCGAAGACCTTTTTTGCTAATTCCCATTGTTCGGCATCCAAAGATATTTGACCAAATCTACTGATCATTTGTCCCAACTGATTCAAACGTTTATCCAAAGACCTCACCTGAATCCATGCTTTTTCAAATTGCTGATCGGCTAGATACACCTGATACAAAAGTTCACTATACACCGGTTCATCTGGAATTCCTTGGATTTTTTGAATCAACACCTTTTCTAAAACCGACGTTGGAATTTCTTGATCAATTAAATGATTAACAAAATCTAAGGCCTTGGTAAAAGAGCCTTCGATAATAAAGTTATCCACATTCTTTCCACAATACAGAATCCATTTTTCTGTTAAATTAACCTCATTTAAATAATTATATGCTTTTTTGGTAAATAATGTACCATTTTTGGAAGAAGTATTGAACAATTCTTCCAATGATTTTTCTTGTTTATTTACATTCTTTATCGATAAAGCATGTTTAAACTCATCTATGGTTTTTGAATCCAAATTTGATTCAACAATCTGTTGAGCAAACAAATCATTCCAACTCAAAAGCGCCAAGAATAAAAATAGATATTTATTCATTTTCAATTTTATCCACATCGTATAATTTAAAAAAAAAGAATTTTTAAAATTTAATCTTTTTGTTTCTATTTATTGTTTCCTGTGGATTTGTGGATAAGTTGATTTTTAGTTTGTAATTGATTAAAAATCAGGATATTATTTTTTCTATTTATGCTTTTTAATTGTGTATAATTATCCACATTTCTGAGGATAACTTTGTGGTTACCCACATCATGTGGACTCGAGTGTTAATTGTTCACACGAGTGTTCATTTGCTGTGTACAAATTGGAGGTTTATCCACAGCTTATCCACATTATTTGGAGGTATTTATCAACAAATCTGTGATTTGAAAATTCGCTTTGATTTTGATCTTATTTTCCATAAAATAGATGTTTTCAGGTTTTTCTCGTTTGATAAAATTACCGATGTCCCAGCTATTATTATGATTTTTATCTTCGATAGCGCGAATGATATAAATACCAGGTTCCACGTGTTTAAAGCTAAAATCCTTTGAGGTTACCATTCGATATTCCAAATCATTGTTATTCGCATTTAATACTTCAATAATGTACTGCGCTTCTTTAATGGGATTACTAATTCTTCCCTCCAGTGTGCCATAATTTTCCAGATCTTGTCTTTCTACCTTTTGGGTATAAATCGCACTTGTGTCTGATTCTATGTTAATAAAAGCACCTTTATCGATCTTTATTTCAAATGTATTTTTTTCTGGTAAATAAAAGGTAGGCAAGGTTAATTCATTGTTAAAGATATTCCAATGGTAATATTCGTTGGGAATGATAAAGGTTTCGTTTTCCTCTTTCACTATTTTTATTTTGCTCAGATCGTACTGCTTAATTGGTTTATCAAAAACGAAGACTATCGAATCAGTTGGAGATATCAATTTTCCTAAACTTGGTTTTACGTCAAATTTTACCGGATTAATAATAACTTTCTCTTTTTTATTGATCTCACGGAATTTCATTTTTAGATCAAATGGATAATTCCGATCTAAGGAATCTGTTAATGTGAGTTTTATAAAAAGGGTGTCCTTTTTATCAATGTTATCGACATAATAACGAAGATTTTTCCCTCCTTCCAATTGGTAGACAGGTACAGGCCCTTTTTGTTTATTGGTAATTTGTACTTTTTTGATTCCTCGGTTGTATTCGTAATAGGCTGTTTTAGCGGTGGTTGTTACCTTTACTTGTTTAAGTGGGTCTAAATTTTGTAAGCTTACTTTGAAGTTTTGTTCAATATTGGATGTTAATTGTATGAAAGGTTCTGTAATAAAATCGACCTGTTCTTTGCTAGAATTCAACAGTAGATTATTATTTATGTCTTCAAAAGCCGCCAGGTAGTATTTCCCAGCGGCTATATTTTCTAGCATATAATTGCCAGAGGTATCCGTTTTGGTAAAATAATACGGTTTTGCTTTATCAATTCTAAGGGTATCATTCCAAGGATAAAGTCCGACCAAGATATTTTCCATTTTTTTATTCGTTTGAAGATTTTTCACATTTCCTTTGATGTAAAGGGAATCAATTAAATCGGAGGTACTAAATACGAGTTTGATATTTTTGCCTGGATTTCTTTCCGATACATCTTCAATGGCATTTCTAAAATTGAATGTATAAGTGGTGTTTTCCTTCAAGGCACTGTCTAATAGGATGGTCACTCCATTGGGTTTCACTTTGGTTTGATAAAAGCCAACATTGGGGGTAATCAATAATTCTTGGTTGATATTTTTTAGACCGATGTATTCGTTGAAAAGCAATTCGATTTTTTTGCCTTTGTAATTTTTGCTTTTGTTTAATGGGATGGATGAAATAACTTTTGGTGCCAAGGTATCTTTTTTTCCTCCAGGAGGCGAAGCCATTTGCGCACAATTTTGAAACAGCCCAAGAGCTAATGCAAAAAGGATACTTGTCAGAAAAAAGGATTTTTTCAAAAGTTTATGCATGTTCTAAAATATATAAATTACTGGAATAATTTCCGGTTTTGATATAGGCTTGGATATTGGATAACAAACCAATAACGAAGGACGAAATGATTTTCTTGTTTCCATATTTGTATTGATTGCTTAATAATGCAATATAAAAACTATCAAATATTTGCCCTTTGCTTTTGATCAATTTGAATCCATGCTGATGAGCTAAGATTTCAAGAGTCTTTGGATTGAAATGATAAATGTGTCGTGGAACATCATAAGCCGCCCAATGCTCTTGGAAAACTTCTGCATCGTAGCTTAGATGATTGGGTAAGGCAAGCAATAGTTTTCCTGTTGGCGATAGTTGCTGTTGAAAGAATCTGAAATATTCTTCCAATTCATACACATGTTCCAACACATGCCACATGCTGATCAAATCAAATGTCTCGTCTTTATGAATATTTTCAATACTTGGGTGAATGGCTTGTTGCAATAAATCACTCGCTCGGTTTGCAGTTTCTGGATCCAACTCCATGCCTGTAATTGACCAACCTCGTTCTTTGGAAGCATGAAGAAAATGTCCATTGCCACATCCAATATCTAGCAACTTTTTATTTCCTTTTTTATAAGGCTCAATCCAATTGGTTTTTTGTCTTAATGTAATTTTTCTTACTTGGTGATATAATTGATTGATAAAACCTTTTTGTGTATTGCTGTGAGAAATATACTCTTCTGATTGATAATATTTGCCTGCTTCATTTGCTTTGGGTCTTGGATTGGTAAAACGCAATTGGCATGATTGGCATTCAACAATTTCGAATATTTCATGAGTAACGGTATAATCTTTGGCACTTAATACCGTGTTGAAATCTGGGTTACCGCAAGAAGGACATTGACTTAATTTCTCCATAATTATCTTCCCATGAATAAAAGTAAGATGGAAATATCGGAGGCGGAAACGCCAGATATTCTACTTGCTTGTCCTATGGTTTGAGGTTTAATCGATTTTAATTTAATTCTAGATTCGGTTGATAAGGTTTTGATTTTATCATAATCGAAAGTAGCTGGAATGTGTAAATCTTCCATGGACTTCATTTTGTCGACCATGATTTTTTCCTTGGCAATATAGCTTTCGTATTTGACAACAATTTCCACTTGTTCAATTACTTCTTGTGAAAACTTTTCTTGGATATCGGAAACGGTGGAGTGTTCTAACAATGTTTCAAAAGACACATCGGAACGTTTTAATAAATTGATGAGGGGTGTCCCCTCTTTGATGGCTGCTGTACCTTGAGTTTCTAGCCAATCGTTTATTTCAGTCGGCTTGATCTTCCGTGTTTTAATTTCTTGAATCAGTTCGGCAACTTCTTCTTTTTTCTTTAGGTAGACATCCAAACGGTCTTTTTTTGCCAAACCTAAAGCATAGGCTTTTTCGGTTAGACGCTCATCTGCATTATCTTGTCGGAGCAGTGTTCGGAATTCTGCCCGAGAAGTAAACATACGATAAGGTTCATCTGTTCCTTTGTTGATTAAGTCGTCTATTAACACACCGATATAGGCATCGGATCTGGAAAGCGTAAATGGATCTAATTCTTGAGCAGTTTGGTGTGCGTTTATTCCGGCCATTAATCCTTGGCAAGCGGCTTCCTCGTAGCCTGTAGTGCCATTGATTTGTCCAGCAAAAAACAAGCCTTTTACCAGCTTGGTTTCCAAGGTCGATTGTAATTGGGTTGGCGGGAAATAATCGTATTCGATGGCATAACCTGGTCGAAACATTTTGGCTTTTTCAAATCCGGGAATTAGGCGGATTGCTTCAAACTGAATTTCTTCTGGAAGGGAAGTTGAAAATCCGTTAACATAAATTTCCACCGTGCTCCACCCTTCTGGTTCTACAAATATTTGGTGGCTATCTTTATCGGCAAAGCGATTGATTTTATCTTCTACAGACGGGCAATATCTTGGACCAAGGCCTTTGATTCTACCAGCAAACATGGGCGATTTATCGAAGCCTTTTCTCAATACATCATGTACTTTTGAATTGGTATGAGAGATCCAGCAAGAGCGCTGTTCTTGAATGGGAGTTTTACTTAGGTAAGAAAAACTACTCGGATTTTCGTCTCCCTTTTGTTCTTCCATGGCTGAGTAGTCGAGGCTCCTTCCATCTACTCGAGGAGGTGTACCTGTTTTCATTCTACCGGATTCAAAACCTAATTGAACCAATTGTTCGGTTAATCCAATGGCCATAGGCTCTGCCATTCTTCCTCCCCCGAAACTCTTTTCGCCAATATGAATTAATCCATTTAAAAATGTGCCATTGGTTAATACTACGGATTTGGCAAAATAGGTCATGCCCATTCGAGTAATGACACCTTTGATTTGTCCCTTATCGACGATCAATTCTTGTACCGAATCTTGCCAGAAATCGACCAATAAATTTTGCTCTAATACCATTCTCCATTCTTCTGCAAAACGCATGCGATCTGATTGGCATCTGGGCGACCACATGGCTGGGCCTTTTGAACGATTCAGCATTCTAAACTGAATCATTGTTTTGTCGGAGATCAATCCAGACATACCCCCCATGGCATCTATTTCTCTTACGATTTGCCCTTTCGCTACTCCACCCATGGCTGGATTACAAGACATTTGAGCGATCGTCTGCATGTTCATTGTAATAAGCAGGACACTCGACCCCATTTGAGCCGCAGCGTGCGCAGCTTCACAGCCAGCATGTCCAGCACCCACTACAATTACATCGTATTTATTTTGCATGTTCATTTATGTTTCACGTGGAACAAATTCCTAGACAGCGAATTTGAAATATAGAAATCTTCTTTTTCTGTCATCTGTGCTTTATCTTCTTTTTTCTTGTCCTTGTATCCCAACAAATGCAATAGCCCATGAACCATTACTCGGTGCAATTCGGTTGTAGATGTACCAAGCTTCTCGCCATTTTCTTTAACTCTTTCGCAGGAAATAAAAATGTCTCCCTCAATGATTTTGCCATCTTCCGAATTGTCGAAAGTCACAATATCAGTTAAGGTATCATGGTTTAAGTACTCCTTATTAATTTCCAACAAATAGGCGTCGGAACAAAAAATATAATTCAATTCCCCAATGTTTTTCCCTTCGTTTTTTGCAACGGACTTTAGCCAAGCCTTGTGCTTGTTCTTGTCGGGCAAGGAAAATGAGATGTCTTCAGTACTAAAAGTTATCATAATATTTTACTAAACCGCGAATTTACGAAAAAGCATCCTCGAAATGCTCAATTTTATAAGCTTGTTGTAAAAAAGTAATCGCAATTGCATCAAAACGAATTTCTTGCTTCCATTTTGTTTCATATTGATAGGCATCTGCTGCTTGAAACAAGAGGTGCGTTTTTTCACTTGTTATGTTGGTTTCAGGATGACCAAAGTCTACTTTTTTCAACGATTTGACTTCCACAAATACCAAAAAAACTCCCTTTTGGGCGATGATGTCCACCTCTGCTTTTCCATTTCTATAATTGGTTTCAACGATTTGATAACCCTTATTTTCCAAATACTTTGCAGCAATTTTTTCTGCCTCCTTTCCTTGTTTGATGTGTTTAGCCATAGCAATTCTTTTTTCAAATCTACTAGATGGGTTTTCTATTGACTAACAGTTTATTGATAAAGCGGCAACGAGAATCAACATATCAACAACTTGATAAATTTTCAAATGTTTCACGTGAAACATATTCTTCATTCTTATTGTTTGGTCATTCTTGTATATTTGTTTTTTGATTGATTAAACCCTGGTCTCTTCTTCCTTTACTGATGTTGCAAAATAAAAAAGTTGAATTTATCGATTTGTCCACCATTGCTTATCAAGAAGCGTGGGATCTACAAGAAGCCTTGTTGGCTAGGACTTCCGCGATTAAATTAGGCAATCGTAATGTGCAAGAAGAGCTTAAAGAGCGCACCTCCAATTACCTGTTGTTTTGCCAACATCCCCATGTGTATACCTTGGGTAAAAGTGGCGACATCTCTCATTTGTTGATGCAAGAAGAATTTTTATCCAGCATTGGAGCTAGCTTTTATAAAATTAATCGTGGTGGCGATATTACTTATCATGGGCCAGGCCAACTGGTTGCTTATCCTGTTTTCGATTTAGAAAACTTTTTTACGGATATACATTTGTACCTACGAACGTTGGAAGAAGCGATCATTTTGACATGTGCAGATTATGGTTTAAATGCAGGCAGAATCGAAGGACTAACGGGAGTTTGGATCGACCCACTTTCAGATATGACTCGTAAAATATGTGCATTTGGAGTGAAAGCATCTCGCTGGATTAGCATGCATGGTTTAGCATTTAATATAAATACCGACCTAAGTTATTTCTCACACATTGTCCCTTGTGGCATTGCAACCAAAGGCGTTACTTCTTTGTCGAAAGAATTAGACAGAGCAGTTGATGAAAATGAGGTTAAGAAAAAGGTTTTAGGGCACCTTAGTAATTTGTTTGGTTTCGAAATAGTGAATGTTTCACGTGAAACATTGGAAAAATTGTAGTGTAGTAATGGAATTATTAAAGAATTTTAAGAGCACCTTGTTTATCGACATCGAAACAACGTCTGAATATGCGAATTTTTCCCAACTTTCGGATAAAAAGAAAGAATTGTGGGTAAAAAAGGCAAAGAATCTGCTGAATGTGGATACCGTTTCTTTCGAAGACCTGTATTTTGAAAGAGCTGCATTGTATGCTGAATTTGGGAAAATCATCGTCATAGGAATGGGGTTTTTCTATTTGAATGCTCAAAAGGAAATGTGCTTAAAAGTTAAAACCATCGCCAATACAGACGAAAAATTGCTGTTAGAAGAATTTATTTCTTTTGTGAACAAGACTTATAAATCGAAAGAATTAACGCTTGTAGCGCACAATGGAAAGGAATTTGATTTTCCGTATTTATGTAGAAGAATGTTGGCTAATCAATTAGTTATACCGAAATCTCTGCAATTACAAGGCAAAAAACCATGGGAAATTAACCATCAAGATACGCTGGAGCTTTGGAAATTTGGCGATAGAAAGGCCTATACTTCCTTGGAATTATTGGCGGAAACGCTAAATGTGAAAGGTGCTAAATCGGATTTATCCGGGGATAAGGTGAATGCGGTGTATTATTTAGAAAACGATTTAGCACGAATTGCGGCCTATTGTTTAGAAGATGTCATCATTGTGGCCCAATTATATTTACGGTTTAATTTCCTTGATTTAATTGAGCCACAGAATATCATTAAGTTGTAAAAATTATATAATTTTAGCTGGATTCCCGAATACCCTCTTCGAACTAGGTACATTTTCTATTACTACGCTTCCCGCTCCTACTGTTGCGCTTTTTCCAATTTTCACACTGCCGACAATCGTCGAGTTGATGCCCACAAATACATTGGAATCAATTTTGGCTTCTTTACCTACTACAGTGCCGGATCCAATTTGACTATAATCATCCAAAATGGCTCCTGTTTCAACAATTACACCAGCTCCTATGATACAGCTTTCTCCTATTTTAGCTTCGGGAGAAATGATGCTGCCTGCTCCAATATAGGCGCCATATCCTAGGTTTTTGCTATCTGATATTTGCGCACTCGGATGAATGGCATTCACAGGTTTTACTTTTCTGTCTTCTATGATGGTTTCAATCATTTTTCTTCTTTCTACGGGATTGTCTAAGGCCACAAATACATTGCAATTTTTGCCTATCAAGCTCCAAAAAGTATCGTCTTCTGTATTCCCTAGCACCGGAATTTCACCTACCGAAGTGTCTTTTTTCTTCGGATCGTCATCTAAAAATCCGTAAATAACGACATTGTTTTTCTCAAATATATGTGCTACTTCTAAGGCAAATGGATTTACTCCAATAATAATTACGGGTAATGATGTCATATGTTTATTGTATTTTATTTGTGTATTCTGATAATTGAAAGGCTATTTTACCATTTTGATGAAAAATTAATTCCGCGTATTCTGCGAGTAGTTCTATTTTTTGCTGATCCAACAATTGAAAATCTGAACCATTTATTTCCGTTAATCCATATAAATGACTCATATCTCCAATGTCTTCTAATGTCCAGGAATAGGCAATGGAATGATTGTCCCCTGCCGTTTCTTTTAGTTTGATCACTAAATCCCCTCTTTGTTTTTGATCTTTCGTTAAAGGAGCGTTCGTAATTTTTATGTCTACGATGTATTTTTCATTGGTCGGCAATTCATGATATAAGTCCAAAATTTCTCCTTTCCACTCCTCTTTAGCTATAGCCATAAAGGCATCTAATAACATACAAGAGTTGTATTTTCGTAAAATTTGCTTTTCTAAATCCCATCCAGCGCCGCCTGATTCAATCAATAATAAGCCATAATTTCTCGACTGGAATGTGTCACCAAATGCTCTTCTTTCGTATTCATCTGACCATTTGGCAATTTGATTTCCTAGGTACGGTTTTAATTGATGAGTTAATCTATTTGCTAATTGAGCCGCTCTTATTCTTGAGTGTGTCCAAGTGCCTTCTTCATCACCCGAAGTGGCGAGAAAGGCAATATGTGTTTGGTTGGCGGTATTTCCAGTTGAATATAATCTATTTTGGTCGTGTAAATTAAATGCAAAATCGGGCTTTATTTGGTCTGCCCAATCAGACAGTATTTGGGCCTCTTGGGTATACATTGTTTGGGCATCCCTGTTCATATCTATTCCTACAGCCGTTTCTCTTTGCCATTTATTGGCCCCATCTGGGTTTAATCGAGGAATAATATGAATACTTACTTTTTGATGTAATATTTGCCTATATTCCACAAATTGTTGGCCGTTTTGAGATAAAAAAAGCATAATATCTGCTATTGCCATCGTAGCTGTAGCTTCGTCGCCATGCATTTGTGACCAAGCCGCAATTTTGATGGGACCTTCCCCGAATTTAATTTCACGAATTGGTCTTCCTTCAAAGGATTGACCGATTTCTTTTATTTGAAAAAGCGAATTTTGCGCCCATTCTTGCATTAATTCTTCCCAAGTTTCATCAGAGATTCTTCTTGATTTTATTCTCGTTTCTAAAAACGAATCATAGTGTTGTAAGAAAGTAGTAAACATCATCAATACAGGGGTTTTGGAATGCTTGAATTCCAAATTTGAGATTTAAATATTCCTTTTTTGCCGGATATATACATAACAAGTAAAGTACAAATCAAATAACAAATCGCGGCATCTGTGCCAAATAATTCCATTCCCATGCAAGTTGCTGCGAGGGGTGTTTTGCAAAGTCCACCGTACAAACTGGTAAAACCTATTCCTGCTAAAAGTGGTAATGGTATATTCAAGAGTGGATAAAAACTTGCTGAAGCATGTGAGCCTATTAAAAATATGGGCGTCGCTTCACCACCTTTAAATCCAAGTCCCAAACTTAGTAAAGTGGCCAACGATTTTGTCAGTGAAAATTCAATGGGTGGAAACTCATGGAAGGGCCTCACTAAAAATTCAGATCCCAATCCAATACTTTCATGAAAAATGGGAAATTGGAAAAGGACGAGTAAAATAAAACCAGAAACTAGGCCGCGTAGATAGAAATTTCTAGGTAATTGGTCGAAGGCTTTTGAAATAACGGATTCTAAGCGCGTATAAAGAAAGCCAATTATACCTAAAATAAGGCTAATACATAAAATAGAGGCACAAAATGTGGTAGAAATGCTTGGCAAAAAAATGTGTGGGTAAAGTGCATGTTTTGTGCCGTACACGTGGAGACTCGTCCAATTGGCTAAAAATCCAGCAAGTAAACAAGGAATTAAATCACGAGAGTTTATTTTTCCAACTTGAGATATTTCCAATCCAAAAAATGCACCTGCCAAAGGTGTTCCAAAAACAGAAGCAAACCCAGCGGATATCCCTGCCCGAATCCAAGTGTTTTTTTCTTCTTCATGGATGTAGAAAACTTTTCCCAACAAAGATCCAAAGGACCCTCCCATTAATACCGCCGTTCCTTCTCTTCCAACAGACGCTCCCACGAGATGGCTTAACCAAGTGGAGAGAAAAATGAATGGACCTACTTTTGTGTCAACTGTATGATTGGGGGAATTTAATTTTTCCACTAAATCATTTGTGCCCGTTTTGGCGAATAAAAAATTCTTTTGGTATAAACAATGTAAACCTATTCCAAGTACGGGCAAAAAATACAGCAGCCAATGGTTGGATTCTCTAACCTGTTTGATCTCATCCAAACCCCATAAAAAAATGGAGGAAGCCGTTCCCATCGTAATAGATAGAGCCAAAAGAATCCAAATTCGGCGAAGCCAAATGTTCTGCATTATTCTCAATGGATGATTTTGCGAGTAAAGGTAAATAAAACTCCCTTTTAAATCCTTACCTTTGTCCTTATCCTTGATAAAATCCATGTCTGAATTTTTAAAATTGGGCTTAAATCCACAACTTCAACGAGCTTGTGACGCCATTGGTTATACTGCCCCCACACCCATCCAAGAAAAGGCCATTCCACTTTTATTGAAGGGGCATGATGTTTTGGGCATTGCCCAAACAGGAACCGGGAAAACGGCAGCGTATGTTTTGCCCATTTTGATGCAATGCAAATATGCCCAAGGAAAAAATCCAAGAGCCTTGATTTTAGCTCCGACACGCGAATTGGTCATGCAAATTTATGAAGTGATGATTGAGTTGGCACAATTTACCGATTTGCGAATTTTAGCTCTTTATGGGGGTTTGGGTCCCAAACCACAAATTCAAGCCTTGGAAAATGGAATTGACATTTTGGTTTCTACGCCTGGTCGTTTCATTGAATTATACCGCAAAGAAGCGATTATCGTCAAAGAATTGAAGCATCTAATTTTAGATGAAGCGGATAAAATGATGGATATGGGTTTCATGCCTCAAATCCGGCAGATTTTAGAAAAAATCCCTTACAAGAAACGTCAAAATGGGCTTTTTTCAGCTACTTTTCCTGAAAAAGTAGAGAATCTTTCCCATGAGTTTTTGGAGTTTCCTTTGAAATTGGAAATAACGCCACAGGCGACTCCCGCAAGTCAAGTGACACAATGGGTCTTTGAAGCGCCCAATTTGAAAACCAAGATAAATGCCTTGGAATATTTCTTACAAAAACCTGAATTTGAACGAGTTATGGTTTTTTGTCGGAGTAAAGATGTGGCCAATCAAGTAGAAAAGTTTTTAATCCGTAAGGTTTTAAGCGAGGATCAGGTGCGAGTGATCCATTCGAATAAAGGTCAAAATACCCGTATCAATGCCATGCAGCAATTTCGGGAAGGTTTGGTTCGAGTTTTGGTTACAACAGACGTGGCTTCTCGAGGCATTGATATTCCAAAGGTTTCACATGTAATAAATTTTGATGTGCCTTTGATCTATGAGGATTATGTACATCGAATTGGTCGGACAGGTCGTGCTGCAGAAGTTGGGGAATCCATCACTTTTGTCACTTTGTCAGAGAATTATCATTGGGCTAAAATTGAAGAAATTATACATCAGAAAATAGCCATTTTACCCTTACCGGAAGAAATATTATTGGAAGATACGCCGTTTTTGGAACAACAAGATATGTTGAGAGCGGTGGATGATCAACGAAAAAGGGAAGATCCTGATTTTAAAGGGGCTTTTCATGAAAAGAAAAAAAGGCCAGGGCAACAAGCCGCAGGTAAAAAACCTTCTTCGTCTAAGAGTCCAGGAAAAACAGGACCTAAAAATTATCGTCCGAAAAAATCGACAAATTTTCGCTCAGGTGCATCATCAAATAAAAAGAAAAGATAGTTTTGTAAAATATGAAGCAGAAATTCAAACAGTTATTTTCTTTTGTGGTGGTTTTCATTTGTTTTTCGGGACAAATAATGGCGAAAAATACCATGGATTCTTTGGTTAAAGAACAAAAATATCAAGCACTTTTTGGGAAGAAAAAGTTAAATGCCAAAGATGCTTTGGACTTGGAGCAATTTTTGGTTTCTTGTGATCAAAGTTTTTCGTCTAGGAAAGAAGCAGCCAAATTCTTTTCCGACCGTGCTTGGGAATATGTAGCAGAGGGAAAACCTGATACCGCCACGTTTCGTTTCAATTATGTAAATGCCTTAGATTCTTCTACTTACGAATCCTATTGGGGTCTAGGAGTGATTTCTTTCCAAAATCAGAATTTCCCTTTGGCTTTGGAATTATTGGAAAAAGGTTTGTCATTGGATTCAACACAAACAGTCATGCGAGTGGATTATGCCATCGTAAAATTGAGTTGTTATTTGAAAAACCAAAACTGCGGAACCTTAGAGGAGGTGGAAGTCTTGTTGGCAAGATGTTTAAAAGAGGAACCCAGCAACGCGAATGCCTGGATGAAACGTTGCCAAGTCGCCTATTTATTGGGCAATTATGAATTGGCTTGGGCTTATTTTCATGAATGTCGCCAACTGGATTTCTTGCAATTGGACATCAATTTTGCGGCTCAATTGGTCGAAAAAATGCCCGATCCTAAAGGATTTTTCAAATAAACATCATTTAAAATGGGTTTACGTTCTTTTTTATCCAAATTTCTTGCCAAATCGATTGTCCAGAAATACCGTAAATCGCAGGACATTGCTTTTGAAAAGCAAGCATTTTGGTTAAAAAACAATGTAAAAAAGGCCGAAAAAACGCTGTTTGGAAAAGCCTTTCAATTTGATAAAATTCGGAATTACATTGATTATAAAAATGCGGTTCCAATTTCAGAGTATGAAGATTTAAAGCCCTACATCGAAGAGGCATTGTCGGGCAAATCAGATATTTTATGGCCAGGTCTTCCTGCTTATTTTGCTAAAACTTCAGGCACCACTTCGGGGGCCAAATACATTCCAATTTCTTCAGAGTCGATGCCATACCATATTTTGGGGGCTAGAGATGCTTTGTTGCATTATGTGTTTTACAGCGGGAAATCTGATTTTTTAGATCGTAAATTGATTTTTTTATCTGGATCTCCTGAATTAGAGAAGAAAAATAATATTCCTTTAGGCCGATTATCGGGTATTGTTAATCACCATGTACCGTCTTATTTACGTGGAAATCAATTGCCGAAATATGAAACCAATTGTGTGGAAGATTGGGAAGAAAAGTTGGATTTGATTGTAAATGAAACCATCGATCAACGGATGGGTTTGATTTCTGGAATTCCACCTTGGGTTCAGATGTATTTTGATCGGTTGGAATCATTATCGGGCAAGAAGGTTGGCGAATTATTTCCTGATTTTCAATTATTTGTTACAGGCGGAGTAAATTTTGAGCCATATCGAGAAAAATTGTTGGGTTCGATTGGCCGAGAAGTAGATGTGGTGGAAACGTATCCGGCTTCTGAAGGATTTATTGCTTTTCAAGATTCTTCTGGTGAGGAAGGATTGTTATTGTTGATTGATTCGGGTATTTTTTACGAATTTGTCCCCACAGATACTTATTTTTCTGCGAAACCGACCCGACTTTCTTTGTCGGAGGTTGAATTGGGAGTGAATTATGCGCTATTATTAACGACGAATGCCGGACTATGGGCCTATTCCATTGGAGATACCGTGAAGTTCGTTTCTTTGAATCCATACCGCATTGTTGTAACGGGTCGAATTAAACATTTTATTTCAGCTTTTGGGGAACATGTCATTTCCGAAGAAGTGGAAAAAGCGATGCAGGAAGCGATAAAAGCTTGTCCAGAGGTAAAAATTGTGGAATTTACGGTGGCGCCACAAGTGAATCCCAAGGAAGGAATGTTGCCTCATCATGAATGGCTTATCGAATTTGAGCAGCAGCCCAATGATGTCCACTTGTTTCAACAAACATTGGATTTGTCGATGCAAAAACAAAATATTTACTACAAGGATTTGATTGAAGGGAATATTTTACAAAGTTTAGTCTTGCGCATTTTGCCTAAAAATGCCTTTATCCAATACATGAAATCTCAAGGAAAATTGGGCGGCCAAAATAAAGTTCCACGTTTATCGAATGATCGGAAATTGGCAGAAAATCTATTGAAGGATGATACTAACTCATAACTCATCATTTATTCAAACCACGCTGCATATTTAACATAATTCATGGCTGTTCGCATGAAAACTTCAGCGGCTTCTGGACTCACTTCTTTCAAGAATTTGGCTGGATTTCCTGAATAGATACTTCCTGATTTTACACGGGTTCCTTGTGTGACAATTGCGCCCGCTGCAATGATGCTTCCCGATTCTATGTAGGCGCCATCCATCACAATCGCTCCCATTCCAATCAACACATTGTCCTCTATCGTGCAACCATGAACAATGGCATTGTGTGCAACAGAAACATAATTACCGATGAGCGTTTCTGTTTTTTGATAGGTGCAATGAACCACTGCCCCATCTTGAATATTGCTGTGATGTCCTATGCGAATTTTATTGACGTCTCCGCGAACGACCGCATTGAACCATACAGAGCAATGCTCTCCCATAATTATATCGCCTACCAGCGTGGAATTGGGCGCTAGCCAACAAGATGGATGGATTTGTGGAGAAACGCCTTCAACGGGTAAAATAAGTGCCATATGCGAGCTGTTAAGAAGGCCAAGTGCCTTGAAGTTTCATTACTTTTTCGATGACATCCCTTACGGCACCTTTTCCGCCATTGAATGGAGAAATGTATTTGACTACTTGATGAATTTCGGGAATGGCATCGTTGGGACAAGTACTTAATAAGTTGGGTCTTGATAAAATGGCTAAATCAGGGACATCATCGCCCATGTACAAAATTTCTTCTTCCGGAATTCCAACTTTCTCCAACCATTCCAAATAGGTGGAAAGCTTATCTTTTCCCCCTAAACCAAAATAAACATGTTGAAATTTTAAATTCTCCAGTCGTTTTTTTACCCCAGGATGACCGCCACCTGTTATGACACACAGTTGGTAATTCGCTTCACGTGCTTTTTCTATTCCATATCCATCGCGGATAAAGAAACTTCGGTAATGTTCTCCCGACTCCAATACGTGCACCTGGCCGTCCGTCATGACGCCATCTACATCAAATACAAAAGCTTTTATACGAGAAAACAAGGAAAGGACGTTTTGCATAAAGGAAATATTTGCCTCAAATATCTTAAAATTTTGCTTATTTTTACTCGCTTTTGCGGTTTCCTATCAAGATTATGTTTCGTAAATCGATATTTCTATGGTTTTTTATTTTCGGATTTATCCGCTCCAATAGTTTTGCCCAAATTTTTTCAGCCAAAGGAAATTTCCCTTTGGAAGTAAAAGCCTGGATTTTATCCAGTAAAAATCGGGAAGCGCCCATGACCGCCGAAAAATGGCTGAAATTTTATGCTGGACAGACCTTCAATACTGACCAAAAAAACAATTTTGAAAAGCTGGTTTTATCCATGCCCAATAAAGGGTTTAAATCAGGTTATTTAGCCTATTTATTTTTTCGTTGTACGGTTCAATTCGAAAAATCGCCAGAAACACTACAAAATTTTTTACTTGTTTGGGAAAAATTGCTTGCTGCCAAAGATGTGAAAACGGGTCTTCTTTTGGTCGAACAAATTGAAAATTGGCAGTTTAATCAATTCATCCCAGCGTTGGGAAATATGCAATTAAGGGTCAGAGGGGATTTTAACATCTATTGGCCCAAAAAGGAAGAAATAAGTAAGGTAGATACCAGTTCAAAAATTAATGTAGCTGATTCCTGGGACACTCCTAGTTCCAATATCGAATCGGAAATACCTCAGAACAGCGAAGAAATTTGGATAAAATCCTTGTATTCGGAAGATGGACCCATGCTGACTTGGGCAAATCCTTCACTTCTCTATCGAACAGGAAAAGACAGTTTGACATTGGCTCCTGAAAGTTTTGTTTGGAGCGTAAAATCCAAGATTGGTTTTGGGAAAAAAGTAGAAATTTCGGGGAATATGTTGGCCCACCCGAAAGCCATTTGGCATTTAGACGAATTTGAAATTGTTCCCAACAAAGGGGCATTGAACGGTTTAAAAGGAAACTGGAAAGATTCCAATGAGCGAATGATAGCAGGCCAAGGGCAAATGAGAATCAAGCGAAAAAGCAATTCACTTATTTTCCCTTTTGAATTTAAAGCCAATCAAGATTTATCAGAACCCGTTCAAAATGAGCATTGGCGAGCCAATGGTCGAATGTGGATTTTAGGTGACCGAGTGGGTTTAATGTCCTTTGGTAAAACGTATGCTTTTTTCGAAGTTTTTTCTGATAAAGATGTTTTGGCCAGAATCAAAACACCTACACTTTGGATTTATCCTGACCAATCTGTTCAAATAGCTGAAGGCCAATACCTATCGAAAATTGGGGCCAAAGATAGTTTGATTCACGCCCATGTAAAGGCAAAATGGTTTCCCAAAGAGCAATTGTTGCATATTCGAAAACAGGAAGGAACTGCAGCTGATCGATTGTTTTTTGAAGATTCTTATCATCAAATTCGTATCTCAGCTGATTTGGCGGTTGTGTCTGTTGCAGATAAGAAAGTCGATTTTTTCCGAATAGCAGCCAAAGCCCAAAACCCTGCTTGGGTGGAATCATTTGACTATTTTGAGGAGGAAAGGATACGGGTTTTACAAGATATTTTGCCTTTTAATCCGCTTCGGATCTTGTATAATTATTTCATGGAAACGAAATCAAGCTTGGCGTATTTGACGGATATTGCCATCAAAAACAAGCGTGATTTGAAAGAACTTCAACCCAGTTTTATTCGATTTGCCAAAGCGGGTTATTTCCAATATTCCAGCCAAACTGATCAAATTTCGTTTACTCGTTTGGGCCGTCATTATGCCAATGTGATGTTTGCCAAAAAAGATTTTGATCGGTTTTTTGTAGCGTCTTTAGCGGATCAAATTCCCAAAGATACAGCCAATATTACCTTGTATTTGACGAATAAATCCTTAAAAGTGCGAGGCATAGATGAGGTGGTTGTTTCGGATTCGCTCAAAGCAAATTTTATTCCAAAGGACCATCAAATTGTGTTTAGCAATGGCCGTGATTTTGATTTCAATGGGGAAATTAAAATTGGTAATTATCGTTTCAGAGGGCCTGATTTCAAATTTAACTTTGGAAATTTTACCGTCAATTTTGATCAAATCGATTCCATTACTTTTTTGCCAAAATTGAAAAATGGAGATATTGGAACCAAGGAATTAGGGGGGCAATTTAAATACGAATCCGGTTCTTTGGTATTGAGTCCGCCCAACAATAAATCTGGCCGCTTGGGATTAGCCGCTTATCCAAAATTAATCATTCCAAAAGGTGTTACCGCCTATTTTGATGAACCATGGCGGGCAGAAGGTCTTTACGCATCTTCCAAATTTTATTTCAAAGTCCCTAAAATTGAATTAGATAGCTTATTGCAAAAGCAGATTACGTTTGAAGGTTCGTTTTATTCCGAAGGATTGATCCCGACGATCAAAACGAATTTGGAATTGATGCCTGATCAGTCTTTTGGATTTAATTATCTTCAAAAATCGCCAGTGGAAATTTACAAAAATCAAGGTAAATTTCAATTGCAAGGACCCATGGTGATGGATAAAATGGGTCTGCATGCCGCAGGAAATCTAATCGTGTTTGGGGTGCATTCAGATAGCAAAATAAGTCGATTTTATCCGGATTCATTGATAGTAAACAGTTCTTCAGGTAAAATAGTGAGTAGTTTTCAAGGAAAAAACATCTTTCCACAGGCTACGATGGAACAACATGATTTACGCTGGATTCCATCCGTCGATTCTTTGATTATTTCTCCAATTAAATCCAAAATAGCCCTTTATCAAGGATCAACTCAGTTGGAGGGCCCTTTGAAATTTCATCAGAAAAAAGTGTTCGGTTCCGGTAAATTGTTTTTTGGAGAAGGCACCTTTGTGTCAGATCAGTATTCGTTCACCGCCAGTAATTGGCAAACAAATGAAGCGTCTTTTCAAATTGGTAGAAACATGAAATTGTTTAAACCCTTGGTTTTTGCGAAATCTATTTCCGCTGAAACAACGGTTGGGTCCAATAAAGTTAGTATTAAATCTGCCAAAAATTCCGACAAGGATTTTTCCGAAAGCCAGATTATTTTTCCTCATTTAGCTTACCAAAGCACCATTTCAGAAGCCCTTTGGGATTTAAGTAATCAGCGATTTAAATTATCCGGTAAGAAAGGTTTTGAATTAACGAAATGGTCTTCGGATACCACGCAAACAGAAAGTGATAGTCTTTCCAAAGACCCTCCATTACTGAATGCAAATGCAGAATCTCAAGGACTGATTTTGGCCAATTCGGCTGATTATGATTTAAAAGCACAGTATTTGCAATTGGGCGGAGTTAAACAAGTCGCTATTGGCCCAGCTTTTGTTTATCCTTCAGGCGGATTGTTGGGTATTCAAAAAGATGGCAAATTCAAGCCATTTAGTGAAGCAAAAGCGATCTTGGATCCTGAAAACAGCCGACATAAATTGGAGAATTTGACGGTGGTCGAAGCGAATGCGGATTATTGGAAAGGTACAGCCAATTATTTATTGCCTAGGGCGTCTGGAGATAGTATTCAAGTTCCTTTACGTCAATTTGAATTTTCGATTATTCCCGCTTCCGGAAATAAGCAAGCGCAAAAACAGGTAAAAGCAGAAGCAAATTTTGGTGAAAAAAGAACCTTGGCCATTGGACTTCATCAACAATTCAAAGGCGATGTGGTATTTGAGTCGCAACAAGAATTTTTGCAATTCAAAGGCTTTATCCGGCCTGAACTAGGGTTGAAAAATATCAAATCTGCTTGGATTCCTTTTGAACCTAAATTGGGAGATAGCCCTAATTTGAAGCTAGACGAAAATTTACGGGATGAGTCGGGCAGGCCTGTTACCGCGGGTATTTTCATCAATGCGGACAATAAATTATATCCAACATTTTTGAGTCCAGTTTCCGATGATTTAGATCCCGTGTTGTTTTCAGCAAAAGGCACGGTGGAGGAGCAAAAAGACCATTTTCAAGTGTTTGGGAATACGTCCGTCATGAAATTATTTTCCAAAGAAAAGCGCATCGAAACGCAAGGGGCCGTGGAATTATTTACTGGAAATAAACTGCTTAAATCATTTGGGAATATCAGTATGTCGACGGACACTTTAATTCCTCGTATTGAATCTTGGCTAAGTTTACAATTTCCTTTTCCGGCAACGCTTTTAAAAGTAATGGGGGATCGGATGGTGAAGTTCAATTTGGATGAAGGATTGATGTCAACTTCAGCGGATGAGCCAGAAACAAGGGATGAATATTTGATTCGGGTGGCATTGTTATTGAATAAGGATATTCCGGAAGTCATCAAAAATAAAATGGACAAGGAGCATTTGGCATTGGATAAAGTCTCTCCTGATTTTGCTAAAAGCATTAATTTTTCATCGGTTAAGTGGACTTGGTCACCCAATACGAGTTCATTTTATACAACAGAATCATTTCCTTTGGTCAATGTTGGGCCGGTGGATGTGAATAACATGGTGAAAGGCTATATGGAAGTCATTAAAAAGCCAAGCAAAGAAGAGTTTTACGCATATTGGGAGTTGTCGGAAGATCTTTGGTATTATTTTGCGTATTTTAACGGGGAATTAGGCGTGTACTCTTCGGATAATTCCTTTTTAGCGGCCATCAGGGAGTCGGTGAAAGAAAATAAAAAAGAGGCGGATGTTCGAGTGGTTGAGGCGGCTTCTGATGAAAAAGATGCATTTTTGAAGAAATTTACCTCATATTATCGTAAAATTGTACCTACAAAAAAAGCAACCACTAAAACCCCTGAAAAACCTAAAGAAAAGGAGAAGGCGAAACCGAAAGTAAAAAGTAAACAAGGAGGATTTTAATGGCAACGAAGCTTACCCGATTATTTCAATTCATGGACACCTTAGGTATCGGCGAGCGAGACCCTTTTGGTAATCCGGTCGTTTTTAAGCGAATCATCATGTTTGTTTTAGGATTGGTGACCTATAATCGACTGACCGTTTATAATAAAACGGATATCAAAGGCACCGAACATTTAGAGAATTTGCCTGAAAATGGGGTCTTATTTTTACCCAATCATCAAACGTATTTCATGGATGTGATTTGTTTGTACCACATCTTTTTTTCGATCAAGTGGGGATTTAAAAATTCACTGAATTACCCGATTTATTTAATGGCTCCACGGTCTAATTTGTTCTATGTCGCAGCTTCTGAAACAATGAAAAATGATGGATTTATTCCCAAACTATTTGCTCAAGCAGGTGCGATTTTGGTGAATCGATCATGGCGGGCAAATGGTCAAGAAGTAAAAAGGGAAGTGGATATGGACGCCGTTCAGAAAATTGGGAAAGGCCTTGATTTTGGGTGGGTAATCAGTTTTCCACAAGGCACGACTCGTGCATTTGCTCCTTTGAGAAAGGGTGTGGCTCATTTAATCAAAGAGCAAAATCCGATTGTTGTACCTGTTCGAATCAATGGTTTCAGAAGAGCATTTGATAAAAAAGGATTGTTATTGAAGAAACGAAATACCCATTTAGATGTGGAATTCCGTGAACCTATCCGATTTGATCAAGAGGCTTCCGTGGATGAAATCTTGCAAAAATTGGCTTTGGAAATTGGCTTGGAATATGATTCCGCCACAGAATGTCATTCGGCTTAATCATGCTAACAAAAACGAAAGGCATAGTCATTCATTATTTAAAATACCGCGAAACATCTTTGTTGGTCACGATTTACACCTCGGAATTGGGGATTGCCTCCTACATTGAAAACGGAGTCAGATCTGCCAAAGCAAAGCATAAAATGGCCTTATTTCAGCCATTAACCTTATTGGACATGGAAGTTTATTCCAAACCGGGGAAGGGATTGAATCGGATTTCTGAATTAAAATGTTATTTCCCTTATCAACAAATTCCTTTTGATATTGCCAAATCCAGCATTGCTTTGTTTCTCAGTGAGGTCTTGAATAAGGTGCTTAAGGAAGAGGAATCGAATCCATTATTGTTCCAATTTTTGGAAGAATCTTTGCAATTTTTGGATAGCAGTAAAGAGCATTTTGAAAATTTCCACATTCAGTTTTTATGGAATTTAAGTGCTTTTTTAGGTTTTTCTCCCAGCAATGCTACGGAATTTTATCAACAATTGTCTTTGGCAAGAACCGAATTTGGAAGGCCAGATTCGGCAACTTTATCTTTGTTGGATCAATTGATTTTAGCCGATTATGGGACGGCCATTTCCTTGTCAAAAGGTCAACGGAAAGAAATTTTGGCTGCGGTTATTCGCTATTATCAAATTCATGTCGAGTCGTTTAATGAATTGCGTTCTTTGCAAATATTACAAGAAGTATTAGCCTAAATGAAACATTCCATTTATCATATTTCCGCACAAAAATCCGATCCTAGAAGGCTTGCCTTTAGGGTTACTTTTTTTCCAAAAAGTGTCGGCGAATGTACGATTTTATTGCCCATTTGGCGGCCTGGGAGGTATCAATCGCAAAATTTTGCAAAGAATATTGATCAAGTGTTGGCAAAAAATCTTTCGGGTGATTCCATTGAAATGAGGAAAACCGCTCCTTCCGAATGGAAAATAAGCGTTGCTAATTTGGAGCCGATAACCTTGAATTATACCTATTGGGCTGATCAGCCGGATGCAGGAGGAAGCGTTTCAACTGAAGAAATGCTTTACATCAATTTTATTAATTGTTGTTTATTTGTCAAAGGCACAGAAAATAAGCCTTGTGAAATACAAATCGATTGTCCGGCATTTTGGCAAAAAACTACCGCTTTAAAAAATCAAAATGAAACAACTTGGCTAGCTAAATCATACCGCGAATTGGTGGATTCTCCATTCATGGCAGCGCCTGTTATTTCTTCCATCAAATGGAAAATTCGAAATCATACTTTTTTTGCACAAGGCATTGTTCCCAAAGGGTTTTTTAGTCAAAAACTAATAGCCGCCTATCAACGGATTTGCGAATTTCAATTAGCTTGGATGGAGGATTTCCCTGTCAAAAATTATCGGTTTTTACATTGGATTTGCCCTCAACCATTTTACCATGGCGTCGAACATATTACTTCCACGATGATGGTTTTGGGTCCTGAAGACAGAGATGCTTATGAAGATTTAATTGGATTGGCTTCGCATGAATTGTTTCATGTTTGGAACATTGGGACCATTAGACCAAAGGAATTATGGCCTTATCAGTATCACAAAGAGGTTTATTTTACTAGCGGAGGCATTGTGGAAGGGATTACGACCTATTTAGGCGATTGGTTTTTGTATGCATCTGGAGTTTGGACTCAGGAAGAATACCATGCTTCTTTATTGGGTAATTTGAAATTGCATTTTGACCGAGATGGAGATGCCAAACAATCGTTGATGGAAAGTTCCATTGACCTTTGGATAGATGGATATGGGAAATCGACACCCGGCAAAAGAGTCTCTATTTATTACAAAGGGGCACTTTTTGCCTTGGGCCTTGATTTGAAAATTCGAAAGAAATTCGATGACCGAAAATCCATCCGAGAAGTAATGTTAATATTGAATCAACGTTTCGGCCGGATGAAAAAAGGCTATTCTTTGTCCGATTTTTATTCCATTTGTGAAGAGGTGTACGAAGAATCGATGACGGAATTTTTTCAAAAATGGTACGAGGGAAATGATTGTTTATTGGATGAGTTAAATGATTTAATAGATCATTGGGGATTAACATTGATCCAAACGGAACAAGGGTTGAATTATGAGGTATAAGGTAATAGGTAATAGGTAAAAGGTAATAGTTTTCTCTTTTCCCGTTTTCTCTCTTCTCTTTTCCCGTTTTCTCTCTTCTAATACCTATCCAAAAAACACA
Source organism: Aquirufa sp. ROCK2-A2 (assembly GCF_054558485.1). Lineage (NCBI taxonomy): Bacteria > Pseudomonadati > Bacteroidota > Cytophagia > Cytophagales > Flectobacillaceae > Aquirufa > Aquirufa sp. ROCK2-A2. Next base: position 36,066 of record NZ_JBPXKA010000012.1, read on the forward strand.
TAACTAACCCCTATTGCGGTCATGATACCCACTATATCGGCGGTTAATCCTGCCCAAAGGGTGTAGCGAATGTTTTTCACTTGAACAGATCCAAAGTAGAGAGCAATGACATACAAGATTGTTTCTGCACAACCTTGGAAAACGCAAGATAATCGACCGGCGAAGGAATCCGGACCAAAGGTTTTCATGGTATCAATCATCATGGCACGGGAGCCGCTGCCACTAACAGGATGCAATAATGCCGTTGGCAAAGCGTCCGTAAATCGGGCGTCCAGCGAAGTTAAAGAAACGACCCATTTCATTCCTTGTACGATGAAATCCAATACCCCAGAATTTCTTAGGCAACTAATAGCTACCAGCATGCCAACTAAATAGGGAATGATTTTGACAGAAGTTTCAAATCCGCTCTTAGCACCATCCACGAAAGTGGAAAAGATGTCTACTTTTTTCCAAAATGCTGCCGCCAAAAAGCTAAAAATTAGGGTAAAAAGAAGCCCATTACTGAAAATTTTCGATTGAATTTCGATTTGTTCTTTCGATAAATGACTGAAATAAAACAGAATTCCTCCCAAAATGGCAGTAAGTCCGACAATCCAGCCCAATAAAACGGGATCTAAGAGGCGAATTCTTTGTTTGATAGCCACGAATATCAATCCAGTTATTGTCGCAGCGTAGGTGGCCATTAAACATGGAATAAAGACGTCGGAAGCATCCTTTGCTCCATAAATAGCACGTTGTGCCATGATGCTTAGGGGAATTAGGACGGGTCCCGCGCTATGCAGGGTCAAAAACATGATTTGGGCATTAGAGGCGGTCTCCTTTTCTGTATTCAAATCCTGCAATCCTTGCATGGCTTTCAGGCCAAAGGGAGTTGCCGCATTGTCCAATCCCAATAAATTAGCGGAGAAATTCATGATCATTTGTCCATGAACGGGATGATCTTGTGGAATTTCAGGGAAAAGACGCGTAAAAAAGGGACGAATTCTCCTAGCCAAAAACTGAATAGCGCCAGCTTTTTCGCCAATTTGTAAAATGCCCATGAAGAAGGTCATGACACCCGCTAAAGGTAAAGCAATTTTCATCACGGCCATCTCTGCCGAGTCGAACATGCCATCCACCAATAGTTTAAAAATATCGGCATTTCCAAAAAATAGGTATTGAATCAGGGCAACTACAAATGCCACACCGAAGAATAAGAACCAAATCCAGTTTAATGCCATCGATTTATCTGCCTATTCAAAAAGGCCTTTTTTCGTTAAAAATTTGGCTAAATTTAGGGAAATTCTTTGTTTAATTATGGAAAAACCTTGTCGATTATCTGTTCTTTTTCTCTTATGTGCATTATTTTCCAATGCTATTTTTGCCCAAAAGTCGAATTGCTCTTATGAATTAGCCATGCAAGAGCAGGGATTATTGGAAGTCAGAAAAGAAATACCAGCCGTTTTAGTCGATTTAAAATACCATTCTTCCGATAATTTTATGAAAAAGAATGTTTACAGTTGCTTGAATACGGCTTTTTTGCAAAAAGAAGTGATCGTCAAATTAAAAAAAGCGAATGAATTATTGCAACAATCGAATCCTGGATTTCATTTATTGATTTATGATGCCGCTCGGCCTTTGTCGATTCAATGGGTTTTATGGAACACTTTGAGTGAATTGCCTCCGAAAGAGCGACAAAAATACGTAGCGGATCCGAAGGAACATTCGATCCATAATTATGGAAGTGCGATTGATTTAACCCTGGCAGATGCCGATGGAAAAGCCTTGGATATGGGCACGAAATATGATTTTTTTGGTGAATTGGCCTATCCAAAATTGGAACAGCAATTTTTGAATAATGGTCTATTATCCCAAAAGTCCTATGAAAATCGACTATTATTGCGAAATATCATGAAAAAAGCAGGTTTTATGCCGATCGAATTTGAATGGTGGCATTTTAATGCTTTTTCAAGGAAAGAAGCGAAAAAGAGGTTTGCAGTGGTTAAGTAATAATATGTGAAGTATTAATTCGTATTATTAGTGATTAGTGTTGTCTTGTCCTGAAATAGGCAGACTAATTATTTTACTAACAACTAATAACTAAACACTAAAACCTATTACCTATCAATGCCATTTATTGGCTAATTCTTTTTCTAAGGCATTTCTTTTTTTCAAAAAAAGAAACAAAAAAACTCATTTTCTGCCAGTTAATCCAAGACGATTCAGTCAGCTGACTGACCGATTTTCACTACGCTTTCGGCTATTTTCTTTGACCCTGACGCACATCGCTCATGCGCATTGTCAAAGCTCCGCCTACCGCTTCGTTTAAATCATTCGCCGGATTAACCGCAAATTCAATTTTAAGTCCTGAAAAGAATAAATAGTGTTACCTGAGCTCGGTTACTGAGCTTTCCGAAGTATTGAAGTCGAGTTTGTAAAGGCTGTAATGCAAGAAGAGTGGCATGAAAAGAAATTTTAATTAGAAGTTTCAACCCTTAATTCATCAATACCTTTTACCTTGACCGCTGGGCAGCTTGCTTTCATTAAATCTTAAATAGGGAAAAGGCAATGAAATAATCAGTTAATTGATGAAAAATATAAGTTTTCAATTAGCAATTATGATGGCCAATTTTTATAGGGAATGGGGCCCCTTACCCCCTGCAATTTAATAGTTTAAAAGTTCAGTTGTTTGATAAAATTATTTGACCGTTATTTTCAAAGCTCTCGGCTATTTTCTTTGACCCTGACTCACATCGCCCATGCGCAATGTCACAGCTCAGCCTACCGCTTCGTTCAAATCTTTCGTCGGATTAACCGCAAGTTCAATTATAAGTCCTGAAAAGAATAAATAGTGTTACCTGAGCTCGGTTACTGAGCTTTCCGAAGTATTGAAGTCGAGTTTGTAAAGGCTGTAATGCAAGAAGAGTGGCATGAAAAGAAATTTTAATTAGAAGTTTCAACCCTTAATTCATCAATACCTTTTACCTTGACCGCTGGGCAGCTTGCTTTCATTAAATCTTAAATAGGGAAAAGGCAAAGAAAAAATCAGTTAATTGATGAAAAATATAAGTTTTCAATTAGCAATTATGATGGCCAATTTTTATGGGGAATGGGGCCCCTTACCCCCTGCAATTTAATGGTTTAAAAGTTCAGTTGTTTGATAAAATTATTTGACCGCTATTTTCAAAGCTCTCGGCTATTTTCTTTGACCCTGACTCACATCGCCCATGCGCAATGTCACAGCTCAGCCTACCGCTTCGTTCAAATCTTTCGTCGGATTAACCGCAAGTTCAATTATAAGTCTTGAAAAGAATAAATAGTGTTACCTGAGCTCGTTTACAGAGCTTTCCGAAGTATCGAAGTCGAGATTGTAAAGGCTGTAACACAAGAAGAGTGGCATGAAAAGAAATTTAATTAGAAGTTTCAACCCTTTATTCATCAATACCTTTTACCTTGACCGCTGGGCAGCTTGCTTTCATTAAATCTTAAATAGAGAAAAGGCAATGAAAAATCAGTTAATTGATGAAAAATATAAGTTTTCAATTAGCAATTATGATGGCCAATTTTTATGGGGAATGGGGCCCCTTACCCCCTGCAATTTAATGGTTTAAAAGTTCAGTTGTTTGATAAAATTATTTGACCGTTATTTTCAAAGCTCTCGGCTTCAACACTTTGACAAGCTCAGCAACCATAATCGACAAACACTTAACCATAATCGGCAGGCTCAGTAACCGCGCTCAGCCAAAGTTATTTAACACTGTATAAAGTTTTTAACATATGACATTCCTGCTACTTATTAATCCGAATTAAGGTTTGTGAATTATCTAAAATGGCTCTCATAATTCAAATTTAATCCGCCACAACTTCCTTCACTTCTGGAACCATTCGGGTCATTAAGGTTTCTATTCCCGCTTTTAGCGTGATGGTAGAAGAGGGGCAACCAGAGCAAGAACCTTGTAAAATGACTTTTACTTGTCCTGTTTCTTCGTTGAAGGAATGAAAGGAAATCGCACCGCCATCCGATTCAACAGCTGGTTTCACGTATTGTTCCAATACATTTTTGATTTTCGAGATAATTTCTGAATCCGCAGAACCATCCGCTTCTGCATATTCGCTTTCAGGTAGACTGAAAACAGGTTTTTTCTCCGCAAAATACGTTTTTAAATATTGCTTGATTCCGAATAATTCATCTTCCCAGGCTATATTTTCAGATTTAGTCAAGGTGATAAAATTACTCGTAATGAATACCCTTTTAACAAAATCAAATCCAAATAATGCCACTGCTAATGGAGATGATTTTTCCTTTGTTAATCCATCCGCCGGCTGTTCATAATCAAAAGTTAGCCCATCTGGCAATAATTCAATATTGAAAACGAACTTCATAGAATGAGGATTCGGGGTGGATTCCGTATAAATATGGATATTTTGACTAAGCATATGGAATGGGAAAAAGAATTAAGAAAGTATAACCGCAAATTTAGTTGATAAGTTTCAATTTAATTAAGATTGCCTTTAAATCGTTTTCATCATCAAATAGTTCTTCCATTTCTCAGGCACCTCTATTTCTCGATCAAAAATACCAAATAAAGTGGATCCGGAGCCACTCATGGCAGCATACACCGCGCCAAGAGCGTACAGTTCTTCTTTGATTTCTTTTAGCAAAGGGTATTTAGGAAATACACTATCCTCAAAATCATTATGAATGTTTGCTTTCCATTCGGAAATCGGTAATTTCAAAATGTCTGGTAAATGATTTTTGGCTGGACGAACACGTATGTTGGCGTAGGCTTCTTGAGTCGAAATAGCTATTTTAGGATAAACCAATAACATAAATTTCCCTTCCAAAGAGCATTCAATTGGACTTAATTCATCTCCTTTTCCTGTGCCAAAAGCAGGAGAATTCATTAGAAAAAAGGCACAATCGCTTCCAAGTTGTTGGGCAAATGGAATTAAATTGGCGTTGGATAATGGTAACTCAAATAAATCCCGAAGTCCCATTAACGTGTAAGCGGCATCGGAACTTCCTCCCCCTAAGCCAGCGCCCATAGGAATGATTTTGTGCAAATGTATGTGGACAGGAGCTATATGATAAGCTTTTTGTAATAATTGATAAGCTTTAAAACATAAATTATCCTCTATTTTTCCAGCAATCGTTAATCCAGAAGAACTAAATTCAAAAGAATCTTCTGGCGTAATTTCCAATATGTCTGTCCAATTGGTTGGGAAAAACGTTGTTTCTAAATTATGAAATCCATCCGCCCGTTTTTCGGTCACATACAGTCCTATATTGATTTTTGCGTTGGGGAAAAGTATCATGTTAATCTTCTAAAATATTGGAAATCCAAGTTAAGCGTATGACCAAACTCAGTAGAAAAAGGACAAAAGCAAATTGGATAAAATATGTACTTTGATCTTGGTGTTCGGTCCAAGTAATTTGATTGATTTGCGTTTTTTCTATTTGGTCGATTTCATCAAAAATATGTTGCAGCGATTGTTTGTCGCGTGCTCGGTAAAATTTGCCATTCGACTTTTCAGCGATTAAGCGTAAAGTACTTTCATCTACTGGGTCTAGACTCGGTTTTGTGTCGCCCACGGCAATGGTATATACCTTGATTTTAAATGTTTTGGCTAATCCAGCTGAAATGACAGGATCTAAATTTCCAGCAGTATTTTTTCCATCACTGATTAAAATGCAAATTTTCTTTGGATTGTCATTGTCTCTAATTTGATTAATTGACATACCCAAAGCATCACCCAAAGCGGTCCCCTCGTCTTTAATTAAATTCGATTCCAATGCGCCAATGGCTTCTTGTAAATAGGAATTGTCGAGGGTAATTGGACTAGCGAGATAAGGTTCTCCAGCAAAAGCAACCAAGGCGATGGGATCTACGCTTCTTTTTTGGATAAAATTAATGGCTACATTTTTAGCTACTTCTAATCGGGTTGGAGTCACGTCTTTGTTCAACATCGACGAGGATAAATCGATGGCAATGGCAATGTCGATTCCTTGTGCCAGTTTTTTGTGATGAATTATGGCTTTATAAGGCCCTGAAATGGCGATTATCAAGGATAACAAGAGGGTTCCTTGTACAATTTCGGGCACATAACTCAATATTCGAGTTATTTTGTTTTGTTCCAAAGCTTGTGGAAAAGATAAGGTAATTCTTGCCCGACGCCTTCTTTGCCATACATTTTTGATGATATATAGTAGAAATGGAAGCGGAATGAGGTATAGGAAGATCGGGTTTTCCCAGTGAAAGGAAAATATCGACTGCAGTTTCAACCAATAAGATTCTAAGTTGAATTTCATCGTTTTTTAACTTCTAATTTGATTTTTCTACGCTCCGATTGGTAAATGTTGTTGGCAATATTTAACAAAAAGGTGACGGAATCTGTTGTCTTTGACGAAAAATTACCTCCGTAAATCGCGGCATCCATATCATTTAGAGATTTGTCTAAATGTTTAACATTTAGGTTGTCCAACATTTCTTTGGTAGTGAAGGTAGAGAAAGGAATCTTGGTAAGGGATTCCAAATAGTTTTTCCAAAGGGTAAATGCATTTTCTAAATTTCGTAGTCCCACCGCAGTTGGAGAAATATTTCTAAAATAGCGTTGAAAAGTACGTTTAAATTCAGCATTTTTTCGCCAAAGTAGATATAATTTGAATCGTTGTTTGATCCGATTGCCAAATAACCAATAGACTAATCCAAACATAAGAATAAATCCTATTCCCCAGCTGAATACATTTTTTAATTCGACCTTTGGGATAAGTAAAGGAATTTTAATTTCGCTGTAGACTTTGTCCAGATCTATTTTTTCTGGATTTTTCACCAAACGTTTTAAAAAAATGGTGTCTGGTTTACTCGCCACCAAGGTACAATCCTTGCCATCCATCAAATAAATGGGGAACTTCAGGACATGTATCGATGCTGTATTGAATAATCGAAAGGTATAAACGGCGGAATCTAAACTTGTTTGACCAATGGTTTTGGTGATAAAATACTCTCGTTTAACGGGCTCAAATGGACCAATTCTATGTTGGATACTTGGAAAGAAAACTTCTTGATTTTTGGCATGTTTCACAAAAACAGTATACCGAAAAGGCTGTCCAATTTTGACAGAATCTTCGATAAATTTACCCTGAATTTGTAATGCCTGTTGCGTCATTAGTTTCTGGTGTTGAATAATTGAATTAAAGAAGGAACAAAATCTTCGCCGGCTTTTACCGAAATATAGTCAGCTCGCCATTGTTTACAAAGTTTTTTCAAGACGGCTCCTTTTTGTTCATTGGCTTCGTGCAAGAGCTTTTTGAAGGATTTGGAAGAGGTATTTACCCAAGTCGTTTTATTTCTTTCTGGATCATAAATAGGAATAATTCCCATCGCGGGCAGCTGAAGTTCCTGTCTATCATTGATATGAATAATGACCAAATCATGCTTATTGGCCGCGGCTTTTAAGACATCCTCATAGCCTGAATCAATGAAGTCAGAAAGGACAAAAATCAAACTTTTCCGTTTTAATACTTGCATTAAAAACTTCAAACCTTCTTTTAGGTTGGTTCCTTTATTTTCAGGCTCTAATTTAAACATTTCTGAAATCGCTTTAAATCCGTGCTTTTTTCCTGCGGCAGGAGCCATAAATTTTTCGTTCTTATCTGAATAACAACAAAACCCAATATGACTTGCTTCCTTCATAGCAGAAAGAGCCAAAACGGCGCTAACCTCTTTCATCGTGGCCAATTTACTTTTGCCCATTCGACCTATATTCCCTGAAGCGCTAACATCCAGCAAAAAAAACACGGTTTGTTCTTTTTCTTCTTTGAATAATTTGATGAAAGTTCCATGTCCTTTGGCACTCGTATTCCAGTCGATATGCCGAACATCATCTCCGTATTGATATTGCCGCAAATCGCTAAATTCCAAACCTGAACCCTTAAATACAGAGGAAAAATTCCCGTGCATTTGGGTGTTGATCGCTTTTCTAATGCGAATTTCTAGGTTTACGACATGTGTAAGAAATGACCGAATATCCATTTTTAGGGATATAGTTGTTGGAATTACAAAGGTTAAAATTAGAGATTTAAAATGAAAATTTCGGAAAACTGCTAAATTCCGCTGAATATTCGTAAAAGCTTTCTAATTTGTAGACAAATTTTGAAGCATGTACAAGTATTATTTTTTCTTTCTATTGATTTTGTTTTCCTGTTCAGAAACAAAAACGGAACGAATTATTCCAGAAGACAAGATGGTGAATATTTTGGTAGATATTCATCTGACAGAAGGAAAAGTAAATGGCATGCATTTAGGATCGGTGGATTCTTCGTTAATCGTGTATAATTATTTCGAAAAACAAGTTTTCATGAAGTACCAAGTGGATTCCACTTCGTTTAATAAGTGTTTAAATTCTTATTTGAGAGAGCCTACTGAACTTAAAAAGCTATATTTGAAGGTTACTAAGAAAATCAATGCCATTAGCCATACTCCTAATAAAACGTTGAAACCTGTATGAGACCATTTTTTGCTTTAATTTTTCTCTGCATGACTCTACTCTCCAATGCTCAAATTCCCTTTTTTCAAGGTCATCGTGGTTGCAGAGGATTATATCCGGAAAATACCCTTGTAGCATTTGAAAATGCTTTAAAAATGGGCATTCAAGTCATGGAAATGGATGTTTGCTTGTCAGCAGATGGCCAAGTCGTCGTTTCACATGAGCCTTACATGAACGCTATTTATGCCAGTTTTCCCGATGGAAATCCTGTGAAAAAGGAAGATCAATCGAAATTAAATTTATATCAAATGCCCTATTCTGAAATCAAGCAGTTTGACGTCGGTCAAAGAGGTAATCAATTATTCCCAGAACAACAAAAAATTCCCCAATACAAACCCCTTTTATCAGAGGTATTAACGTTAGTGGAGGCGTACCGCAAGAAAACCGGAAAGGAAATATATTACAACATTGAAATTAAATCAGAGAAAGAGGAGTATGGTTTTTCACAACCCAAAACGGTGGAAGAATTTTCTCAAAAAGTTGTTGATGTTATCCGTGCACAAGTGGATCATCGGTACGTTATTTTACAAAGTTTCGATTTCCAAGTCTTGAAATATTGGCATAAATCCATTTATTCTGGCCTTTTCCCTCCTGTATTGTTATCCGCATTGGTTAGCAGCAAATCGCCTGAAAATACGGTAAAAGAATTGGGATTTCAACCGGATATTTACAGCAGTAATTATACCTCGGTTGATGAGAAAGTGGTGGAATATTGCCATGAAAAAAAGATTAAAGTGGTGCCATGGACCGTCAATGAAGTAGAACAAATGATCAAATTGATCCATTTGAAGGTTGATGGAATAATAACGGATTACCCTAATAGAGCTTTGACGATTTCTAAAATTTAAAACGGACATGTCGCTTTTCAACGAGACCTTGTTGTGGTTAATGAAAAAGAGAATGCCTCGCATTGAGGCCATGTACACGCGACCTTACGAATTACAAGAAGCCTGTTTATTTCAATTATTGGCAGATGCCAAAAACACGGAATGGGGTAAAATGTATGGGTATGGATTCATCCAAAATTATCAACAATTTAAGTCGACGGTTCCTATTTCTACGTACGAAGAAATATTTCCATTTATCGACCGCATGATGAAAGGAGAGGAGCAGGTCCTGTGGGGAAGTCCAGTTTCTTGGTTTTCCAAATCCTCCGGTACTACCAATGCTCGCTCCAAATTTATTCCTGTTTCCAAAGAATCTTTGGCAGATTGTCATTTGATGGGAGGAAAAGACATGATAACCCTTTTGGTGAATAGTAAGCCTGAAACCAAGGTTTTTGAGGGGAAAGGGCTTTCCATTGGGGGAAGCTTGAGTAGTGATCCGATGAATTCCAGCATGTTGATGGGAGATGTTTCAGCGGTGGTGATGAAGAATTTACCCATTTGGGCACAAATCATTCGGACGCCTTCCTTGGATGTCGCATTAATGGACGATTGGGATCAAAAGATCGAAAAAATGGCATTGGTAACTTCTCAGGAAAATGTGACGAGCATTTTGGGAGTGCCAACTTGGACCTTGGTTTTGATCGAAAAAATTCTGGAAATCACAGGTAAAAAATCCATTTTGGAGGTTTGGGAAAATTTTGAATTCATGATCCACGGAGCGGTAGCTTTTGGCCCTTACCGAGAAATGTTTAAAAAGGAAGTTTTTCAAGGTTCAGATGTTGGATTTTTGGAAATTTACAATGCTTCTGAAGGGTTTTTTGGCATACAAGATGATTTAACTTTACCTGATGAATTGCTGTTAATGTTGGATTATGGCATTTTTTATGAGTTTATACCTGTTAATGAGGATGGGGAAGAATCGGATAAAATTGTAGCACTTTGGGAAGTGGAATTAGGTGTCAATTATGCCTTGGTGATTAGCACCAATGCCGGACTTTGGAGATATAAAATAGGAGATACGGTTAAATTCACGTCTAAATTTCCTTACCGAATCAAAATAACGGGCAGAACCAAGCATTTTATCAATGCTTTTGGGGAAGAAATAATCATTGAAAATGCCGAACAAGCGATAGCAAAAGCTTGTTTAGCATGCGAAGCCGAGTTGAAAGAATACACCGCCGCACCGTCATTTATGGAAGGAGGCAAGAGTGGAAATCATGAATGGGTGATTGAATTTTCAAAAGCACCAAAAGATTTCAGTACCTTTGCAGAGATTTTGGATCAAACATTGCGGGAAATTAATTCCGATTATGATGCCAAGCGCTCTTATAATCTCGTATTAGGGCCACCCATCATTCATTTAGCTCCGGTAGGAACATTTTATGCTTGGATGAAAGAAAGGGGAAAATTAGGAGGTCAACATAAAGTTCCTCGTTTGAGTAATCATCGAGAATTTGTAGAAGGGGTAAAATCCCACATTAAACCATAAAAATATGTCATTAAAAGTAACAATTGAAAATGGTATCAAAGATGCCATGCGTGCAAAGGATGCGAATCGTTTAAGAGCTTTGCGTGCAATTAAATCCTTGATTTTATTGGAAGAAACTTCTGGCTTACATGCAGGAGAATTATCGGCAGATGCTGAGATGAAGATTTTGATGAAAGCCGCCAAACAACGCAAAGATTCTTTGGAAGTTTATGTAGCTCAAAATCGTTCTGATTTGGCTGAAATAGAACAAGCAGAATTAACCATTATTGAGGAATTTTTGCCAAAACAGTTATCGGATGAGGAACTTACGGCTAAATTACAAGAAATTATTGCTGCTGTGGGAGCATCGAGTCCAGCAGATATGGGCAAAGTAATGGGAGCGGCAACTAAGCAATTAGCAGGCTTAGCAGATGGCAAAGCTATTTCAGCGAAAGTGGGTGAATTATTAAAGAAATAATGGTGTCTGAATTAGCAGAAAAACGTGTGGTAAAATCCATTCGGAAATTAAGTTTGGAAGAAATAAAGCAGGCCATGTTGGAACAAGGTCAGCCAGCATTTCGTGCCAAACAAATCTATGAATGGTTATGGAAAAAATCCGCTCGTTCTTTTGATGACATGCTTAACCTACCGAAGGAAACAAGGGCTTGGCTGAATGAGAATTATGCCTTGCAATGCGTAGAAACATCGGAGGCGCAGGTCAGTAAAGACCGAACCGTTAAATCCAGTTTTGCTTTACATGATGCCCATTTGGTGGAAGGAGTTTTGATTCCTACCGATGAGCGAGTAACGGCTTGTGTTTCTTCTCAAGTGGGGTGTTCTTTGACGTGCAGTTTTTGTGCCACAGGTTACATGGATCGCAAACGGAATTTGGAGGCATTTGAAATTTATGATCAAGTGGTTTTAATCCGTGATCAGGCAGAAAAAATGTACCAACAGCCATTGACGAACATCGTATACATGGGAATGGGAGAGCCTTTGTTGAACTATGCCAATGTGCTAGAGTCGATTGAGAAAATTACCTCTCCAGAAGGATTAGGGATGTCGCCCAAACGTATTACGGTCTCTACGGCGGGCATTGCCAAAATGATCAAAAAATTGGCAGATGATGAAGTGAAGTTCAATTTAGCCTTGTCTTTGCATGCCGCCAATGATGAAAAAAGAAATCGGATTATGCCGATCAATGAAAGTAATACCTTGGCTGCTTTGAAGGAAGCCTTGCTTTATTTTTATCAGAAAACAGAGAATAAAATAACCTTGGAATACATTGTTTTTAACAAGTTCAATGATACCATTGAGGATGCTAGAGAGTTATGGCAATTTGCCAAACAAATCCCTTGTAAAATCAATATCATTGAATACAATCCCATCAAGGAAGCGGATTTTGTGAATGCGGAGGCCGATGCAATTGCACAGTTTTCTGCGTTTTTGGAAAGTAAAAGAATGATTGTCAATGTTCGTCGTTCGAGAGGGAAAGATATTGATGCGGCTTGCGGGCAATTGGCAGGTAAAAAATAATTTCAACGATGGAATCCAAAAATACCATGTTTCCTGTTTTTTTAAAATTGGATCAGCTAAATACCTTGGTAGTTGGCGGAGGCAATGTGGCATTGGAAAAGGTTTCGGCCTTGTTAAGAAATTCTCCTGAAGCGAATATTACCATGGTTGCGCCTTTTTTTCGGGAGGATACTTTGGAGTACTTGAAGGATTTTCCAAAAGTTATTGTTCATCAAAGAGGGTTTTTGAAAGAGGATCTAGAGGGATTGGATTTGGTGATTTGTGCCACGGATAATTTTAGCTTGCACCAGGAAATCAAAGTCTTGGCAGCGCAACAGCATTTGTTGTGTAATGTGGCAGACACGCCGGCCTTATGCGATTTTTATTTGGGTTCCATCGTCCAAAAAGGCGATTTGAAAATTGCCATTTCCACCAACGGGAAATCGCCCACCTTAGCCAAACGAATTCGGGCCTTTTTGGAAGATGTAATCCCCCCCGACATTCAGACTAGCTTGGATCAATTAGAGTCGCTTAGAAAGCAATTAAAAGGCGATTTTGAAGAGAAAATCAAGCAATTGAATGAGATCACGAAGAATGTGGTGAGGTAGGACGTAAGATGTATGATGTAAGACGTAAGATGTGATACTTCATAACTCATACTTCATAACTTTTACCTATTAATGCGAATTAAGGGTTGAAATTTCCTTTGACAGGCTCAGGAACCGAGCTGAGATAAATCTATTAATTCTATTTTAGAACTTTTAAAGGAATTTGCGGTTAATCCGACGAAAGATTTGAGCGAAGTGCTAGAGAGGTATGATGTAAGATGTATGAGGAATTGAGAATGAAGAATCAGAAATCATCTTTTCTCTCTTACGTCATACATCTTACATCATGCATCATTTTCATTGTTGGCCAGGAAAAATGTAATTAAATTTGATTTAGCAACAATTATTGGAAAAGATCCTGAATTTATGTTTTTAACCCTTAATTCGCATTAATAGGGAATAGGAAAGAAGGAAAAGGTAATCCGTGTCTTTGTGATAATTCATTCGTTTTTAACACAAAGGCACGGTTTTTTTAATATACGAGTCCTTTAATATAAAAACCCAAATAACCACAAAGGTATTTTATTTTGAAATCCAAATTCAATGTTATCCGCTACGATGAAAGCGTTATTCAAATTTGCGATTTGTTCTTTTCCTTTGGCCTTACCTCCGACTTCAAAAATTTGTTTTTTATTGACCATAAAATCACCATTCTCGGTGTATTCTAAAGTATTTTTATAGGCTAATTGATTCGCAAAAAACGTTTCTCTGGTATTGCCTATATTGGTATTCTCTTTGGCTAGATTGTAGATCAAATTGGTATTTTCTAAATAGATTTTATTGGGCTTTTGTAATTTACTAATACCATTGGCTTCTTTGTATAGGTTTCTAGTTAATCCAATTTCATCTAAATATTGTAAATAACTTAATAAGGTAGTTCGATTGATTTGAACTTTTTCACTGATTTTAGTGACATTGGGAACAAACGGCACTGATGCCGCAATGATCATTAATAATTGTTTCAGTTTATGAATATAGGCATATTCTACATCTCTTAATGCAGGTAATTCTATTTCTAATATCATATTAACGACCTCTGATAATCGCATATCAAACAATTCTTTTTGTTCCTGATAAAAGGGATAATATCCATAGGTTAGGTAGTTCTCGAAATGTTCAAAGGGCCTAAATTCTTTGACCAATTCTTGTGAAATGGTAAGATGATTATTCAGAATTTCATCTAAGCTGTAGATGGGAAATGTCTTTCCCTTTTCTATGCTCACAAATTCTCTAAAGGAAAAGCCTTGCATGGTATAAACCACCGCTCTTCTACTTAAGTCCGCTCTTGCATTTAAAATTTCTAAATGGGAGGATCCTGTGAAGACTACTTTTAAGTCGGGATAATCATCATATATGTTTTTTAATTCTTGTGCCCAATTGGGATACTTATGTACTTCATCTAAAAACAAGTATTTTCCGCCTCTTTTTACAAAATTATCCACCAATTCAGTTAGCGAATGCGCGTTGAACCAAATGGCATCTAAACTTACATAAAGTACTTTGTTTATTTCCTGACTCAAATTCAATTGAATGTATTGCAAAAGCAAAGTTGTCTTTCCAATTCCGCGGGCCCCTTTTATACCAATCAATCGCGCATCCCAATGTATATCCTGCATCATAGAGCGAATAAAATGCATTGGAACGTAGCGTAACTTTTGTAGGAATTTTTCAAATAGCTTATCCATATTGTTTATTTTAATGTACAAATATACAAAAAATTGTTTATTCGAATAAACAAATATGTGTTTGTGAAGAGAAAATTAAGCAATTGAATGAGATCACGAAGAATGTGGTGAGGTAATACCTATTACCTATTACCTTTTACCTATTACCTAATACCTCTTACCTAATTTAACCACCGAAACCGTTCCTAACCAAATTACTCCTACCAATGCCCAGGAAGCAATTTCTTGGGAAGCGGTAGTATCTATGCTTAATCGTTTGGAATAGATTCCCCAAAGGGCCCAAACAATGGTTAAACCGATGAAGGGGCCGCGTTTTAAATAAACCAACACCATGCCTAATGCGATAGCGATCGAAAGCATGATTTTGGTCCAAAGGACCTCTGAAATACCGAATCCTGTCCACTGATTTCCCACCAAAGCAGCGGTAAAATTGGCAATGGTTGCCACGCAAATCCAGCCAAAATAAATCTGAAAAGGAATTTTTACTGCCCAGCGATAAAATCGACTGGTTGAATCATATGTCGTTTCTAATTGGATATTGTTTTTGATTAAAATGCCCAATAAAACCAACATAATGACTACTGAAAGCCACAATTGTTCATAATGCCAGGCACAAAGCCATGCTATATTGGCAATACTGGAGAATACAAAATTCCATCCTATGCGATTGACCCAAAAGTCGCTTTTCGCGGAGAGACTTTCTGAAAATAATCCTGCTGTTTGAGCAATTACCCAAATGAACGTATACGTATATATGATTCCCCAAATGGAAAAGGTGAATCCGGCCGGAACAAAATAATTGACGTATAAATCGGATAATTCTCCTGGTGTATGCCCATTTAAAGGTAGTTTAACCGATAAAAAGTTCATGGTTAAAACTGCTAAAAAGCTTAGTAAATTGGCTATTCGGAGAATTTTCATGATAAAATCAGTGTTATTTTTGAATAGTTCCCACTCGGATGGAGCCGAGTGGGAGTATTTAATTTGGTATTCTTAAATTTTCTCTCTTCTTTTTACCTCTTACTACCTCCGCCTTGAACTCCGCACAGGCATCGATCTTCTCTCTTCACGTTTTCTCTCTTCCTAAAGGTTTCTCTTCTTTAACTCAGAAACCGCAAAATCAGCTGCACGTGCAGTTAAAGCCATGTAGGTTAAGGATGGATTTACGCAAGAAGCAGAAGCCATTGCAGCTCCGTCTGTCATAAACACGTTTTTCACTTCATGAACTTGATTATGTTTGTTCAAGATAGACGTTTTTGGATCACGACCCATACGAGCTGTTCCCATTTCGTGGATACCTAAACCGATGTGTGTTTTATCGCTGTTGTATTGATTGATGTTTTTGAAACCAGCTGCTTCTAACATTTCAGCCGCATCATGCATCATATCTTCACGCATTTTTAATTCATTGGAACCAAAATTCGCTTCAAATTCCAAAACAGGTAGTCCCCATTTATCTTTAGCTGTTTGACTCAAGACAAAACGGTTGTTTGGATCTGGTAAAATTTCACCAAAACCACCAAAACCGATGGTCCATGTACCAGGTTTTGTCAAATCTTCTTTGAATTGTGCACCAAAACCATCTGAATTGACACCACGACCCCAACCTTCACGGCTAGCGCCACCTTGATAAC
This sequence comes from Aquirufa sp. ROCK2-A2, assembly GCF_054558485.1. Taxonomy (NCBI): domain Bacteria; kingdom Pseudomonadati; phylum Bacteroidota; class Cytophagia; order Cytophagales; family Flectobacillaceae; genus Aquirufa; species Aquirufa sp. ROCK2-A2. The sequence continues at coordinate 52,389 of NZ_JBPXKA010000012.1, forward strand.
CAAATCCACGAGTATATGCACGTTTATCTTTGCCCCAGTTACGGAAACGTGGAATGTACAATCCATTTGGACGACTACCGAAGAAATAATCATCGGCAAATCCTTCCACAGTTGCACTAGCACCTACACCCAAATGGTGATCCATGATGTTTCGTCCTAATTGATCGCTATCGTTTCCTAAACCATTCGTAAAGCGGCTCGATTTCGAGTTCATCAAAATAGAGGTTGAACCGATGGCTCCAGCGTTGACGAAAATGATTTTTGCGTAATATTCTTTCACTGCTAAGGTGTTTTGATCAATAACACGTACACCTTTCGCTTTTTGAGTGGCCTCATCGTAAATGATTTCAGAAACGATGGCATTGTGAACCATGGTTAAACGATTGGTGCGCATTGCAGCTGGTAATGTAGCTGATAACGAGCTAAAATAAGCTCCGTAAGGGCATCCACGCATACATTTATTTCTGTATTGGCAACTACCGCGGCCTAAAGCTGTATGATGAGCTCCAGGTTGAGTTAAGTGCGCCACACGACCGATCGTTACCGGGCGGCCTAATTTTTTATCTACTTGCTCTTTGAAATGTCTTTCCGGAGCGGTCATTTGCATGGCTGGTAAAAATTCACTGTCGGGAAGCACATCTAATCCTTCTCTTTGTCCAGAAATACCCGCAAATTTTTCTACATAAGAATACCAAGGGGCTAAATCTTCGTAGCGAATTGGCCAATCGGTACCAACGCCTTCTTTTCCATTCGCTTCAAAATCTTCTTTGTTCCAACGATAGGTTTGACGACCCCATAGCAAAGATTTTCCACCTGTATGATAAGCTCTTAACCAATCGAATCCACCTTTTTTCTCGATGTAAGGATTTTGTTTATCGTTTTCAAACAAGTAGCGATGCTCTTCGTTGGCTGTATAACCAGTACGCATACCCGCCCAATATTCTTCGGCAGCCATGTTATCTGGTCTTCCACGGTGAGCAAAATCCCAAGGATTTTTCATAGCCGTTTCATAACCTTCAATGTGTTTAATTTCGCGGCCACGTTCTAAAACGGCCACTTTTAATCCTTTTTCGGTCAATTCTTTAGCAGCCCAACCGCCAGAGATACCTGATCCCACTACTATGGCATCAAATGTTTGACTCTTTATTGCATCTATATTAAGATTCATGATGTTAATCGAAATTTCGTTTTGAAAAGATTTAGTATTGGTAGGATTTTTGTCCTGGTGTTAGTTTCGTTGCTTCGAATTTACCTGGAATAGGTTCATAGACGAAAGAAGCTTGTAAACCTTTTTCAGAAGTATAATATCCCAATAAGGTCAATTCTTTCATTAATCTCCAGAATGGCACGCCATTATTTCCCTCCAATGTTTCTTTATCTACATTGTCGCCTACTTTTACCTTGTTTAATTGGTAGGATTTCATCAATTCTTTGGTGTCGGCTTCTATTATTTTCAATACAGCCACTTGTCCATCTTGATTTAGCGTTAAGAACTTCGCTTGTTCAAGGTCTTTTAAGCCTTTCAAAAAGCTTTTGTGTTCAGGTGTTTTGTAACAATCTTTCAACATCATTTCGATGAAAGCGGGAACACCTGCATCAATGGCACCGGGAGTAGAGGTTTTTGGAATAATTTGTTCAGCAACCGCTGCTACAATTTTTCTTTGTGTTTCACTTAGGCCAAATGATGCGACATTAAGTGAATGCGATGTTGTTTGTGACCTTTCCATTGCCATCAAAGTGGGAGCAGTTAAAGCACCACCTAACATCATGGCAATTTTAGAGACCGCATCTCTTCTGTTAATCATGTTTTTATTGTTAAATTGTTATGGGTTTGCGCTGTTTAAAACGATATTTAAACACCTTATAGACAAAAATAGTTTTAATTTTTTGGAATAAAAAATGGTTGAAATTCTGGGCTATGGGGGAATGAATTTTTCTGCCATTTCAACATAAATGGACTCAAAGATTTCATCGTTCAAATCCATTCTGCAGCTCATCACATCTCGACCTCACCATACATCTTCGCCCTTCCTGCACGCCGGAAAATTCAAATTCAAGGATTTAATCTTCCAAAATGGCCTTGTTTTTATAATTTGGAACTGGATTTTATGAAAACGGAACTCAATTCTAAATTCTTAGTGAGGTGCTTTTGCATTATATGCCGAAATTTGCCTATCCAATTTAGGTGAAGATTATAATAAGTTATTCACGTATTATTAATCTAAAGGTTCATTGTTAGAATGTCCTAACCAACTTCGACTGCCACTATCTTTTTAATAAGGAAGTATCATATAAGTTTTATTTCTTTGTGTGCTTTTGGCTTTTGAAATGTTTAAGGCCAAAGGTGCACAAAGATTTAGTTTTCCCTCAATTCTCCCAAATTTTGATTCTTGATAAACTCCAATGGTGTTAAGCCAGTTTCTTCTTTGAATGAAACGAAGAAATTCGTTCGGGATGAAAACCCAGCTTTGGTCCAAATTCCTTCCATGGACATGGTCGTTAAATCGCCACTCATTAAAATTTCCTTGGTATAATCCACCCGCAGTTTGGTTCTTAACGAGGTAAATTTTACCTGAAGGATGTTATTGAAGCAATAATATAAATGGTGTTTTTGAATATCTAATATTTTAGCTAAATCATCAATGCTAAAATCCGGATTAACATAAGGCTTTTCATTTTGAAGATAATCCATAATGGATTGAGCTACTTCATTGAATGGATCCGCATCTGTTTTTTCGGGTCCTGCTTCATTGACGAATGGTAGATCATTTTTGACCTTTTCAGCAGATTTCATTTTTCGATTAACAGGGATGCCATATAAATGCTCTGGGAATATGAGCATTAATAAGGGGATCAATGAAAAGGATATCGCAGCCACATAATTTAAGCCATATTCACTAATTTCTTTCTTGGTATTATTTCCGAAATAATACTTGTGGGTGATGATGAGGTATGAAACGCTGACTACCGTTGAAATCAACAAAATGGTATATACCCAATTGAGCGCAATGTTCTTTTGCTCAATGGGAGTATTGTTCTTTGCCATTTTCAATTTGTATTTGACCAATAAACAAATAGAGGCTAAGATATAGATCGCTTGTAAAATGGCTCTGAGTAAGATATTCAAGGAACTGGGATATAGCCAGGAAATATTAAGGGTTTTATGTGCGTTGGGATTATAAAATACCTTATTAACTATTTCTATTTTATAGGATAGTTGCTCAAAGTAATAAGGTAAAATGGAAATCAAGGAGATGAATGCCGGCAAAAAATGAAGGATATCCAATTTGTGTAATTGGGAACGATCTGTTAATATTCCTCTAATATATAAGTAGAGCATTGGTCCCGTCAGAAATAGGACAGGAATAAAATGTCCATATAATATAACTAAGCCGTCTGGGTTGTCATCTATGATGGAGTAATAATGTAAAATACCCGCAATGGATAGTGGGATTAAGAAGCCCGCCAGATACAAACTGTTCTTGTTTATTTGATAGTTATATATGCTTATAACTATGGCAAGTATAATAGTAGTTACTGAGATGTAAAGTATCATTAAGGGTTATTATTGAGCAGAATATTAGTAAGGAGGTATAAGTTTAAAATTTATCTAACAAAGAACTTTGGCCCAAAAATAATAAATTTTTGATTATATCGTTAAAATAGTTAAATTTTTTGATGGGACCTATTTATTAATTTTACCCTTATTTTGAGCGTATTTGCGCTAATTATCAGGAGATTATCTTCTATTTTTCACAATTTCAAGCTCGCGAGATTCTCGTATTTATTTTTTTCTGGACAATCTACTTCAAATTTTAGATTCTCAGGGCTTGTTTTTTCTCTTTCTCTTATTCTATTTTTCATCCTCTGCCTTCGAAATCCCTAGCCATATACCTAAACCCTATTGCCTGGACATCTATATCTTTCCCCCACGGAATTAAGTCCATGACTACAAGTATTTAATCCCGTAGGGATTATTGAATATTTATTTTTGTTCTGAAATCTAAATAATCTCGTCGGATTAACCTCAAATTCATTTATAAGTCCAAAAAAATAATAAATAGTGTTTACTGAGCTCGTTTACAGAGCCTGTTGAAGGATGGAGGCCGAAAGCGGTAATTAAGAGATTAATAATTGGAAATTTCAACCCTTAATTCGCATTATTACCTAACACCTATTACCTATTACCTATTACCTATTACCTAATAACTATTACCTATTACCTAATACCTAATACCTATTACCTTTTACCTATTACCTATCAATGCAATTTTCTGGCTAATTCTTTTTCCATGGCATTTCTTTTTTTAGAAAAAAAGAAACAAAAAAACTTATTTTCTTCAAGTTAATCCAAGACGAATCCGCAAGCGGCCCGATTTTCACTACGCTTTCGGCTATTTTCTTTGACCCTGACGCACATCGCCCATGCGCATTGTCAAAGCTCCGCCTACCACTTCGTTCAAATCTTTCGTCGGATTAACCGCAATTTCATTGATAAGAACTAAACGTTCGCTGAGCTCGTTTACTGAGCTTGCCGAAGTGTCTAAGCCAGAAGCTGTAAAGTAAGAGATTAATCATTGGAAATTTCAACCCATAATTCGCATTATTACCTATTACCTAATACCTATTACCTTTTACCTAATACCTATTACCTAAAAATGCCATTTATTGGTTAATTTATTTTCCATGGTATTTCTTTTTTTTAGAAAAAAAGAAACAAAAAAACTTATTAGTCGCAAGTTAATCCAAGACGAATCCGCAAGCGGCGCGATTTTCACTACGCTATCGGCTATTTTCTTTGACCCTGACGCACATCGCCCATGCGCATTGTCAAAGCTCCGCCTACCGCTTCGCTCAAATCTTTC
>NZ_JBPXKA010000013.1:0-51152 GCF_054558485.1 Aquirufa sp. ROCK2-A2
CATGCATATTGCCTTCAATTAAAACCTATTAATCCCGAACAACCAAGAAATAAATTATTAACTTTAAACTAAATAAACCTGAAAGTTGAAAGAAAAGTGACAACCAAATTCAGGCAAGTACATACCTTTTACCTACTACCTTTTACCTCTTACCTATTACCTATTACCTATTACCTATTCCCTTACCTACTTCGCCACACACCTAAAACCAGTGTGCTGCAAACCGGAATCAGGGCTAGATTTCATGCGGGCGGAACTGCGGTAACTGGAGCAGTAACCATCGTTGCATAAAAAAGATCCACCACGCATGACACGTTTGAAAATGCCAGGCTCGTCCGGATCATAACTGTCTTTGGGGCCTTTGGGATTTAGTTTGGGGCTTTTTTGATAATAATCGTTGCGATACCAATCTGAACACCATTCCCAAACATTGCCTGCCATATCGTACAATCCAAAACCATTGGCAGGAAAAGATTTGACAGGTGCTGTGGTCGATTTATAACCGTCCAAAGCTTCGTCGAGGTAAGGAAATTTGCCTTGAAAACTGTTGGCTTTGTAGGGTTTTTGATCCACCGACTCGTTTCCCCATGGATAAATTTTATTTTTCAAGCCTCCACGCATGGCCCATTCCCATTCTGCTTCTGTGGGTAAACGTTTACCTGCCCAACGGGCATATGCTGAGGCATCATCCCAGGAAACATGTACAACAGGATGGTTTTCTCTGCCCAAAATAGAGGAATTGGGGCCTTCAGGGTGTTTCCAATCTGCTCCTTTTTTGAATTCCCACCATTGCGAAAAATCATTTAAATTAACAGGTCCAAGTGTCGGGACAAATACCAAAGAGCTCGGTACCAAAAGAGAATCCGCTGGCTTGGGTGTGCCTGGAGGCACTTGTTTGGAAATTTCCAACCAATCGATGGGCTTTTCAGCAGTCGTCAAGTAACCTGTCGCTTGAACAAATTCGGCAAATTGTGCATTGGTCACTTCTGTTTCATCCATCCAAAAACCATCCACTTGTACTTGGTGAAGCGGATATTCATCTGCTCGGCCTTGTGGGTCATGCGAACCCATGGAGAATATCCCGGCAGGAATTTTTTTCATTCCAGCATAGGTTTTTGTCTTTTGGCTAAGCGATTTTGGAGGAATTTTTAGTCCTTTGATTCTACTAGGGACAGGAACATGGCAAACGGGGATTTTGGATTGTCCCATCGTGTTCCAAGCAATAAAGATAAGAAGTAGAATTTTTTTCATGAATGATACATGGCTAAGCTAGTATTGCATATGATGGCCATCTTAACAATTTGGACGGCAAATTAGTTAAAAGGTGAACAAAAATAAAGAATGAATATCTTTTTACTTTTTCCACATCAAATTTACAAGGATATTCTGCAGCTCGAAAAGGCGACGACCTATTATTTAATCGAATCCGATCTGTATTTTAATCAATTTCCATTTCATCAACAAAAATTAATTTTCCATCGGTCAAGCTTAAAATATTACGAAGAATTACTCCTTCAAAATGGCTTACAAGTTCATTATATAGAAGCCAAAAGCCCCTTTGCGAAATTGGAGCATTTAATCCCCCATCTGCAATCGGAGGGATTATCTCAATTGTCTATTTTTGAGCCCCATGATTATTGGCTAAAAAAGCAATTGATGAATTTGTGTCCGGAGCTAATCACCTTTCACCCAAGCCCCAATTTTTTATGTCAAGATCCTGCTGTCCTCGGTGAAAAAAAGACTTATTTCCAAACGGCTTTTTACATTCAGCAACGCAAAGATTGGAACATTTTAATGGATTCGGAACAAAATCCTGTTGGTGGACAATGGTCATTTGATACCGAAAATCGAAAAAAAATCCCAAAAAACACCTTTATTCCAGCGCCCTTTCCTCATCAAGAACCGAATAAATATGTCTTGGAAGCGGTTCACTATGTAAACAAGGAATTTCCGAATAATCCAGGAAGTACAGAGGCTCCATTTTCAGGTGATTATTATCCCTGCACGCATAAAGAGGCGGAAGCAGCACTCGAGTTATTTGTCAGTGAGCGCATTGAGCAATTTGGTATATATGAAGACGCTATCAAAAAAGATGAGAGTACCTTGTTTCATAGTTTATTAAGTCCTTTAATCAATGTTGGCTTGCTTCATCCAACGCAAGTAATGGAAAGAGTCGTTGCTGCTGATGCTCCGATCAACTCCATAGAAGGATTTATTCGACAAATTATCGGCTGGCGGGAATTTGTTCAATTGCTGTATGATAAAATTGGGAGTCGGCAAAGAACCACTAATTATTGGGCATTCTCCCGCCCGATGCCCGCTGTTTTTTACACAGGTGAAACGGGCATTCTGCCTGTCGATAATGCCATCCAGCGATTATTAAAAACCGGCTATAACCACCATATTGAACGATTAATGGTACTTGGGAATTTTATGCTCCTTTGTGAAATCCACCCAGATGCGGTTTATCAATGGTTCATGGAAATGTATATAGATGCTTACGATTGGGTGATGGTGCCCAATGTTTATGGGATGTCGCAATTTAGTGATGGCGGCCGAATGACCACCAAGCCGTATATCTGTGGTTCCAATTATATCATGAAAATGAGCGATTATCCCAACGGGGAATGGCAGGCAATTTGGGACGGATTATTTTGGCGATTTTTGGATAAACAACGAAGCACATTTTCCAAAAATCCAAGATGGGCGATGCTAATCAGCACATGGGATAAAATGCCTTTGGAAAAAAAGAATACTCATTTAAGCCATGCGAATAATTATTTGGAGACTCTTTTCAAAGATGTTTCTTAAGTTGATTCCAAAAAGAGAAAAAACTTAGAAAATGTCCCTCAATACCTTCCCTCATGTAGGGATAAGGTTCTCTAATTCCTTCAAAATGCGAATTGACGGGATGATGTTGAAAAATTCCTTGTACAGCTAAATCGGAATAAGCCCCGAAATACACTTGAATGTCAGGGATGTTTTTGGCCAAGTCCAAGATAAACTTCAAAGACTTCGGAGAAATAGGATGTCTTTTGAAATGCTCTGGCTCGAGGACCAAGATGCGATTTCCTTTTTCTTCCGCATGAAACAAAGGGTCAAGTGTGTAATGTGTATAAATAAAGGTGGGGAAGTCGGGATTTATCAATGGAAACGGGGTACTTGGAATTTCAAATGACACATGGAAACGAATGTTCTTTTTCAAAACATCAGGAAGGGGCAATTGGGTCAATTGTTCATAGTCAACATCTAAAAATGTGCCTCTTTGATTGCTTTGGGTGTATTTATTGATGTTTTCCTGATTGGCATAGTAGAGTTTGTTACTAAATGTACCAGCGCACCATTGCCAACTAAGGGCATTGCTGGCCAAATCGCCATCCAATAAGTGGTAGTACATCCAATCAGCTAAATTCCGCCAATGGTATTTCCCCACATTACAGCCAATGGAAGCCAAATACATGCGCAAATGATTGTGTAAATAGCCTGATTGAGGAAATTCGGATAGGTGTTGATCCAGTACGTTTATTCCGGTGGACGCTTCGACGAAAGCGCTTGGCATCGCATTGGAATGAACATTTTCTTGAGGATGACGAATATCGTCAAAAATCTTATCCCCCATTTCCATCCACTTTCGGGTATAAAATTCTCTCCAAGCTAGTTCTTGGACAAATTTTTCCATGTCGGAAATCTGAAAACCCCGATCTTGCAATCGCTTCAAAACGAACTGAATGTTAATGATTCCACGAGACAAGTAAGGCGATAAATAGGATACTCCTCCAGAAATGAAATTCCGAGTTCGGCCATATTGAATAGGGTCAAATTCGTCGATGCGCTGATAGATGGAAGGTAAATCGGTGGGAAAGAGCATTAGCGCTTACTGATTTTGTTCAAACTAATACTTCTTTGTAAGGTACATTTAAAACGTTTGGTGTCTGAGATTCTTTTCATCAGGTGTTTGGTTGTTCTGCCCGACATTCTTTTTCTCCACATTTTAAAACTGGATGATTTCGAATTAAGACGCATGAATTCAATCACCTCTTTTTCTTTTAGCCCAAATTGAAATTCAATGGCTTCAAAAGGTGTTCGATCTTCCCAAGCCATTTGGATGATACGGTCAGCATCTTCCACTGAAAATCTATTTTGTTCTTCTACACTTTTCACCACAATAAATGATTTGGTCCCAATTCTTTTCCCATTTTTTTCTCCAAGAAAAAGGTCTTTGACATTTGGGGCATATTTTTGAAGGTAAATGTTGTTTTTTGACTCCCTTCATAAAATTGATGGAAATGGAATTTGATTGTTAAACCAAATAATGGAATAAATGTTTGAATGCGAATTAAGAGTTGAAATATTCATTATTATTTCAACATTCAATATAGCATTGCCATTTATTGGCTAATTCATTTTCTAAGGCATTTCTTTTTTTTAGAAAAAAAGAAACAAAAAAACTTATTTTCTGCCCGTTAATCCAAGACGAATCCGCAAGCGGCACGATTTTCACTACGCTTTCGGCTATTTTCTTTGACCCTGACGCACATCGCCCATGCGCATTGTCAAAGCTCCGCCTACCGCTTCGCTCAAATCTTTCGTCGGATTAACCGATAGTATCGACATAAAATTAGCTTTCAGAACAAACGTTTTTGTGATTACAAACAGTGGCTTTAGGTGATTGCTGAGCTTGTCGAAGTATCGAAGCCCAAAGCGGTAATTAAGAGATTAATCATTGGAAATTTCAACCCTTAATTCTCCTTATTAGGTATTAGTTTTTTAAATTACCTTTTACCTAATACCTATTCCCTATCAATACAATTTATTGGCTAATTCATTTTCTAAGGCATTTCTTTTTTTTAGAAAAAAAGAAACAAAAAAACTTATTTTCTGCCAGTTAATCCAAGACGAATCCGCAAGCGGCACGATTTTCACTACGCTTTCGGCTATTTTCTTTGACCCTGACGCACAACGCCCATGCGCATTGTCAAAGCTCCGCCTACCGCTTCGCTCAAATCTTTCGTCGGATTAACCATTAAAGACGAGATTATTTAGCTTTCAAAACAATTTTTTTTTGATTGCAGAAGGCGGCTGTGCACGGTTATTGAGCCTGTCGATTTTTAAAGGCTATGTTTATGATGATTTCTACAACGAACAGCACGAAAAAAATAATTAGAAGTTTTAACCGTTAATTCACATTTTGAATATTTCTCCACAAAAATAAGTTGAGCAATATTCAAACCTCACAAAAATACTGATAAACAAAATAAGTTAATTGATTTTACTACAATCGATAATTAACTCCAATTGTTCCAATAAAGAATTGATCTGTAATCGTATAATTCACGAAGGCTTTCGCTTGGAAATGCTTGTTTATATCATAGGTAACTGTTTCAGCAAGGCCTGTCAGATTTCCTCTATCTAAGTAATAAACTTGACTTAAATAATTCCACTTATCGCGATGGTAATTACCATTCAAGGCAGCCAATGCGGCATTAAAGTCTACATTTCGACCATTCCCGTTTAACACAAATAAACCCAAATTAAACTTTTCTGTCAGAGGATAAGACAGTGTCAATTCTTGTCCAAACAAACTATTGACAGAATAATCTTCCATTATTTGCATGGCCGGAATATGTAAACCGAAAGTAGTTTTAAATTTTTTATCAATCAATTTGTATCGGGTAATCAAAACGACGGTATTGGGAGTCATGCTTTTCAAACGCATCATATACATTAAATGACCCGTTAATTTTCTGCTTGGATTTGTTCCTGCATTGATAATAAGATTGGGTTCTTTTGAGGTAAAGGCTGGAATAAAGGAAAATCCGCCCGAACTTAATTCAATGCTCCCTGTTTGGGACATTAAAGAAGTACTAAAAGACAAAAAAAGAAGGATGAATAAAAGTTTTTTCATTAGGCCGATTATATAAATTGAATTTAAATAACAAATATAATCATTTTGATACAATAGGTATTGTCCATCATTTAAGTTACCTTACTTATTAATCCCCAACGGCGTCAGGTCTGACGTCATTTCTCTTTAAATAATTTGACATTATCCTTCTTTTGTCAAGTTTTTGCATGTTTGAATTTCTCGAAAATCAATGATTATGCCTTACAAAAGTGTAGCTCTATGTATTTTATTTAAATTATTGCCTAATTGTCTAATTGCTCAACAAGCGATTACTAGTAGTGGTAGGATCATTGGGAACCCAACAGGAAGTATCCATTGGGTCATTGGACAAATAAATTACGAATCGGCTAGTCCAACAAATACACTAAGCCGCGGTGTCTTACAAGTTTATAGTTACCTATCTGTCAGCGAAACATTGCAAATAAAAGTGGGTCCAAATCCAGTAAATGACCTATTAACCCTACACATTCAGTGAAATTTGATAGCTAATTTATCGTATCAATTAGTTGATTTATTTGGACAAGAAATAGAAAATAAGCCCATATTGAACATCGACACCATCATCCAAATGAAAGAATATCGGACGGGGATGTATCTCTTGCTAATTCATTGCGCACTACAGCAACCAATAGCACTTAAAATCATCAAATTATGAACCTGAATCAAACGAAAACAGCCTTAGTTCTGTTGTTATTTCTCTTTTAAACGGTTAGGCGCTAGTCAAATAGTCTAGCATTTCAATGAAGTTTACTTAACATTTTGACCAATAATCTTCTAACAATTCGAATGATGAAGGAATTGGCTTTGTGAGCACGAGTCGTTTTACTCATTAAATCAAACTCAGGCATGGAAACTCGATCAATGTGATAGATCGCCGCCATATTATTTTCTTTGGCAAACGAAGAATCTTGTAAAAAAGCCCTACAATTAATCCATGTAGGTGCTTCAAAATCTTGTTTAACATGCTGATAAACATCCACACTAGAAAACTCTAGACTATGGATAACATCATTTACCTTAACAAATTTAAATCCTTGGTAAAGCACGGTATAAAATTGATAAATCGAATGGTCAAAAGAATACCAAGTCAATCTATTGATAACCGATTCTGTATCATACCAATTAAGCCAATGTAAAAATGCACTAACATCTGAGGAATAATAAACGGGTATGTCCCACCACCAGTTATAGAAATTATAATCAAATGTTAAGCGTTTGATTTTTTCATGATCTTCTATCGGAACTAATTCCGTTGCGGAAGATTGCATAATTTTTTTCGCATCCCGCATAGTTGAAGTTAAACCCCCACCAAACCAGATTTTTCTATTCAATAATTTATGGCAAATACTGGACCAATCCTGGGTAAGTAAAATTGTTTCAGCGTCGATGCAAATCAAAAAATCAAATTGGGATTTTAACTGATCAATGGCGACAAATTTTTTGAATGTTGGGAAACTTCTTTTCTCCAAAAGGCGCTCCAATTGATTATTTGTGTATATATCTTCTAAAATTATACTTAGACATGATAATTTTTGTTCTTTACATACTTCACTAATAAAGAGTTGTTCATCTTCATGAGTGGTAAAAACAAAACATACTTGTATTTCTAATAATAAAGATTGGTAATATAAATATTGTCCATATTTAAAATCCGGTGGATAAATGGGGCATATTAAAACAAATTGATTATCCTTCATAGATAAAGGGTTTTATTGGATATTGGAATGTAGCGAAACGGTTCCTATATAATTGCAGAAAAATAAATTATTCTAAGGGCAAGACCAAATGTATAAAATTAGAAAGACTCTGAATGAAAATGATAGATATCAGTTACACTTTTTTGAGTAAACCCTGTTTTTTTATATAAAGAACAGGCCTTAAGATTGTTTAGCTGGGTGATAAAGTTACTTGCTTCACAATTCATTTCCATAAAGTAATTTAAACAGGATTGAACTAACTTTGTTCCAATTGATTTGCCTCTTGATTCTGTTTCAACTGCCATTATTCCCCCAAAACCTATATTGTCTTTTATGTAGGCTGTCATAAATCCTTCCACACGATTATTATCCATATAAACGATAATAAAATCCGCTAACTCTTTCGTTAGTGATTTTCTCATCCATTCTAAATACATTTTTTTGTAAATAGATTCATCCAAATTCGGATCGTTTTTAAACCTTGAAAATTCCGCCGCCTGCAAAACAAGTGTACTAAAATCAGATAAATGTATCCCTGTTGTTTCAAATAGTATGACCAATTTGTCATCTTCTAATTTATATGGATTTTTATCCAATTCTTTTTCAAACACCACCTTTTGATCCACCAAATAGGCGCCTGAAGAATTTAAAATTTCTTTACTTACGGCATCTTCGTGTGATGCAAAAAAATAGACAAGGTCGTATTTATATAGCTTAATTTCCATCAAAATTAAATCCATTTCTTCTTTGGAAATATGATCAGCATCAACCGTACCTACTTTTATTTCAAAAAAACTCGTATCCCATTCTTTTAAGCTTAGTTTATTTTTCATGTCTATTATTGGTAAACAATTCCGTTAATTTTTCAGCATTTTTGATTTTACTAAAATTTTCCAATGCAAAGTTTCTACAATTTTCACTCATTAATTGATAAGCAGGATCATCCAAATTAATGATCGTTTGAATCCCCTTGGCTAAGTCAGCAACATCACCAAGCTTAGATCTATATCCCGTATGACCAGTTATGACCAAATCAAATGCAACTCCCATTTCAAATGAAACTACCGGTGTTCCACACATGACTGATTGATTAATCATGGTTGGGCCAGCATCCTCTATCGACGGACAAACAAATACATCTGCCGCCTGATAAGCCTCCGCTGTATGATCTGGAGTCGTAAGCCAACCTAAATAATGGTAATCAAAAATTAACATTTCTTCGAGACTTTCGATATTACCTCCAGCGATTAATAACAAGATATTATTTTCAACATCTGTGTCTTTCAATTGCTCTTTTAAGATTTTGAGACTATCCAATAAACAACGCATTCCTTTACGCCTTTCACCCAATAACATGGAACCAAAAAAGATAATTTTTTTATCCACGGGCAGACCCATTTTTTGACGTAATGCTCGTTTATCGACCGGTTTAAAAATATCGGAATCGGTAGGAAGGAAGATTTTATGAATGGGTTTTTGGGAGAATAAAGAACTGGATTTAACCTGCCTTAATTGCAAATCAGCCCCCACAATAACATGGATATTAGTTAGGTCTGCATAGTATTTTTTAAATTTCCAATTCAAGTAGGATTGGTCATTACCATTGTTTGAATATAATGCAGGGCAATTTCCGCATTGTTTGGTGTATTCAATACAATCCCAAGCATAATGGCATACACCTGTGTAGGTGGCCATGTCCATAGGCATGATGTATATGTTAGAACCATAGATATTTTCAAACTCGTATAGGTTTTTATACGATAAAAATTTTTGTGAAAAGCAAAATAGTACAACAATTATATCAGGAATAAAACCCGCTTTCTTGATTATTTCTTCGCTCGAATAATAGGTAATCGTTTGATCAATATCTTGTACGATGTATTCAGAATTGTATTTTATTCTGACATCCTTCCATACTTTAAAACCAATGGCCAATGCATGTATTCTCCTTATAACTCGACTCAAATTGAAAAAAAACCTACTTTTCAATCCTTCAAAAAAAGTGTGGAGAGTAATAACATTCTTATCATCGTATGTATTCCAATTTTTAAAAAGCACTTTTACTTCATTCCCTTTTATTCTTTTTAGCCCGTCATATATATCAAAAGGCACAAATGTGGATCCTCGATATTTATTGTCTGCCCCCGAAATAATTAATATTTTCATTTTAAGCTATTTTTTTACCTTTTTGTAGGATGGTATCTACAATAAAATCTATCTCCATTGGCGTCAATTCGTAAAACATGGGTAACCTTAGCAAGCAATCAGAATATTGATCAGACATTGGTAAAATTCGATGATCATGTTTACGCTCATAATAAGGACTTTTATGCAAACTCAAATAATGAAATACGGATAAAATCCCTTTTTCTTTCAATTCCTCCTGAATGCTTTCGCGTTGGGCCATGCTGTTGAATACCAGATAGAACATATGAGCATTGTTCGTTGCAAAATCCGGAATGATAGGCATCGAAACGTTATTTCTGTTCGCCCAATCTTTTAATCCCGAATAATATTGATTCCAAATGCTAATTCGCTTTTGTTGAATATCGTCAAGATTTTCCAATTGTGCCCAAAGAAAAGCTGAAAGTATCTCGGAAGGTAGATAAGAGGATCCCAAATCAATCCATTCATATTTTTTTACTTCTCCCCTAGAAAAAGCTGATCGGTTGGTCCCTTTTTCCCAAATGGTTTCCGCCCGGCTATCAAATTGAGCATCATTAATTACCAACATACCCCCTTCACCGGATATGATGTTTTTGGTTTCATGAAAAGAAAAAGCGGCCAAATGACCAATGGACCCCAATGCTCTTTTTACCCCATCTCGACCAGTGTAAAAACTATTGATCGCTTGTGCAGCATCCTCTACAACAAATAGATTGTGTTTCTTCGCAATATCCATAATCTTATCCATATCGCAGGCAACACCCGCATAATGGACTGGCACAATCACTTTTGTTCTTGATGTCACCAATGATTCAATACTATCTTCATTGATACCTGGGGCGTCCATCCGACTATCTGCAAAAATAATGGTCGCACCTCTCAAAATAAAAGCATTTGCCGTAGAGGTAAACGTGTAAGATGGCATTATTACTTCATCGCCAGGCTGAATATCAACCAAAATAGCCGCCATTTCCAAAGCATCCGTACCAGATGTTGTTAATAGACATTTCCCAAATCCATATGTTTCTTTTAAAAAACTCTGACATTTTCTGGTGTATTCACCATTTCCGGAAAGCTTTCCAAGATAAACGGCGTTTTGTATATACTGTATTTCTTTACCCGATAGGTATGGTTTATTAAATGGAATTTGGTTTTTCATAAAAAGCTTTAATTTTCACAGATTCTACATATTCATTAGGTGTGCCACAAAAAACGAAATGCTTGATATCTTCAACATCACTTTTAATGATTAAACCTTTATTAATCAATACATTATAAAAAGGCGCTACATAGCACTCTTGAATTGCACTGTTCATGTATTCAGGACCAAAATCAATTATATATTTAATTTTATTAAAAAAATATAGTCCAGAAGAGCAATAATTGCTAATTCTTTGCTTTTCTGTGACGTTTTTAACTACTCCTATATTGTCAACAAAGCTCCAATGATTACCTTCAGCATGAAAAACTTCGATGTGCCCGTCACATTCATCATAGGTCCATTGATTTATTTTTCTAATCGTATCGCCATTGTAAACGGTTAAAGAATCGTTTTCAGTCCAAAATTCTTTCGCATTGGATAATCCCTGAATGACCGTATCGAATTGTCCAATGGTATTTTCAATTTCTACTATTTTGTATTCCCGAAATCTCATTTGAATTAGCAGATTATTGATGTAATCGTAATCATGATACTTTTTATTTAAGACAATCAATAACTTTTCATTTCTTGGAATGTAGTCGACTATCGTTGCAATGATGCTTTTATCTCCATAGTCCAATTTATATTTTACTTGTGCATATCCTTCCTTAAAAAATCTGCTCGAATCACCTGCAAGTGTAATTAAAATCATAATGCCTCAATTTTTTTGATGGTATTGATAAAAGAAGTTTGACGTTGTGTGGAATCATTATGAAGCGGTAACATGGAAAGAAACAAATTGATTAAACCCATTTGTAAGTCTATTTTTTCGATGTTAAATATTTCGCAAAAGAGATGTAATCTTTTTGATATTTCCTCGACTTTCAAACAAGGATCATCTTCTCGGCCAGCGATTAAAAAATCATAGCCCATCACATAACTATGAGCTAATTTATAATAGTCATAACAATCTGGCCCGTACATGGAGAACCCAACTGTTTTAGAGGTATATCCCCTCGGATCTATTAATTGAGGTTCAAGCGTTGAAAAATCAAGTAAAATATTACTGAAACACATGTCGCCATGCATGGGCGAATAATTATATGTTTTATTGCTAAAATAGACCCTGTTTTCTTCGATTTTTTGATGGATATAATCAACGTCCATTTGTAAACTTCCAACAATTTCAATTATTTGATTTTTTCTGTCGCTTAGTTTTTCAACCAAAAAGTTTGTTTGAGTGGCTGGTTCGAAATTAAATTTTTGCTCTTTCATAGTAAGAATCAATTTCTTAATGGAAACTAGAATTTGTATAAAAAAGGCATTTGATAATTTTCCAAAAACAAAAATATCACTCAGCGTAGGATGGTTTACATACTCAACTGAATAACTTGCCTCCTCATCTGACATGGAAAATTCTGTCACAAACGGCACATTAAGAGGCATGAAAACTTTAGCTGTTTCCAGCCATTTATATTCCGACCAAATTTTTAATTGATCCTTGCTACTTTTAATGATAAATCCGTCTTTAATGATCAGCTTATTGGATTCTCTGGATTCTAAAAATAATTTTCGAGAATGATAGTAAGAAGGCGAATTGCCGAAATCTAAACATTCAAATTGGGAATATGTGTGAATCTCATCGTCTGCTATAAATTTATCCAATAAATCCTTGAAATTTAGGCATCCATCCAAGTGTTCATGAAGTTGATGAATGGAAATCATCCAAGCTCCCACATTACCCTCTTTGAAAAAGAAATAATTTTCATTGGGATCAATTTCCCCCATATTTAGAAATAACGTATCGCCAAAATAGATGAAAATCCTTTGATTTAATTTGAAAAACCGAACGATTTCGTTTAACTCCTCCATTAAACTTAGACCAGGATCAATTTCAATTATTTTAATTGTTTGAGCAGGTGCTAAGTGGTAGCCTTTGGGAATGGTTACATATATTTCATCACAAAATTTTCCGATCGAGTCTAATTGGAGATCCAACAATCTTTTATTTTGTATGGGCAATTCAATCGGTAAAATTTCGCCAAATTGATCTTTAAGAGGACTTTCTATAAACTTACTTGATAGTATAACTCCTGTCATTTGTTAAATATTTCCCAACATTTTGTGAATATCCTCTTCTGACATACTAACAAATTCATCTGGACGAATCGATTTATCATCAACGTAAAAACCACCTTCTCCGCACCAAGGCTTCCCCATGATAAGGCCGTCATATTCCACATGATGTTTTTCAAGCCATTCGATTAAAACAGGAAGAGTATGTTTATTTATTTTTGAAATATCGCCATCATATGTTTTCATATTTCTGGCAGAAAATAACACAATCTCATAGCCACGGATTTTATATGCGTTTAACATATCCAGTACATCTTGTCTTATTTCTTTTTTAGAATAATCGTTTGAAGAATTGTGAATTGTAAGTGTATTATCAATGTCAACAATTATTTTTTTTGCCATGGGTCAAAAATTTAGAACGAAATTTATCAATATTAATTGGTAAATTCATTTTACAAAAGTATTTAAACTTTTGTTCACACAGAAATTTTATTCTTTTTCAACTTAAATAAGTCATTGGGGTTAATCCAACCAAAGACAACACAAAGCTTGAGTTAAGAATTTTATAAAAGCTCATGGTTTATCATTCATCTTTCTAATCGGTTGCATGATTAGGAAACCAATAAGCCAATAGCCACCAAACCTACCAAAATGATGGCCAGCATAAAGAGTCCAATTAAACCAATAAAAACAGCTGTTAAAAGTAGATTTTGGGTCCATTTATTGGAATGGAAAAACTGATTGAACGTCCAAAAGATTAAGATAGAATTGAATATATTTTTAATTAATTCGATCGTATCTGAAGAACTTGATCCTTTGAAAAAATAGAAAATAGGTAAAAAAAGTAGAAAGAAAACTGTTCGTTGACCCGCTAAAAAGGTATTCAAAATCAAATGCTCAAAATAATTATACCCCCGTTTTTTAAAGGCTAAAAAGGATGCTAAGGACAAAACGGGAAGAATCATTAAGTTCGAATATGCATAATGATTTCGAATCCAATGGATGATGTCTTTAACGGTAAGAATAAAGTTTTGAGTCTTTTGGGAATCGGCTTTTGAGGAGACCGTATCGGGAGACAATTCAAACGAAATTTTAGTATCGAAATCTTCTAGTTTTAACAAATGCGAAATAAGTACATATAAAGAAGACATGATAAACAAATAAGCAAATGGCTTAAAATGGTTAACCCGTTTCCCAGCTATGTATTCATTGATGGTGCGTCCTGGCCTAGAAAAAAGCTCTTTGGTCGTAAATAATATTCCCTTGTCAACATGCAACAAACTATGCTGTATTTCATGCAAAAAATAGGTGACCCCAAGGCTGTGAATGTGGGCGGATTGCCCACAATTACTGCAATAATTTCCTTCAATTGTATGGTTGCAATTTTTGCAAGAGATCATTCGGGAACTAATTATTTATCCAACAGTGATTAAACCCTCCATTTCTAAATTTTCCTCTGCCTCCGCTGCATAATCAACTCCTGCAAAACCAAAACCAAATAAATTTAAGAAGTCGGATTTATACCCATTTAAATCTCCAATAGCTGCTAACGAATCTGTATCTGCTACTTTCCATAATTCCGCTACTTTTTCCTGCACATCTTCTCTCATTTCCCAATCATCAATGCGAATTCTTCCTTTATCATCCGTTGGAATAGCACCATCCACATAAAGTCTTTGGCTAAACAATCGCTGAATTTGTTCAATACATCCTTCGTGAATCCCTTTTTCTTTCATCAATTTGTACAACAATGAAATATACAATGGAATGACAGGGATTGCAGAACTAGCTTGAGTAACCAAGGCTTTATTAACCGAAACATAGGCATTGCCTCCAATTTGGGATAAATCCGCAGTAATTTTGGCAGCAGTCGCCTCTAAATGATTTTTCGCCATTCCAATGGTTCCTTTGCGATAAACCGCCTCCGTAACTTTAGGTCCAATGTATGAATAAGCAACTGTTTTGGCATTTTCCGACAATACATCTGCTTTTAACAAAGCATCCATCCACATTTGCCAATCTTCTCCACCCATTACTGCCACCGTATTTTCGATATCCTCTTCGGTACATGGCGCAATGGAAACCTGAGAAACAATTCCGGTGTGGAAATCAACCGTTTTGTCTGAAAAAGTATCTCCAATAGGTTTTAACACCGAACGGTGCAAAATCCCAGTGGTTGGATTCATTCGAACCGGAGATGCCAAACTATAAATAACTAAATCAATTTTGCCTAAATCAGCTTTAATCAAGTCGATGGTCTGATTTTTAACCTCATTTGAAAAAGCGTCGCCATTGATACTTTTGGCATAAAGTCCCGCTTTTTCAGCTTGTTCATGAAAAGCTAAGCTATTGTAATAACCAGGAGAAGCTGTTTTCCCAGCTTGAGGAGCCTTTTCGAAAAATACTCCAATAGTGGAAGCATTGGAACCAAAAGCACTGGCAATACGAGAAGAAAGTCCGAAACCCGTAGACGCTCCAATCACTAACACATTTTTGGGTCCTTCTATATGTCCTTTCGATTGGATGTAATTTATTTGATTAATTACATTCTGTTCGCAACCTTTTGGGTGGGAAGTCAAACAGATAAATCCCCTCATTCTTGGTTCAATAATCATATCTTTTCAATTTTTTGTTTTGCAAATATAAAGCATGTGCATTAATCCATAAGCATGTTGAAATAAACAAATTATCTCTAGCCTCAGATGGTACGAATTAATTTAGCAGGGACACCCCCGAAAATGGCATTATTGGGAACATCCTTGTTCACCACAGCTCCAGCGGCAACAATGGCATTTTCACCAATGGTGACTCCCGGTAAAATCACCGCTCCCGCACCAATCCAAGCGTTCTTTTTGATAAGAATCGATTTCAAGTCTAAATCTTTCCTGTTTTTTGGATCAATGGGATGATTTTCTGTCACCAATTTTACTTGAGGTCCAATCAATACATCATCTTCAATGGTAATTCCGCCCAAATCCAAAAAAGAACAATCGTGATTGATAAATACATTTTCCCCTATCCGTGTGTGTTTCCCAAAATTGGTATGAAAAGGCGTAAAAACAGTGGTGTTTTCTGAAATTACTTGCCCGATCATCTCCGATAATAGGACTCTTGCCTGAGACACATCCGTGGAAGCATTTAAGTTTACAGACAATTCGCGTGTTTGGGATACCACTTCCCATAAGCGACTAATTTCAGGATCATTTTGCTTAATAATCCCACCACTTTTCATTCGGTCAAATATTGTCATTGTTTTCAATTAGCTAATTTTCGCCCCCAAGTTATCATTTTCAATTCAAGCTTTTTGGATTTTCATGCATTTTTTGATCCAAACTTGTAAAAGAATTTTCGCTTACATTCGACTAGTTTTACCACAGGATTGTATATTGCGAGGCATTTCCGCTTAAACCTAATTTGATGATGACCCCATTTATTCCCAATGATTCCCTTGAATGGGAAGTGTTAGAAGAAAAAGTCCGAAGAAAAGTACTTTCCTATGACCCCAGTTTAATGTTGGTCAAAGTTGAATTTTTGGCAGGGGCTGTAGGGCAAATTCATCAACATGAACACGTACAAATCAGCTATGTGGAATCTGGAGTTTTTGAAATTGAAATAAATCAACAAAAGCAAATCCTCCGCAAAGGTGATACCTTTCATGTGCCTTCCAATGTGCTTCATGGAGCCCTTTGCCTAGAAGATGGCGCGCTGATTGATGCATTTAGTCCCATGCGAGCCGATTTTATTAAATAATATACCTTTTATCATCATGACACTTATTACTGTAAAAGCTCTCATAAATGCCCCCTTATCGAAGGTTTGGGAATGTTGGACCGAAGAAAAACACATCATCAACTGGAATTTTGCTAGCCCCGATTGGCATTGTCCGGAAGCCAACAATTCATTGAAAGTAGGCGAAGAATTTCATTATACCATGGCCGCTAGAGACGGATCCTTTAGTTTCGATTTTTGGGGGACTTACCAAAACATTGAATGGCAGAAAAGCCTTGACATCCTTTTAGGCGATCAACGTAAGTTATCCATTCACTTTGAGAAAGTCGATGCTGGAACTCAAGTGGTAGAACACTTTGAACCCGAAAATCAAAATCCGCCAGAGATGCAACAAGAAGGTTGGCAAATGATTTTGGATAATTTTAAAAGTTATGTGGAGAAAGTACCCTTCGACAATTGATTGACTACGCAAAAAATCTGATTAAAAATCCCTTTAAACATGAAAACGGACATCAAATCTAACAGAAATTTATTACTAGGGATTCTCTTTGTTATTCATCATTTAGCAATCGGTCAAACCGCTAATCAAGATTCGAGTAAATACCAAATTCTCTCAAATTTAATTTATGGTTCCGCAACCGATCATCGAAATGAGTTGGATATTTATTTGCCAAAAAATCATTCAAAAAAGACTCCAATGGTTGTTTTTATACATGGTGGATTTTGGGCCAAAGGAAGTAAACAACAATTACCCAAGCCTTTGATCGATTTATTAGTAGGCGAAAAAGGTTATGCCATGGCTTCTATCAATTATCGTTTTGTGAAGGCTGGTGCCAATAAATATCCAACACAAATGGATGATGTGGTTCTTGCTATGAATTATTTATCGAGCAAAGCAGATAGTCTTGGATACAAAAAAAGATCGTTTGCCATGATAGGCGCAAGCGCAGGGGCACATTTAGCTTTGATGTATGCTTATGCCAATGATCCCCAAAAAATGACCAAAACGGTTATTGATATTGTTGGACCAACTGATTTAGCGGATTCGGTGGTTCGGGGCCGACAAGGGATTGCGGATGCCACCATTAGCTATTTTCTAGGCAATCCAGATCCTAAAGCTGATATCGCGAAAACATCTAGTCCAATCTTTCAATTGACTAAAAAAACAGGAGTTCCAACCATTATTTTCCATGGAGAAAAGGACGAATTAGTGGATGTCCATCAGGCAAAAAATTTACACCAACGTCTACTGCAATTGGGTTTTAAAACCGAAATGTATTTATACTCTAATGAAACGCATGAAATGAAAAAGAGCTTGCCAGACGTATTTATCAAAACCGCCGCTTGGTTGGAAAAAATCTACCCGATTCTTTAATCAATCAACATTTGCTCCACTTGAAAAAGCGTACTAGATTTGGGATCAAAAGTGATTTTAACAGCCGCCATTTCTGCATCACCAAATACATTAATTCGAGTGAAATTCATCAAGGTTTCTTTGTAATTATTGATTAAAATGGGCTTGTCGGTAATGAAACGATGGGAGTCTCCGTTAACTAAAAATACTTGTTTCCCGTATTTTTGGGTAAGCTCCGTCAGTTTTTCAACTATTTTAACAAAACCTTTGCTTGGTTTCATGTCTTTGTAAAACATATCTGCTTGTGTAAAAAGCACCAATCCTTTTTTGTCGGATGCCTTGTGGAAAACATCCTCCAACCAAGCCAAATTGGCCTTTTCTCTATCAACAAATTCCTGATTTTCGGATTCTACTTCTTTGTAATTATTGTTGGAACCCACCAAATGAATGGTTGCAAATTGAATTCCGGCATAGGTCCAAGCATTATTTTCCACATATTTTTCATATCCTGCCGACTTGGATTGAGGCGTTAATTGAATTTTGCGTTTCCCAAAACTTTTGTCCGATTGAAAAAACATCTTCCGAAGCACTTCCAATCGCTCATTGGGATTATATTCTCCCGCCGCTTTCCGATTGCAATCAGTCCATTCATTATCGCCCGGAGTATAAATCAAAGGTGATTCAAAGGTTTCAAAATAGGCATGCATTTTCTCAAAATATTCATTGGAACAAAGGCTCGAGCCCGATTTGAAATCACCCACATGCACAATAAAATGCGGATTTTCTTTATTCAATTGTGCAATTAATCGCTCAAATTTCGGATAATCTGCGGGAACATGATAAGGCATATCACCAAAAGCCACAAAAGTAAATTTTTTGTTTTGGCCAAATGCGACATTCAAAATCAACAGGAAACAAATAGCCAACAGGGAACGAGAGAACTTCATAGAATCAAGGTTTAATTCCTTGAAATTAGGCATTTATTGCGAAATAATCTTTTGTTCGTGACGAATCCAACGAACGATGGATCAAAATCTCCTATTATTTTTGTCTTCTTTTTCGATAAAATGATGATCGGTAATTAAAATAATGATTGAATATGCATTAAATTCGACAATTAAGAATCTGAAAATCCGATTTAACCCTAGATGAACAAACCATTATTCACTTTATTAATGCTCTTTTGTTTTTCCTTTTATGGGCAAAATTTAGGAAAAGGAATTAATCTAGGCAATATGTTTGAAGCTCCAACAGAAACGGCTTGGGGAAATCCTTACAAAGAAGAATATATATCAAAAATTGCGGAGCTTGGTTTCAACCACATTAGGGTTCCTATCCGTTGGGATGTTCCAGAAAGAACTCAATTAACTCCTCCTTACACCGTAAATCCTGAATTTCTGCTTCGAATCAAATCAGTCATCGACTTGGCTTTGAGCAAGAATTTATATGTGATTATCAACATGCATCATCATGAAGAATTATTTACGGACCCTGCAAAAGCGAAGCCCCGTTTTATTCAACAATGGGCACAAATCGCCAATTATTTCAAAGGCTATAATGATCGACTTTTATTTGAGGTATTGAATGAACCACATGATCAATTAACTCCCGCATTATGGAATGTTTATTTCGCGGAAGCTTTAGCAGAAATTCGAAAAACGAATCCGATCAGAAAGGTGTTGGTTGGGACCGCTTCTTATGGAGGAATTGCCGGAGTAAAGGATCTTATTTTACCCAATGACCCTAACTTAATTTTAACGATACATTATTATAATCCATTTAATTTCACCCATCAAGGTGCTGATTGGGCAGGGAATAAAGATAAATACATCGGTACAAAATGGGAGGATTTGTCGTGGGAAAGAAATCAAATTACTTCTGAATTTGAATTTGCGATCAAATGGGCGAAACAAAAAAATATCCCCTTGCATATCGGCGAATTTGGGTCTTATGAACTTGCTGATATGGATAGTAGAGCGAATTGGACCACATTTCTGGCTCGTTGGTTGGAAACCCAAGGCCTAAGTTGGGCCTATTGGGAATTTTCTGCCGGTTTTGGAATTTACAACCCATCTACAAAAACCTATAAAACGCCATTGGTCAATGCCTTACTAAAAAATCCACTTCTCTCTCCTAAAATTTTACCTACCAAAAATATCTATGAATTAAAATCTTCCGCAGGTTGGAACTTAAATTTGAATTCGGGTGCCAATGGAAATTTATCCTCCCTCACTTCTGGATTAAAAATTAATTTACTGAAGACAACGGGTACAGCTTGGCATATTCAATTAACCAAATCAGGTTTCCCTTTGGCGTATCAAAAAAGATATATAGTCCGATTAAAAGCATCCGCAGATAAAGATATTTCCATCACGGCCTACATGGGAAAATCGTCTAACCCTTACAATGCTTATAGCGCTTATAACAATTTGACTTTTGAGCCCACAGAAAAAGAATACACCTTCATTTTTACGATGAACGAACTTTTTGATCCCAATGCAAGAATTAGCTTTGATTTAGGTACGCAAATCGGTAGCATCGCGATTACATCGCTGACCGTTGATGAGGTAGTAGAAGATTTGATATTGGAAAACTCGTTTGAACCGCAAAAAAGTCTCGTTTATCCGAATCCATTTAATGAAAGACTAAAAATCAACAGCCTTGGACCCAATATGGTGCGTTTGATGGACTTTCAGGGAAAAACCCTTCTATATGCAAAACAAGAAAACGTTAACGAAGATCTGAATACTTCCCACTGGAAAGCAGGAATATATTTTCTGCAAATTATTAACATGGAAACAGGCCTAACAGAAACCCACAAACTAATCAAAGAAAACCTAGGAGTTGATTAAAAAGAAATCTGTATTCCTATTTTCTCTCTTCCTAAAACTCCACAATAAATCCAATCGTTGGAGTCACTTGAGCTCTGTCATTCAAAAACTGGGTAGGAATGGCATTACTTCCGTCTTTGGCAATGGGCAAACCGTTGGTAGTCGCAAAGGCTGAATTATCTTCCACGCGTTTAAAGGTGTAGGTTGGTACGCCTGGATTCACCGCTATGTACCAATTCGTCACATCCAAAAACACGTCTATGGTCGTTTTCTTCAAATTGTATTTCTTATCAATCCGAACATCACTTGAATGAAAATTGGGTAATCGTTGAGAATTC
Source organism: Aquirufa sp. ROCK2-A2 (assembly GCF_054558485.1). Classification (NCBI taxonomy): domain Bacteria; kingdom Pseudomonadati; phylum Bacteroidota; class Cytophagia; order Cytophagales; family Flectobacillaceae; genus Aquirufa; species Aquirufa sp. ROCK2-A2. The sequence continues at coordinate 21,238 of NZ_JBPXKA010000013.1, forward strand.
AATTGGCTATAATCAAAGACACCTTGTCCCAAAGTTAAGTAACTAGAGCGAGAAGAAACTTCGTCGTAAGGACTATAAGGAGCTCCGCCTTGGTAACGAAAACGTAATCCTAACTCCCAATTCTTTGGAAATTTGTAGCCCCAAGTTACACTCAATAAATGTTGATTATCCCAACTGGAGGCAATTAAATTGCCATCAAAACCGCTGTACATGCTTCGGTAAAACGTGTAGGATAAGATCCCAAAAAACTTATCCGTCAATTTCTTTTGAGCGAAAAATTCAAAACCATAAGCACGACCTTTACCGCTGGTCGTGACATCTTCATTACCCAAGACATTAAAATCGCCCCCTAAATTGGCTAATGAAATTCCTTTTCGATTCGAAATTGGAACATTGTTATAGTCCTTGACAAATGCTTCAGCTGTAAATCGCAATGACTCATCATGTAAATATTCTACACCGGCTACAAAATGATCGCTTTGTTGGTACTTACTGTCTTGATTTACCAACTGGGGACTCACAGGTGCAAAACTCGAATACGTGGGATTTGGATAGCTCGAATTAGCGTATCCTAAAATCGTATATGGCGCTAATTTATAATACCTTCCAACCGAAGCATTGGCAGTCCATTTGTCGGATAAGACATAACTCAAAGAGATCCGTGGCGACAAGGTTTCCATGGGATCAGAGCCCGTGGTGGTAAAACTATTCATATCTGTTCGCAAACCTGCGCTTAGGCCTAATTTGGAATCAAAAAAGGTTTTGGATAATTGTGCAAATGCTCCATATTTCCACAAAGAATTCAAAGGACTTTCATAGAATATCGTTGTTGGAAAAGCTATTTTAATCGCTGGATTGGGCGTTACATTATTCAGAACTTGGTAGGTACTGTTGGAATAATCGACCAACTGAGCGGATAAACCATAATTGATTTTCCAACCATTGGAATTTTTATTGACGTCTATACGCAGCTTATTTTCGGTTTCTCTGGATCGGTAATCCAAATTCAATTGAGCTGGGTCTTTTTTTAAATTATCTTCGTATCTCAGGAAATTATTGTCAAATACATTTCGACTCAGTGCAATATTTAAATAGCCATTGTCCAATAATTTTTTCAAGGACATTCCTAACGTATAATTCCACTGATTGATCAAAGGATTCGAATTGTAGATATACAATTTTTCGGGAGTTGCCTTTTTTAAAGTTCCAAAAGAAAAATCATCAATGGCACCTAAACCCATGAAGGAAAGCGTGGTGGAAGAGTTGATTTGCTTGGTTATTTTAAACTGCGCATCCCAGAAATTCGGACGAATGGGCAAATCCAATGCTTGAAATAAAAATTGTAAATAGGACCGTCTAACTGACGCCAAAAAGGTTGTTTTACCTGATTTAGACAAAGGTCCTTCGGTGGTTAACGCAAATTCGGTTGCACTCAAGCGTGCATTTCCTTGAAATTTATTGGGATTTCCCGATCGCTGTTTGAATTGAAAAACAGAACTTAAAGCATTGTCGTAACGAGCATCAAAAGCCGAGGAACTCAACTTAACATCTTCAATAAACGACACATTTAAAATCCCTTGAGGGCCACCGCTACTTCCCTGGGTTTGAAAGTGGTTTAACACAGGTATTTCGATTCCATCTAAATAATACACATTTTCATTGGGTCCGCCTCCACGAATAATAATGTCATTTCGAAAGCCTCCTCCTTGTGGGCCGCCACCAACACCGGGTAATGTTTGGATCACTTTACTAACATCAAAATTGCCCCCTGGATTACTCTTTATTTCTTCGGTGGTTAAGCGTTGAACGCTCAAAGGAGATTCTAAAGTAGCAGCCTTGGCTGTCCGCCTATTTTGTGTAACGACTACTTCGTTTAATTGTTGATTGTTGGGATTTAACTCGATAGTCAGATAATTCTCATTACCTGAATTAACAATGATATTAAAAGCCGTTAATTTTTCATAGCCTACGGCTGAAAAATGAATATTGTATGTTTTTAATGCCAAACCCGTTAAACGAAATTCTCCATTTTCGTTCGCAGCTGTTCCTTTGGTAGAATTATCTAACAAAATGGATACGCCTACAATGGGCTTTTGAGTTAGTTTATCAATGATTTTTCCAGAAATACGACCGTTATTTTGTGCGAAAATGGAAAAAGAAATGAATAGCAGTAGGAGTGTTTTTTTCATAACAACATCTAAACCCAAAAACCGTAGGAATTGTTTTAAAGCGGTAAGCGTTGTTAGTGATTAGTTATTAGTTATTAGTGTTGTCTTTTCCTGAAAATAGGCAGACTAATTATTTTACTAACAACTAATAACTAAACACTAAAACCTTATACCTATTACCTATCAATGCAATTTATTGGCTAATTCATTTTCTATGGCATTTCTTTTTTTGAAAAAAAAGAAACAAAAAAACGTATTAGTCGCAAGTTAATCCAAGACGAATCAGCAAGCTGACCGATTTTCAATCGCTCTCGGCTATTTTCTTTGACCCTGACGCACATGGCCCTTGCGCATTGTCAAAGCTCCGCCTACCGCTACGTTCAAATCTTTCGTCGGATTAACCGCAAATTCCTTTATAAGTTCTAAAATAGAATTAATAGATTTATCTCAGCTCGGTTCCTGAGCCTGTCACAGGAATTTTCAACCCTTAATTCACATTATTACCTATTAACTTTTACCTACTACCTATTACCTTTTACCTATTACCTATCAATGCAATTTTCTGGCTAATTCATTTTCTATGGCATTTCTTTTTTTGAAAAAAAAGAAACAAAAAAACTTACTAGTCGCAAGTTAAACAAGACGAATCAGCAAACTGACCGATTTTCAATCGCTCTCGGCTATTTTCTTTGACCCTGACGCACATCGCCCTTGCGCATTGTCAAAGCTCCGCCTACCGCTACGTTCCAATCTTTCGTCGGATTAACCGTACATCTCGAGATTATTTAATTTCTGAAAAATGTTTTCGTGATTACTAACGATGGCTGTGCACGCTTACAATGAAACATCCTTAATAGTCGGGTTGAATAATCTTTGTGTCCATTGTGTTAAAAACAAATCTCTTCTTTATCTCAAAGGTGCCAATTACCTCCTTCCTTATTATCTCAACATTCCGATACCGCATCGCCAAAGTATCGAAGTCAAAAGCGGTAAAGGAAGAGATTAATCATTGGAAATTTCAACCCATAATTCGCATTAATAACTAAACACTAATAACTAATCTCAATACCTCAATCCCCAATACGGATTTCGAAAACCTTTGATCGATTCTTTGATATAATCAGCGATGATTTTGTTGTAATCAGCATCCGCAATTTTCTTGCCTTTGATTTTCTTTAAATTCAATTCATTGGTCAATTTCTTCCACTCGATTTTATTGGCCACAATGGTCACATCCCCGTCATTAATATCCAATTCTAGAATCAATCCAGGTAATCCAAAATACCTTTCAGGACCTGCGGGAACGGGTATATCTTGAGCAAACCATGCGACAATTTTTTGCTTTTTAATGGTGTCCTCTGTGACAGCCTTCATACAAATGAAATCAGCCACTTCCTTGATTTGATTGAGAATTTTCCATTTTGGACTTCGTAAAGTATCATCCACGATATAACTTTTCCCTAAAAGATCCATGTAATCGGTTGAACGTTCCGTCTCAAAATTCTTGGTTAAATAAAGGGTTTCTTTTCTGCCCGCCCAACCTTCTTCAGGGTTATCTTCGCCGTAGGCGTATAAACTTTGTTTAGGATTAAATGTCAAGGTCATGATTTGTTTCCAACCTTCATCCGTACTTCCCCAAGTTAGCTTCAATCGATCTTTTTCTTCTGTACTTAAATAGGTTAATCGATTCATGATATTAACCCAAAAAGTTCTACGTTCAAAATAAACGACTCCCTCCTGTTTTAATTCCTGACAAAACGAGGAAAAAGAAATCAATAATAATATCCCAATTTTTTTCATGTTCTAATTTTTACGAATGGGCGAACTTAATCCACGCATGTTATAGGTATAACTTAACATAACATATTGCGACAATGTCCGGGTTTTTTCAAAGCTGACAAAATTTTGAAAGGCATTTTGATTCACGCCTAAATTCTTTTTAAATACATCATAAACAGTTAAGCGAATCTCCGATTTTTGTGCCTTTCCGACATATTTAAATACCGAAAGATTCAAAATGGGCATTTCTTGGTATAAGCCCCTGGTCTTATTTTCAAAAATATTATAATCAAAATTATAAGAGAAAAACGTATTCTTGCCAAAATTAACATTCAACTCAGAGCCCCATTTATCATTCCGAATATTTTGTTCAGGTAAAGCCGATTTGTCATAGGCAGAATGAGTCAATCCAAAACTTGTATTAATGTAAAATGTTATTCGATCGTTGGGAGTAAAGGAAAGGCGAGAAGATATGTTTCCAGAATTGGTTTGTGTATTGGAGAATACATCGTTGATCATCAAGGGATTTTTTGCCGCCGTAAAATCGGCATTGATGCTTAGCGTACTAACCGTTTTTTTCAATGGAAATCCAAATCCCAAATATCCATTGAACGTTTCACCTCCGGTAAGATTCATCGGTTTGGTGGTGATGATTCCCGTAGCATTGATGGTTTGATTGTACACAACTTGATTAACATTGTAGTTGTAGGATACATTGGAATAAAAATGCATAAAATTAGCCGCATCAAATAAGTTGAATCCAGTTGACAATGAATGACTAACACTCGGTAACAAATTCGGATTCCCCACTCGCAAAAATAACGGATTACTATTGTCAACAATGGGCTGTAAATCTCGAATATTGGGTTCTATCGCCGATTTATCATAATTGAAAAACACATATCGATTATTTTTCAATTCGATATCAGCACTTATTTTGGGAATCCAAGCTAAATAAGAAAGGTCAATATTAGCTAAATTGGTGCCAGTCGCAGTTTTACGAAAATCGCCCGTTAAATTAAAATGTTGAGCGGCCAATCCTGCTGAAATATTAATCCCATCTTTGGAATAACGAATGCTTGATCCTAAACGGTTATAGGTTAATCGATTGTCGTAAAACCGACTTAAACTATCATTTCTCTTGTTGGCCATTCCAATGACATTGTCAAACAACTCCCGATTCACTTGATTGTTTTGAAGGCTGGTGTTGAAAAAGGATTCCCAAAAAAAGGATTTCGATAAGGGTTCAACAAAGAAAAGACTTGATTTAACTTGTGATTTATTGGAAAAATTATTCATCAATTGATCAATTGCTTGAATGGAATCACGCAAAGTGGTGGCATTCCATAATTTGTTGATGGATTTCTGACTCGCATTTCCATCTGAGTTCAAATAATTATAGCCCGCACTAGCCGAAAAACTACGTCCTTTTTTGGCAAATTTATGTCGGAAAATGGCGGTATTTTGAGTCGTCATCGACTGCAAATCGTTCCCGTTTTGTAAAGAAGTAGTACGTGGAACAAGGTTATTTTGAAAAAATAATTGTTGGTAAATACGACTTGATTCGTTTGAATTACCAAATGACAATTTGCCATTACCAATAAGAATCAGCGTATTACTTGAATCTAGGTTGTTTTCGTAGCGCAAACTCATGCGATGATTGGCAGAAAAAGTCTTTTGACTACTTGTGTCAGCTGAATTTTGGGTTTTATCTTGAAAAAAACGTTGTGTGGTAGAAATTTTATCAATGATTCTCTCCGATTGATTGAAATAATAATTGGAGCTGAATTTCGCTTTTTTGGTGTCATAATTATAATTGGCACCACCCGAATAATTTTTGGAAAAGCCATCTCTTCTTCCTCCGATAGGAATGCCCAATTGGTCATCTCCATCATCAAAAGAAATATACCGATTGCTGGAAGAGAACCCAAAATCCGCTTCATCGCCCCAACTGAACGATTGACTTCCTCTAAAATCTTGATAGTCGTCAAAAGACATTCCCGATTGGTTGGTATTATTTCCTAATCCAATAACCGATAATTGATTTTTGGCATCAAATTTATTGTAATTCCCTTTGATTTCCCTTCGGTCTTCGGTGGCTATTCCGGCGGTAATTTTTCCGAATCCTCCTTTTTTATGACTTTCTTTTAATTCCAAATTGATGGTTTTTTCCTTTTTCCCATCATCAATGCCCGTTACTTTGGCGGCTTCTGTCTGTCCGTTAAATACTTGAACTTTCTGAATGGCATCTGCAGAAATATTTTTGGTAGCTAATTTAGGATCCGAACCAAAAAAACTTCGACCGTCCACTGTTACTTTTTTAACCGTTTGTCCTTGAGCTCGGATACTTCCATCGGCTTCAATTTCCATGCCAGGCAATTTGCGCAACAAATCCTCCACCGTAGCTCCTGGTGGGACTTTAAATGAGCCCGCATTGTATTCAATCGTATCTCCACGTATACTTAAAGGTGCTTTTGCCGTTCGAACAACCACTTCAAACAACTCTTTTGAAATGGGTTTTAAAGTTATATTTCCCAAGTCGATGGATGGTTCATCCAAAGGTTTGATGTCCATTTGCAAGGGCAAATAACTTACATAAGAAACCTTTAAGAGGTAGGCTTGGCGTTTAACATTCTTGAATTCAAATTGACCTTGCTCATTCGATCTGCCATAATTCACCAAGGAAGAATCTTTAGGTTGCAACAACATCACTGTTGCCTGAGGAAGTGCACGACCGCTGGAATCCACCAATTTACCTTGAATCCCTAGTTTTGTTTGACCCAAGGAAGCAAAAGAAAAAACCGTTAATAGTGAAAGTATAGATAAAAATTTGGTCATAAGTAAGAATTGAGAGGGCAAATAAACGACATCGAAACGGTAAATTATTTTAAAAATTGTTAAACGGATGATAACAAGGATTAGTACCTTAACATATTTCTAACTAAAAAAATAGTTAAAAATATTTTGTAACTAAAAATTTAGTTATACATTTGGCACAACAAACTACAACCATGAAAAAATTAACACAAGCAGAGGAGCAAATAATGCAGGTCATTTGGGGCCTTCCCGAAGGAGGATTTTTGAAGGATATTTTAGAAAATTTACCAGAACCCAAGGCACATTCCAATACAGTGGCGACCCTATTAAAAATATTGGTAGAGAAAGAATTTGTAGGCATCAGCAATCCCAACAGAAATAATTTTTACTTCCCAAAAATTAGCAAAGAGGCTTATTCAGGACAAAGGATAACAGGTTTAGCAGATTCATTTTTTGAAGGATCATTTACCAATGTGGTTTCTTTTTTAGTAGATAAAAAACAAGTTTCCATTGAAGATTTAGAATTATTGATTAACCAATTAAAACAAAAAGACCATGACAAATAACCTACCACTCATCTATTTGGCAAAAAGTGTTTTATTATCAGGAATATTTTATGGCTATTATTTACTAGTGCTTCGTAACAAGCGATTTCATACATACAATCGCTTTTACTTAATCATTAGCCTAATCTTAAGTTTCATCATTCCCTTTTTCAATTTCACTTACTTGACAGGTAAACAAGAAGTGTTGAGTCAAACAGAAAAAGCCGTTTACTTTTTATCCACGGTAACCATCAAAGCCCAACAATCGCCTTGGTTGGATGAGCATTGGATGGAGTTATTAACGATTCTCCTTGGAAGCGTTTCTTTTATTCTATTTAGCTACTTGTGTTTCCAGATATATTCGGTGTTCCAATTGAAAAATAAGTATCAAGGAACTCGTTTGAATGACATTTATTTCATTGAAACAGAGGATGAAAACGCTCCCTTTTCCTTTTTTAATCATCTATTTTGGAAAAAATCCATCGATTTAAACTCGGAAAACGGACAAGCTATTTTCACACATGAAATCACACACATCGAACAAAAACACAGCTATGACCGAATATTTTGTCAAGTCATGTCAAGTATTTTTTGGATGAATCCCTTCACCTGGATCATACAAAATGAGCTCCAAAATATCCATGAATTCATCGCAGACGAGAAGTCTTTTGGACAAGGAAATGCGGAAACTCTGGCCAAAATAGTATTGCAAACCCATTATGGGAACCATTTTTTTAATCCTAGTCACTCATTTTATTATTCATCCATTAAACGCAGAATCATTATGTTAACTACCTCCCAAAACCCAAAACACAGCTACTTAAGAAAAGTATTAGCTCTTCCACTTTTAGCTGGCACTGTATTCGCATTTTCTATGCAATTAAGTGCTCAAACTACCGAAAAAACTACTTCTAAAGAATCAACTTTAGCAGTAGCGCCAAGTAAGCAAAAACGCAAAACATCATCTAATGCCTCTTTGCCAATACCTCCTACACCACCGATCACACCACTAATGGTGATTGATGGAAAAATTGAAGAGAAAAAAGGCATGAACGATATCAAACCGAATGAAATTGAATCCATGAATGTTTTAAAGGGCGCCCTAGCCAAAGAAAAATACGGCAAATTGGGTAAAAATGGTGTGATTGAAATTACCTCAAAGAAAAACGCAGCTGCACCCTCAGATTCTCCATCGAATGACCAAATAATTCCTGAATATCCAGGTGGAATGGAAGCCTTTGTCTCCTATTTGAATAAAAATTTAAAATATCCCGAAGATGCAAAAAAAGCCAAAGTCACGGGCAAGGTATATGTAGAAATCAATGTAAATGCTGAGGGGACTTTGACAAATGTGAAAATATTAAAAACCCCTGGATATGGCTTTGGCGAAGAAGCTGTAAGGGTAATGAAAGAGTCTGGAAAATGGATTCCCGCTAAAAAGAATCATGTAAATATTGCATCATCACTTGTTTTGCCCATTCAATTTTTATTAAGTGAATAATATGAAACCTCGCATATTCTCCATTTTCTTACTTTTATTTTCCATCGCATGTATCATAGAAATCTTGGTATTAAAAGATTTACCCATGGTTCGGGTTGGACACATGAAGTTTAATTTTGGAGGAACGCAAGACGGTCCTGGAAACTGGATTCCTTTTCAAACCATTGTTCCTTATCTATTAGGATCCAAAGGTTGGCTAATTGGGGGCATCAATATACTCGGAAATATATTGATTTTAGTGCCCGTTGGAATCCTGTTTCCTTTCGTTTTTCAACCTTGCTCTTGGAAAAAATGCAGCCTATTAGCCCTTTTTTTGTGTGGCACTATTGAAGGTTTACAAGTCTTTTTTCATGTAGGAATTTTTGATGTCGATGATGTCATCTTGAATGTTTGGGGCGTTTTCTTAGGATTTTGGATGAGTCAAGCATTCCGAAATTCATCGTTTTTTCAATCCATTCTTACACCTAAAAAAATAGGCTTTTTGATTACTACACTTATCGTTTTATTAGGCCTTTTATTCATTTATGGGCCCATTGGACTAGAGAAAGCGCCAATCAGAGAACTTCCTAACATAAAAGCTAGCCAAGCAGGAATGAAACAATTACAAGAAGATCTATGCAATGGAACAGGAGGAACGGGACAAATAATCAGCAAAGGACTTCACTTTTTCATGTTGAAATCCAAGGAAGGCCATACTCAAAAAGTGCTACTCACAGCTTCAACAACCATCAAAACCAGCGCCGGTCCAGCCAATGAATCGGATTTGAAAGTGGGAAACCGTGTAACCATTGTCATCGATGAATCAGAAACCGCCCAATTGGTGTTGGTTTGTCAGTAACATGATTAGACCAAATTTTTTCTAAGAATATTGCCATTTATTCAATTTTCCTAAGTAAATTTCTCTACTCTAAACCTGAAAAAATAATGAAGTACCTTGTAATTACCTTGCAAGTGCTAATATTCTGTGCTTATTCCTCAAAAGCAGAAGACTATAAAGCATCCCTATTTGGCATCAAATCCAATGGGACCAACCTTAACACCCATGCCATTCAAAAAGCCATTGATTACATCCACGAAAAAGGAGGTGGCCGATTGGTTTTTTATGTTGGTAGGTACCTCACTGGCACAATTCAACTTAAGTCCAATGTAACGATCCACTTGGAAGAAGGAGCTATCTTATTGGGGTCCACCAATATTTATGATTACAATATTACTGAACGATTCCCTTCACTCATAGCCGCCAAAAACGCCGAAAATATCGCCATTACAGGCAAAGGTGTCGTAGATGGCCAAGGCCGAGATGTCGCGTATCATGTCACAGACCAAGTACAAAAAGGTTTTTTAAAAGACCCTTTGGCCAATGATCGTTCTGCCCTTTATCGCCCTAAAGCCATTTATTTGAGGGAATGCAACAAAGTGGAAATTTCCGGAATTGTGGTCAAAAATGCCGCCGAGTGGGTTGTGGTGGCAGATCAATGTCAAAACCTAAAAATTGATAAAATCATCGTCGATAGCAAAGCCTTTTGGAACAACGACGGAATTGATATTGTCGATTGCCAAAATGTCCTTATCTCCAATTCGTATATAGACTCCAGTGATGATGCCATTTGCTTTAAATCGCATGACGCAACGAAACTTTGCGAAAATGTAGAAGTACGCAATTGCGTAGCCAGATCCAGTGCCAATGGGATCAAATTTGGCACCCTAACTTCCGGAGGGTACAAAAATTTCAAAATAATCAACAATAAAATTTACGATACTTACCGCTCTGCGATTACGATTGCTACACCAGACGGCGGTGTGGTGGACAATATTTTAGTGGATAGCCTATATGCCTATAACACTGGAAATCCTATTTATTTGCGTATCGGAGCCCGTTGGAACAAAGGCAGAACAGGGTCCATGAATCATATCACTATCCAAAATATGTACTGCGAAGTGGCTGAAACCAAGGCTGATGCAGGCAAGGAATACGAAGGGCCCATCGAAGATTTGCCACGGAATATTTCTCCAGCAAGTATTGTTGGTCTACCGGGACAAGCTATTTCCAATGTGACCTTAAAAAACATCCAACTCGTATTTCCAGGAAATAGTAATCCCCATTATGCTTTCCGAGGAATTCAACCTGCCGATTTAGATAGCATCCCTGAAATGCCAGCGGCTTATCCCGAATTTTCTCAATTTAAAGAGCTTCCTGCCTGGGGATTTTATGTTCGTCATGCCAAAAATTTGACCATGGAAAATATTACTTTAACCGCTAAAGGAAAGGAATATCGTCCCGCCATCGTCATGGATGACGTACAAAGTGCCCATTTAAATAATGTGACTTTTGTGGAGCCAAACAAAAAGAAAAAACAAGTGCATTTGTACAAATCAACAGATATTCTTCAAAAGAAATAAAAGAGACGCCCAATGAATCATTATCAAGCTATCAAATTGCTATTTTTCTTGCTGATTGGGTTCAACCTTTCAGCCAAAGATTATTTCGTTTTGGACTTTGGTGCCAAAAACGATGGTGTAAGCATCAATACCCGAACCATTCAAAAAGCCATCGATTATGTCCATGAAAATGGCGGAGGTCGCCTGATATTCCAAACGGGAACTTATGTGACAGGAAGCGTATATTTAAAAACCAATGTCACTTTGCAATTGGACCAAGGGGCCACTATTTTAGGCTCAACCAATCCATTTGATTACATCAAAGACAAAAAAATAGGCTGGATGTCGATGATCTTTGCCCTCAATCAAGAAAACATTGGCATAACTGGAAAAGGGACCATCAATGGCAGAGGCTATATCACCGCCAATAACATGGTGAATTACATTCATCGCGGAATTTACACGGATGTCTTGAAATTAGACAGACCGAACGAAACCAACCGACCACAAAATATCTATTTCAGAGAATGCAAAAATATCATCATAAAAGATATTACCCTCAAAGATCCAGCAAGTTGGAACCAAACCTATGATCAATGCAAGAATTTGTATGTGGATGGCATTTTTGTGGATAGCAAAAGTTATTGGAACAACGATGGTATCGACATAGTTGATTGCGATGGGGTGGTCATTAAAAATTCCTACTTCGATGCCGCTGACGACGTCATTTGTTTCAAATCACATTCGCCCGATTTTATTTGTCAAAATGTAGTGGTGGATAATTGCGTGGGCCGTTCCAGTGCCAATGGACTAAAATTTGGAACTGTTTCTCGAGGAGGATTTAAGAATTTCAAAGTCACCAATTTAACGATCTTTGACACCTTCCGTTCAGCCATCACTTTTGCTGCTGTAGATGGTGCCGAAATTGAGAATATTGTGGTAGATGGGGTTAGGTCCATCAACACAGGAAATGTGATTTTTTTACGCATTGGCGACCGTTGGGGAAAAGGCAAAAAACCGTATATGAAAAACATTAGTATCTCAAATGTCTACGCGGAAGTCCCATTGGGAAAACCAGATGCGGGCTATAATTACGAAGGCCCTGTGGAAGATTTACCAAGAAATATTTCGCCCGCAAGCATCATCGGCTTGGTGGAGAACAAAATACAAAATGTGACCTTGAAAAACATCCAAATCGTTTATCCAGGAGAAGGAAATCCCCTTTATGCCAAAAGAGGATTAACGGCCCTCGAACTGGATGGAATTCCTGAAATGCGAGATGTTTATCCTGAATTCTCCCAGTTCAAAGAACTACCTGCTTGGGGCATGTATATTCGTCATGCGGAGGGAATTACCTTTGAAAATGTCACATTCACTGCAAAGAAAAAAGATTATCGTCCGAGCATTGTTTTGGATGATGTGAACGGGGCCAATTTTTCAGGTATGAAAATTAATGAACCAGAAAGTGCGGGTAAAACACAAATTTTCCCCTATCATTCTACCAATGTCAATATCAAATAAGTCGTTTTGTCAACACGTCATATGAAAAATATATTATTCACCGGAGTTTTCATTTTACTGCTATCACTAGCAGCTAGTGCCAAAGATTACAATGCGTCTCTTTTTGGCATAAAATCAGATGGTATTACGTTAAATACCCAATCGATTCAAAAAGCCATCGATTTTATCCATGAGAAAGGTGGGGGAAAATTGATATTTTCAGTGGGGAAATACTTGACAGGCAGTATTCAATTAAAGTCGCAGGTAAGCATTGAATTAAAAGAAGGTGCTGTTTTATTGGCAACAAGCTCGATTTACGATTATGTGAAACTCAAAGAAAACAAAGCCTTGATTGTGGCGGATGGAGAAAAAAATGTAGGCATTTTTGGAAAGGGAGTCATTGAGGGACAAGGAGCAGGAGTTGCAGAACAAATCAAAAATCAAATTCAAAAAGGCTATTTACAAGAAAGTGTTCTTCAAGCAAGTCCTGCTTTGATTTCCATGACGAATTGTGAAGGTATTCAGGTAGAAGGATTGCATCTCCAAAATGCTTGTGGCTCTACCGTCAATTTTAATCAGTGCCAACAAATAAATGTGCAAGGAATCTTTATCAAAAATACTTGGCGCAACGAACAAAAGGGTTTGATTATCACGGCATGCGATGGAGCACAATTGAATAATCTATTCATTGAAAGTTCAGGGTCAGAAATGGTTTTGGATTCAAAATCAGTGAATATTTCCAAAGAAAATGTGAAAAATGCAGCAGGTAAAATGCTTTAGCTTTTTCATTTTGCCAATTTATTAGTTATTAGTTTTTAGTTATTAAAGATTAATGCGAATCAAGAGATATATTGAAAAAACTGGAACAAGATTGAAATTGCCTTTGATTTCCCTAATTCACTACCGCGTGACAATTTGTTGGTTCTTTTTTTTCTAAGGCATTTCTTTTTTAGAAAAAAAGAAACAAAAAAACTTGTTTACTTCATTTAATCCAAGACGAATCAATTTTAATTTTCTTTCGTCGGATTAACCGCAAGTGACAAGATTATTTAGCTTCTGAACAAACGTTTACGTGATTACAAACGGCGGCTGAGGCCGGTTACTGAGCATGTTGAAGTATCGAAGACCCGTTTATAAAGGCTGTTAAGAATCGAAGAGCAGCATAAAAAGAAATTTTAATTAGAAGTTTTAACTCTTAATTTCGCATTAATCACTAATAACTAATAACTAATAATGCGAATTAAGGGTTAAAAACTAAAATTCAGGATCTTTTCCAATAATTGTGGCTAAATCAAATTTAATTACATTTTTCCTGGCCAACAATGCAATTTTCTGGCTAATTCATTTTCTAAGGCATTTCTTTTTTTGAAAAAAAAGAAAAAAAAACTTATTAGTCGCAAGTTAATCCAAGACGAATCAGCAAGCTGACCGATTTTCACTACGCTCTCGGCTATTTTCTTTGACCCTGACGCACATACCCAATGCGCATTGTCAAAGCTCCGCCTACCGCTACGTTCAAATCTTTCGTCGGGATTAACCAAAAGTTCATTGATGAGCTTGAAAAAAAAGAAATAGCGTTGGCTGAGCGGCGACGAAGCAAAAAGCGGTATTAGAGAAATGAAAATCAGATTTTTTGACTCTTAATTCGCATTAATAACTAACTATTTACATGTCACATTATTTCGAAAACATTTGAATAGTATAATCCAATAATTGCTGGTCACCCCATTGTCCGTGGCCTGGAACAACCCATTTTATTTGAGGGTATTTCTTTTTCAATTTTTGGACGGTTAAAGGCCATTGCTCCACATTCGCATCTCCCAAATAGCCTTTGGTGGCATTCATTTCTTTGATTAAACACCCTCCAAAAAGCACTTCTTCCTTTGGGAAATAAGCCACCACATTGTCTTTGGTATGGCCTTCTCCCACAAAACTGATCATCACATGTTCTTGCCCTACTTGGATGCTCAAAGAATCCGAAAAGCCATTTTGGGGAATGATGTAATCGTTTTCCTTTGCTAAAGAAATCGTTTTTTCAGAAGCATAAGAAGGAATATTTTGGGCATGAAATGCCTCCAATCCACCAAGGCAGTCGCCATGAAAATGAGTAGGAACAATGGCTTTGATCTTGGCATGCAGACTTTTGGAAACCCATTGAATCAAGGCCTCTGCGCTTTTATCATTGGTGGGTGTATCAAAAATGACTACTTCGTTTTTGTCTCGAACGATGAGTCCATTACAAGGAACATTTCCAAAATCGTTGGTTTTTAAATAGGAAACATGAATAAAGGCGTTTGGACTTATTTGTTCAATCGTTAATTCCGCCGATTGAAAAACGATCTTGGGCTTTTTCACAGGGGAAGAATAATTGCGAGGTCCCGCATGAACGATAAAAAAACCAAAAATGAAAAAGGTAAAAAAAAGGTGTTTCATTGTTAATATGGGATGAAATGATTTCGAATTTGTCATTTAACAGAAAGGTCACAAAGAAATAAATCTTTGTGACCTTGGTGATAAAAAATAGCTCTTGATTATTTAAATCCAATATTAGAAAGTCCTTTGTGACTAATCTTAATAGCTTCTAATGGCGTTTCGTTGAAACAAGCATCTTGTTCTACGTAGTAGTATTTCATGCCTGATAATTTTTTGTTCGCCAAAATACGTTTGAAATCGATGCTTCCATTTCCAACAGGAGCAAAACGACCTTGCTCATCCATGTCTTTCACATGCCAAATTTTAAAACGGCCTGGATAACGCTTGAAATACGCCACTGGATCTGCACCAGCTTTGGTTACCCAATACAAATCCATTTGGAAATTCACCAATTTAGGATCACAATTTTCCAATAAATAATCAATCACAACATTTCCATCCGCATCTTTTACGAATTCGAAATCATGGTTATGATACAAAAGCTCTAAACCTGCTGCTTTACATTTTTCACCTAATTTGGTTAAAATATCCGCCAAGTTTTTAGCACCACCTTTCATTGCCATTTTTTTGTTGACATTATCAAAGTAAAACAAATTCATTGGGGGAACCGGAATCACAAAATACTTAAAACCAACCGCTTTTAAATCTGCGATTTGTTGATCTACATTCTCAAAATTAACCGATCCCTGATGTGCGGAAATAGGAGTTAATTTCATTTCATCCAATAAAGCTTTAAAATCTGCGGGCGACAAGTTGTAAAATTTACCATTGTTATATCCAGCTGATTCTATGTTCACATAACCGGCTTGAGCTACTTTTTCCAAAGTGGCTCTTGCTTCCTTATTCATAGCATCGCGAACGGTGTATAAAGCTAGTCCACCAAAAGGTTTCTCGGATTGTAAGGTTTTAAAAGAAAATAATGCCATTGCAGAAACTGCAGCAAACATCATGAGGGGTTTAAAAAACTTAGTCAATTTCATAGTTAATAATTGTCTTGTTTAGAAATAAAAAAATTGAAGATACAATTTAGGGATTTGTTTTGAAATATAAGCGTAAAGATTAAGAATTGATAGCTTCTGGTTAGAGCCAATTTTTGCGCCGAAACCAAAGATAAATGGTTAATGATATCAATAAAATCGCGAAAATAACTGCTGGGTAACCCCATTTGGCTTGTAATTCGGGCATGTATTGAAAATTCATTCCATAAATCCCTACCACAAAGGTTAAAGGCATGAAAAAGACGGAAAAAATGGTCAAAACCTTGATCACTTCATTGGTTTTTTGAGCCGAAATAGATAAATAAAAATTGACCAAATTGGAAACGTCTTCATGTATTTGATCGTAAATATTCAAAAGTTTCAAATGTAGATCCCGCGCATCTTGCAGAACGACTGCATCTTGATCCGCTAATCGGATGGAACTTACGGCCTCCTGACTAAATAACAATAATTTCTTGCTAATCAGCGATTGACGTTTGATTTGATATAAATCGGAAAGCATCTCGGGGGTTAAGTTTTGAGAAAAAACTTTGCTTTCGTATTCATCTAATTCATAGGATAAATGGACGGCGGGCGATTCATACGAGTGTAAGATGTACCAAAGCATTTTAGCGACCAAAGATTCTACTTCGGTGAATTTTCCCGTATCAAAAAACTTTTCTTTCACTTCCTGCATGAATCCATGCGGAAGGCGATGAACGGTAACTAATAATCCAGATCGATAAAAAAAAGCGATTTTGGTAGAAATGGACTGAATGGAAATCGCCTTTTTTCTGGGATGGGATATTAATGTTCGAGTAATGATAAAATGCGTACCATCCATGTCTTCATGTTTCGGAAGATGATCTGCTTGCAAACAAGCCGAAATGGCAAATTTATTCAACGAATATTGTTGACCTATTGCCTCTAGTTCTTCTAAATTAGGGGCTGTTAGGTCAATCCATTCTACCTGTTGATTGGGGCTAATCGATTTTTCTGTCATCTTTGAAATATATGAAGCTATTTAATAAAAATTAGGGGTATTCCCATTTCTGAAAGCGAATTCACAAATGGAAGAACAAATTAATTTGCATTTAAATGTCCCAAGGTAAAAAATAGCCCTGTTATTATTGAACCTTTGTAATCTTCATTGAGGTAGAATTCGCATTTTCATTGGACATCAAAATCAACAGGTAATTCCCCTCTTTTAAAATACTAAGGTCCAACAACTCTCCATCAAAAACAATGGCCTTTTGCAGTTGCAAATTTCCGGTCATATCCATGATTTGGAGATGAGCAAATTTTCCAAATTCATGGGGAAAACTTACTTTTAGTTGACTTGAAAAGGGATTAGGTGCCAATTGAATTTGGCTCAATATATTCTCCTCTAAAGCTGATATTACTAAATTATAGGGTTTACTCATCTCACTTGAACATGGTGTAGTTACTTTAACGGTATAATTTCCACTCTTAGTTGGATTGATCGTTTTCTGAGTAGCATTTTCAATTATGTTACTGTTAAAATACCATTGGTTCCCGTTAGAGGCGCTTGACGTCAAGCCTCCATTCGATTCCATTATAATGCTAGGAGCGGAAGGAATTGCGTTCACTACAACACTTACACCTGAACTTAATGAACTGCTGCAATCGCCATTAAGCGCTTTAACTTGATACGTTCCCGTTGCATTTGCTGTGTAGCTCGCTGACGTGGCATTAATTAATGGACTCCCATTCAAAAACCATTGATTATTGGTACTGCTACTAGTCAAAACAACATTTTGACCTGAGCAAAAAATAAGTGGTGTAGAATTTGAAATACTTGGAGCCTGAATTAAAGGTAATTTATTAATGATTAACGTATCCGAACGTTTCACACAACCCAAACTGTCCATTTTTACAACAAATACCTGATAAGCCTCTGTAAAATACTTGGAGCTCGAATTAGTAGAATCGATTTTGGATCCATAATACCATTTATATTTATCCCCTTTCAAGGTATTTGAAATAGAAACTTTCAATGAATCATTCGCACAAAAAGTATTTTTATTGGATGATAAAATAGGTTTCGAGGTTTTATCGCAATCAATTGTTTTGTAATAATAACTTTCCAACATATTCCTTTCATTAAAAACAAAAATATCATTGGATCCATCTTCATTGAAATCTTCTACCCAAGTCCAATAAGGGATATTTGGGGGAATTAGCGAATTTGAAGTCAGATCTAATTTGGTTTGTAAAAACCTCCCATTTTTAAATTCATAATAATAATTCAAATAATTTTGTCTTCTATCCAGATTCCATTCACTCGATACAATATCCAATTTATTATCTCCATTCAAATCTTGAATGAATCCTTGAATTCTGAAACCCACTTCGTTCAAGTCAGGGGTCCAATATTTGCTAGTAACTAATTGATTATTTTCAATAATATTAAATCCTTGCATTTCCGGAACCATACTATAAGGAGAAATCATGATTAACTCTTTGATACCATCTCCATTTAAATCTGTGTATTTAAATGAATCGTTGGCTTGAATATCTGCATTGGCCAAGGTTCCATTGGGAGATAAATAAACAGGATGCTTAAATGAATTGATAACGGTAAATGTGCTGTCTTTTAATCCTATTTCTGCGATATCTACTTTCCAATTATTCTTGTCGCCCGTGGTGAAATCATAGGAAATGGTCAGTTTGATTTTCTTGTTTTCGACATTCTCAAAATTAAAAAACTTGATTGTATTTCCATATTTTTGCCGAATGATTTGATTGATATGATCAAATGATTGGTCGAATTTTTTAGTGTTTGTGTTGTAAGAATAAACAATAAATTTACCTTGAGGTATAGATATAATTTCATCTTTCCCATCATCATTGATATCTATTACATATCCATTTTGAGAAATCATGTGTAGTGTATCTAAATCAATACGATCAAAACTTGTACCATTATTAAAAAATACATGACTTGGACTACCATCCGGGATATCTTTAAATCGAAACAAATCCAATGGCTTTTTAGCTTGATCTCCATGGTAATTTTCAGTTAAATGAAAATAATCAATTTTCCCATCTCCATTAAAATCACCGAATTTGCCATACCAGGGTCGTCCCCTTCCAGAAATAATATAATTGGTATCTAATTCAAAGGTTTCATTCCCTTTATTGACAAATATTCCTTTGAAATACATGTAAGCTGAATCTTCTTTGTTTGGAGGCAAGAAATAATTCAAGCCAATTTCCATACAGATGTCTTTTTTCCCATCTTTATTGAAATCATAAAACTGCTTGGATTGGCCTGTCTCAAATTTGGTTCCAAGTGGTTCATTGTATCGATTCAAATTACTAATGTGTGTTTTCATCCAATCGGCCATATTGTTTGGAAATTTTAAAAAGCTTGCTTGTATGGCTGTCTTTTTTTGGCCCAAAGAAAGGAACGGTAAAATAATAAACAGTGAAAAGATTAGTGATTTTTTCATTTCTTCTAATTAAATATAAAAATACCCATATGCTAAATTTTCTATCGATTGATTTGAATAAATTCCTTTACCTAAAATCTTTTGAGTGAAAATTTTAAATCTTTTAATACATAAAAAGCCAATCCTGGTCCAAAAATTTATTTTTCCAACAAGGCATTCACACACCAAAGCAATGGACCTTGACCATGTAAATCGCCCACAATTCTTTTGCGATCTAAATAATATTGATGGTCATTTTTCTTATTTGTCCCTTCGCAAATTTCCGTTAAATCTCCGTTCTCATTCACGTAATCTTGCAATTTAATCCAAGCTTTCCTAGCCGCTTTTCCATAAGTAGTTGCAGGCAACCAGCCCTGTTTGACTCCTACAATAAAGGCGTAGGTAAACATACCTGTACATGAAGTTTCTGGCCAGGAATTTGGGTCATTGATTAACTGATGCCACATGCCATTGGTATCTTGATGTTTAAGTAGAACACCCATCATGTTCAAATAACCTTTCATGATGCGAGATCTGTAGGGATTATCTTGGGGTAGGACTTTCAATAAATCAGCCATGCCTGCCGCTAACCAACCGTCACCTCTACCCCAATAAAAAGGCACATCAGGCGCATGGTAAAATAAACCATCCGCATTTTGTAAGGTATCCAAATAGGCCACCATCTCATACGCCGCACGATCTATGTATTTCCGATTTTTGGTAACTTCAAAAGCCTTTGCTTGCACCGCTGTAATCATATACATATCATCCATCCAGAAACGAGTAACCCAACTTAATCCGGCAGCATACCAATTGCGTACCTCCGGTTTAAGCTTGTTGTATTCATCTGAACTCAGGGTTTTAAATTCTTCATCGGCATAAGAAAGTCCCAATATTTTTAATGCTTGATCTCCGTTTTGAAGGTGAAAAGCCAAAGGAATGGCCCCAAACACAAAATTGTCGACATGGTTTTTTTGGGGTTGAAGATGAGCTTCTGAGGTTAGTAATAGCGCTGTTTTTGCATCCAATCTTTTGAGCAAATCCGTATCCTTTGTCTTTTGAGCAAAGCCCAAAGCACCTAACCATGTACAAACATCTGGATAGGTAATTTGGGTAGCGGGAGGATTAGGGAAAGTTACACCATAGCGTGAATGTGGAACAGCCATAAAACGCTCGGCGGTTCTTTTACCGACAGTAATGGGATTGGCTTTTGCAGGCCAATTGGAAAGTTCTTTTTGTGCAATGGCCGGACTGGCAAGTAACAATAACAAAAGTAATTTTTTCATACAATTAGGTTTCACGCAAAATCAAAAGATTAAATCGAAGACAAATTGTATAAAAATGGACAAAAATCCAATTGTAATGATGGGAGGGTTTAGCGGAAGAGTAGAAAGAAATTAATCTATATGGGGAAATAGCACCACAACTAGAATCGAACTTATTCCAAATTACGGTCGCCAACAAAATCACAATTATGTTTAATCCAACCGACTGGTGTGGTTTTTTTTACTTCTTTAAAGGCATTATAAAAAGTCGCCCGATTTTTAAAACCCGATTCACTTGCCACTCCAAAAATAGATTTATTTAAGTGCTCATTGGATTTAAACAGTGATGTAGCATGATTCACCCGCAATTGATTCCGCATTTTAGGAAATGGAATTTTAATAACTTTATTAAAACAATCTGTCACTCTTTTCTGTGGAATATCTAATTGTTTAACGATATCATGAATAGAAAAATCAGCAGACAAATAAGGCTTTTCTTGGTTTAAAAAGTTAATGATTCTATTAGTATCTAGAACTAATTCTTGATTTATGGGTTCTTCGTCAACTTCGGGAGAAATTCGGTTCATCATGCTTAAATAAAATCCTAAGTCTGAGTTTAAGGAAATGTCATAAACATAATTTGGAAATAACATATAGGATAAAGGAGAAGCCAATGCCAATATCCCAAAGATTTCAGTTTTAATTAGCTGAAGATCAAAGCAATATTTATATAGAGTAATAATGCTTATTATAATAAAATTAATCACGAAAATACTCCCAATTTGTACAATTAAATAATAAGTTTTCTTGCTTAGTATCTGTTTATAAAAATTCAAATTTTTGTAAACAGATGCTAAGACGATTATGCCCATCATTGGATTTACAATATCATTTATGATGCAGGCCGTTGAATAGGGAATTAAAAGAAAACTAGCATTAGATAGTTGAAAATGGGGATTTTCGAATAGAGCAATCTTATCTGAAAGAGGTAATTGGGAAAAAGGTATGTAATAAATAAACATTATCAACAATGGAATTATTGATAAATAAATATATGTACTAAATACTTGTTGCTTTTTAAATACCGTCTGTAAATATAGTAACATAAACGGAACTGTTAGATAACCTATAAATCCATGAAAAAGTACAAGCCTTAGTATGATAGGATGTTGTTGAATTTCAGACAAATCAAAAGAAATAGCTAAAATTTTGACATAAAAACTTAAAATTCCCAACACCGAAAAAACTATTCCTTTATTCTTGTGAAAATGGTTTTTAAGCAAAACAAAAATTAATAAAAAAACAAGAATAAGATTCGCATTAAGCATAAACGAAAGTTTAAAGATTGAATTATTTAGAACTTTATTCATTTAAACTTAGTCATAAAAATTTATTCTATACAAATTCTCCAATTCTAGTTGTCTAAAATTTAATAATGTAGACAAAATAAAACAGGTAAAATAAATTTGATTACAGTTTGTAAGTGAATTTTGAAAATGAGTAGATAATTCTACTCTGTAAAAATTCAAAATAATAAAAAGTGTTCTCCCCATTCAAAAAATTTATCTATTGGCCATTGCTTAGGTTACTCCTTTTTCTATTCATTTGTTCAACTGCCGCAGCACAACAAATGAAATTCAACCAAGGAATAGCAGTCACCCAATTTAATTACCAAGATGATCAGGGAAAAATCATTCAAGGCCTGAAACGTGGGTCAGGACTTTCCTTTCAGATATCTTATCATAAAGCCAGTTTAGTTGATTCTGCCAAATATATTCTAGCACAAGGCCCGACCTCCATTTACCTTAGCCAAAATCCTAAAATAGCTCGATTTCTTAGTATGATCAATTACGATATAGGGTTTCAATTAAATCAATTAAACGCTGTAGGAGATATTAAAAATATAGCCTTCAGCTATCAAACCGATTATGTGGGCCTTCAAGGAAAACTAGGTATTCGGATCCCAATACCATTTTCGATTTCGATTAATCTACAGGGAATTATGAGTGTGAATAAAATCGTTCATGGCAACCAATTGCTGCAGAACCATTACGTGGACTTGAACGAGGATCCTCAATTTTCACAAATCAAATTGATGGCGGGGTATGGTATTGAGTTAGAGAAAAAATTCTCAGGGAAATTAGCTGGATTGGTAGCCTACCAACAATGCCAAACACTTAATTCAAATCCTGTCGGACTTTCGACACTCCATTTTGCACCCAGTTTATTTTCCATCGGCATTCGCTTTTTGAATTAATTAAGAACCATGTCACGAATATTAAATATCCACCTATTCTTATTGATATCACTTACCATTCAGGCTCAATACCTGAAGGTGGCCACCTTTGCTGCTTGGGGTGGCACATCCTCACAAAAAGTAAATTATATGTCTCATGTATTAGGACAATCTAGTGTGATTACTGGAACGGCGAACAGCCAAGGGCTCATTTTTAGACAAGGATTCAAACAACCTGTAGGACCACAAAAATCCACCAATAATAGCCTCAGCTTACAGATCCATGAAAAAGAAAGAGCTTGGTCTTACATAACATTTCCTAATCCATTTATCGACCTTGTGACCGTTCGTTTTGATCAACCTACTGCCAATCCCGTCTTCTTGCAAGTATATGATATCCAAGGTCAAGTACTTTGGCAGGGACAATATATGGCTCTAACAAAAGAGATCGCGCTTGAAAAACTCCAAGATCTTAAAGCTGGTAAATATATTTTACAAGTCATGCAGAAAGAGAAAGCTATTAATCAAACACTAATCAAACAAAGTAATTAATTCCGAACAAGAGCACTTATACTAATTAATTGATATGAAAAAAACTTTAATTCTAACACTGTTTTTTTGCATTGTAAGTTTGTCTACGCTAATGGGCCAATCGGCCAATAAAAACTTGAATTACCAAGCTGTAATTTTAGATCCAAAGCCAATTGATATTCCAGGTGCCAGCTTGAATGGACAACCATTGTCTAATGGGAAAGTCTGTTTAAAATTCACCTTCCTAAATTCACAAGGCATTGTGGATTATGAAGAAATTCAACAGGCCACCACCGATGAATATGGACTAATAAATCTTTATGTGGGCCAAGGTACCTATAGCGCTGGAACGTGTAAGAGTTTTCAGTGCATCATTTGGGATGAGAATATGAAAAGCATGAGGGTGTCTGTCAGCTATGATGGGTGTAATAGTTTCAAGCAAGTAAGCACCCAGATGTTGAATTATACTCCATATGCCTTGTATGCTGAAGCGGTGGATTATAAAAATGTTAGAGACACTCCTACAAAATTATCCCAATTCTCAAATGATGTAGGATATTTGATTCCCAAAGATCTTAATCCATTGCAAGCTGATATTCAAACCAATACGGCCAACATTAAAAGCAATACTGCAGAAATAATAGCTAATACGTCCGACATCAAAGCTAATACGTCCGACATCAAAGCCAATACAATCGACATTAAGATCAATGCCGCGCAAATCATCGATGCAAATAAAAATTTAAATGATTATAAAAAAACGAGCGATGATTCCTTTAAAATTGTCAATGAAAATATTGCAGGTTTAGAGGTTAGGCTAGATTCCAATTCAAATTCAATAATGAACATCGAAGGAAAATTAATAGCTCAACAGAATCAAATTGAAAACAATCATGACCAAATAACATCCAAAACAACTTTACTAACTAGTCAAATTTCAGATGCAAATAACCAAATTGAAACTAATAAAAATATTAGTGATAATTCATTTTTAATTGTTAATCAAAGCATTTCAGAAATAAGCGTAAAGGTCGATTCTATTTCGAATTCGATAGTCAGTATCAATGGGAAATTAACAGACCAACAAAATCAGATTAATGACAATCGATACCAAATATCTACAACAACAAATACGTTAGGTCGACAAATGGGTGATATGTGGTATAGGGTAAATACCACAGCATCTTCGTTAAGTACTTTAGCTAGCGATGTAGAAGTATTGGCGAATAAATCTACATCGACCACCCTAGGAGGAGATAATCCGTCGGATCAATTTTACCCAAGCCAAAAAGCAACTAAAACCTATGTAGATAATGCCATTTACAATGCAGTAGGTCAAGGAGTAGCCGATGCAACTACCTTGGCTCCAGGAAAAGTGCAGCTATCTGGTGATCTAGGCGGAACAGCCTTCTCTCCTACCGTTCCAGCATTGGCCAATAAAGAAAATTTGAGCAACAAATCCACTTCTACGTCATTAGGAACAAGTAATGACTTTTATCCTACCCAAAACGCCGTCAAAGTCTATGTGGATCAAGCCACCCAAGGCATCGCTTTGCAGGCAACCGTAGATTCAAAGGCGGATAAAAACTCACCTGTTTTCACAGGAAATCCTATTTTGCCCACCGGAACCATTGCAGTCACTCAAAACGAATCTGATAATAGCACGAAGATTGCCACAACAGCATTTGTGCAGCAAGCAACATCAGCTGGTATCATTGATGCATCTTCTATTACAAAAGGAAAAATAAAATTAAGCGGCGATTTAGGAGGAACAGCCGATTCACCAACCGTACCAGGTTTAGCAGCCAAAGCGAATATTTCAGATGTCAACACATCCTTGTCATCAAAAGAAGATGTGTCCAATAAATCCACCGCCACAGCCTTAGGAACGAGCGACGTATTCTATCCATCTCAAAAAGCAGTAAAAATTTATGTGGATTCTCAAATCGCTTCCGCTACTATTGCAGATGCAGACGCATCGACCAAAGGAAAGATTCAATTAGCTGGCGATTTAGCTGGAACAGCCGCTTCTCCAACCGTTCCAGGTTTGGCGTTGAAAGCAAATGCATCAGATGTTAGTAATTCGCTTGCAGCGAAAGCTGATACAAGTTCTGTAAATACAGCCTTAGCTTTGAAAGCTCCTTTGGCTTCGCCAACTTTTACAGGCACTCCTGCTTTGCCGACAGGAACAACGGGCGTTACTCAGTCGGCAGGAGATAATTCCACCAAATTAGCCACGACTTTTTATGTGGATCGAAGCGTTGCGGCTGCTACGCCAGATGCCACTAATACAACTTTAGGTAAAATACGATTGTCAGGTGATTTAGCTGGAACGGCGGATGCTCCCACTGTTCCAGCTTTATCCCTAAAAGCTGATACAAGTTCGGTCAATACCGCCCTTGCATTGAAAGCAAATACCTCAGATGTTAGTAATTCACTTGCCGCTAAAGCAGATACAAGTTCCGTCAATTCTGCTTTGGCTTTAAAAGCAAATTCCACAGATGTTAGTATTTCGCTAGCCGCAAAAGCAGATACAAATTCGGTCAATAGCGCTTTGGCTTTAAAGGCTCCTTTGGCTTCGCCAACCTTTACAGGTTCTCCTAGTTTACCAACAGGAACCACAGCCGTCACTCAATCCGCCGGAGATAATTCCACCAAACTAGCCACCACTTTTTATGTGGATCGAAGCGTTGCGGCTGCTACGCCAGATGCCACTAATACAACTTTAGGTAAAATACGATTGTCAGGTGATTTAGCTGGAACGGCGGATGCTCCCACTGTTCCAGCTTTATCCCTAAAGGCTGATACAAGTTCAGTCAATACTGCCCTTGCCTTAAAAGCAAATGCCTCAGATGTTAGTAACTCTCTTGCTGCAAAAGCTGATACAAGTTCGGTCAATACTGCTTTAGCTTTAAAAGCCAATTCCACAGATGTTACCAATGCATTAGCTGCAAAAGCTGATACAAGTTCCGTCAATTCTGCTCTAGCTTTAAAGGCTCCTTTGGCTTCTCCAACTTTTACAGGAACTCCTACTTTGCCAACAGGAACTACAGCCGTCACTCAATCCGCCGGAGATAATTCCACCAAATTGGCCACCACTTTTTATGTGGATCGAAGCGTTGCGGCTGCTACGCCAGATGCAACCAATAGCTCTTTAGGTAAAATCCAATTAGCTGGCGATTTAGCTGGAACAGCCGCTTCTCCAACCGTTCCAGGTTTAGCTTCAAAAGCCGACACAAGTTCAGTCAATACCGCCCTTGCCTTAAAAGCAAATGCCACAGATGTTAGTAATTCACTTGCCGCTAAAGCCGATACAAGTTCGGTCAATTCTGCTTTGGCTTTAAAAGCCAATTCCACAGATGTTAGTAGTTCGCTAGCCGCAAAAGCCGACACAAGTTCGGTCAATACCGCACTTGCATTGAAAGCAAATTCCTCAGATGTTAGTAGTTCGCTAGCCGCTAAAGCCGATACAAGTTCAGTCAATACGGCTTTGGCTTTAAAAGCAAATACCTCAGATGTTAGTAACTCTCTTGCTGTAAAAGCCGATACAAGTTCGGTCAATACGGCGTTGGCTTTAAAAGCCAGCTCCACGTATGTTAGTAATTCTCTTGCTGCAAAAGCCGACACAAGTTCGGTCAATACGGCCTTAGCTTTAAAAGCAAATACCTCAGATGTTAGTATTTCGCTAGCTGCAAAAGCCGATACAAGTTCGGTCAATTCAGCTTTAACTTTAAAGGCTCCTTTGGCTTCGCCAACTTTTACAGGAACTCCTACTTTGCCAACAGGAACCACAGCCGTTACTCAATCAGCTGGAGATAATTCCACCAAATTGGCCACCACTTTTTATGTGGATCGAAGCGTTGCGGCTGCTACGCCAGATGCAACCAATAGCTCTTTAGGTAAAATCCAATTAGCTGGCGATTTAGCTGGAACAGCCGCTTCTCCAACCGTTCCAGGTTTAGCTTCAAAAGCCGACACAAGTTCAGTCAATACCGCCCTTGCCTTAAAAGCAAATGCCACAGATGTTAGTAATTCACTTGCCGCTAAAGCCGATACAAGTTCGGTCAATTCTGCTTTGGCTTTAAAAGCCAATTCCACAGATGTTAGTAGTTCGCTAGCCGCAAAAGCCGATACAAGTTCGGTCAATTCTGCTTTGGCTTTAAAAGCCAATTCCACAGATGTTAGTAGTTCGCTAGCCGCAAAAGCCGACACAAGTTCGGTCAATACGGCTTTGGCTTTAAAGGCTTCATTGGCTTCTCCAACTTTTACAGGAACTCCTACTTTGCCAACAGGAACCACAGCCGTTACTCAATCAGCTGGAGATAATTCCACCAAATTGGCCACCACTTTTTATATGGATCGAAGCGTTGCTGCTGGTGCGCCAGACGCAACCAATAGCTCATTAGGTAAAATCCAATTAGCTGGCGATTTAGCTGGAACAGCCGTTTCTCCAACTGTACCAGGTTTAGCTGCAAAAGCCGACACAAGTTCTGTCAATACTGCCTTAGCTCTAAAAGCAAATACCTCAGATGTTAGTATTTCGCTAGCCGCAAAAGCTGATACGAGTTCGGTTAATACGGCTTTGGCTTTAAAGGCTTCATTGGCTTCTCCAGCTTTCACGGGAACTCCTACTTTGCCAACAGGAACCACAGCCGTTACTCAATCAGCTGGAGATAATTCCACCAAATTGGCCACCACTTTTTATGTGGATCGAAGCGTTGCTGCTGGTGCGCCAGACGCAACCAATAGCTCATTAGGTAAAATCCAATTAGCTGGCGATTTAGCTGGAACAGCCGCTTCTCCAACCGTTCCAGCTTTATCCCTAAAGGCTGATACAAGTTCGGTCAATACCGCCCTTGCATTGAAAGCAAATGCCTCAGATGTTAGTAATTCACTTGCCGCTAAAGCCGATACAAGTTCAGTCAATACCGCCCTTGCCTTAAAAGCAAATGCCTCAGATGTTAGTAATTCACTTGCCGCTAAAGCCGATACAAGTTCAGTCAATACGGCCTTAGCTTTAAAAGCAAATACCTCAGATGTTAGTAACTCTCTTGCTGTAAAAGCCGATACAAGTTCGGTCAATTCTGCTTTGGCTTTAAAAGCCAATTCCACAGATGTTAGTAGTTCGCTAGCCGCAAAAGCCGACACAAGTTCGGTCAATACCGCACTTGCATCGAAAGCAAATTCCTCAGATGTTAGTAGTTCGCTAGCCGCAAAAGCCGATACAAGTTCGGTTAATACGGCTTTAGCTCTAAAAGCCAATTCCACGGATCTAACTAATTATGTAACTACCAATACTGCACAAACAATAACAGCTTCAAAAACATTTTCAGAGACAACAACATTTTCAAAAGATGCTATTGTAAATGGATTGACTGTTGGGAAAGGTGGTGGGAATAAAGAATTTAACACAGCAATTGGAGTAAATGCCCTTCCTGTAAACACAACTGGTAATACTAACACAGCAACTGGCGTATATGCTCTTTATAAAAACACAACAGGTTCTAGTAATACAGCAAGCGGCACAACTGCTCTTTTTAATAACACAACAGGTTTAGAAAATTCAGCATTCGGCCAGGGATCTCTTTTTAATAACACAACAGGTTCTTATAATGCAGCATACGGCAGGTCATCTCTTTTTAATAACTCAACAGGTTCTTATAACACAGTATTAGGCCATTCAACTTTATTAAGTAACACCACAGGTTCAAATAACACAGCAATTGGATACGGGGCAAATGTTGCATCTGGTACCTTAACCAATGCGACAGCAATAGGGAATGGAGCTATAGTGAGCGCTAGCAACACCATTCAACTAGGAAACACTAATGTCACTGATGTAAAAACCAGCGGTACCCTCACAGCGGGAACGGTGACCTATCCAAACGCCCACAATAACGAATCCGGTCAAGTTTTAACGATAAATGCCGCCGGGACAGCAAGCTGGGCAGCGGCTGGTATGACAGATGCCACTAATACAACTTTAGGTAAAATACGATTGTCAGGTGATTTAGCTGGAACGGCGGATGCTCCCACTGTTCCAGCTTTATCCCTAAAGGCTGATACAAGTTCGGTCAATACCGCCCTTGCCTTAAAAGCAAATGCCACAGATGTTACAATTTCATTAGCCGCCAAGGCTGATACAAGTTCGGTCAATACGGCTTTGGCTTTAAAGGCTTCATTGGCTTCTCCAACTTTTACAGGAACTCCTACTTTGCCAACAGGAACCACAGCCGTTACTCAATCAGCTGGAGATAATTCCACCAAATTGGCCACCACTTTTTATGTGGATCGAAGCGTTGCTGCTGGTGCGCCAGACGCAACCAATA
>NZ_JBPXKA010000014.1:0-47037 GCF_054558485.1 Aquirufa sp. ROCK2-A2
TTAATCCCGAACAACCAAGAAATAAATTATTAACTTTAAACTAAATAAACCTGAAAGTTGAAAGAAAAGTGACAACCAAATTCAGGCAAGTACATACCTATTACCTTTTACCTATTACCTTTTACCTAATACCTATTACCTCCCAATAATCCTCCATCGTATCCACATCTTTGAAATCTTCATCGAAATCAACAATTTCACATAATTGCGGATTTGTTTTCCAAAATTGACCAAGGCCTTTTTCTCCTTGCCATTCAAAAAACAAAGAAAGAAAGTGGCTTGGAATCAAAATAGGTGGGGCAGATTGCCCACGAAAGGAACTGATGATGGCCTTTTCAGGTTGTTGCAAATGATGATCAATGAGGGTGTTAAAATGATTTTCATTCACCAAGGGTAAGTCGACCAAATGAATTAAAACGGGTTGCTCCGACTTTAAATACCTGAGTCCTTCCGACAAGGTACTTCCCATGCCCGACAAAAAGGACTCACATACAAAATAGGATAATTCTTTGTGAGTGACCTGTAAACGTTGAATAATTTCGATTGACTTAGTTGTTTCAGCCCCTAAAAGAACTAAAACATGCGGAGTACTTTTCAACAAAGATAAAATGGCTAATTCCAACAGACTTTGACCCTTTATTTCCAACAATTGTTTGGCTTGACCCAATCGGGAAGAGGTTCCAGCAGCTAAAATTAGCCCTTGTATCATCTTAAATTTGATTTATATCAAAAGGTAATTTACGAATTCGTTTTCCTGTTGCCAAGAAAATGGCATTGCATAAAGCAGGAGCGACAGGTGGTAAACCTGGTTCACCTACCCCACCTGGTAGATCTTCGTTTTTCATCACAAAAACCTCAACTGTCGGAATTTCTCCTTGTCTCAACACCGCATAATCATGAAAATTACTTTGCTGGGTTTCACCATTCTTCACGGTAATTTCATTTTTAATGGCTGCCGTTAATCCCATCACAATATTACTTTGCGTTTGAGCAATAATATTTCTTTCATTTAAGGCAATGCCACAATCAATAACAGAAAACACCTTCTTTATTTTTACTCCTGCGCCTATTTTCTCTACCAAAAATGCATGTGCTACCGAACTAGCAAATGATCTTGAAATAGCAATACCAATCGCTTCTCCACGTTTCTTGCGATTACGATAATCGGATATTTCAGCTAATTTATTCAATATGGCCGTAAACTTTGGATGGTCTTTCAACATGTTTAAACGAAGATCCAAAGGATCTTTTTTGGTCAAATTGGCTATCTCATCTAGAAAACTTTCTTGTCCAAACAAATTGGTGGAGGCATAGACCGAACGCCACCACAAAATTGGAATTTTGGTTTGTACCAAATTGAAGGAATTTCGTCGATTGGGAAAAGCATATGGACTATCTTCAAGATTGATCCCTTCCCCAGCCCAAGGATCAGGTCCTTCACCAAGAGGTGCTCTGAAAACTTGATTTAAAATAGACGCTCCATTTAATTTATGTTCAAAAGCTAAAATATCACCTTGCTCATTTAAACCTGCTTTCATAGCAGATAACATTCCTGGTCTAAACGGCCCTTGTTGGGTATCGTCCTCACGGGTCCAAATGACCTTGACAGGAGCATTGACTTGTTTGGATAAATTAGCTGCTTCCAATACATAATCGTAATACGCTTTTCGGCCAAAGGCACCTCCTAAAAAAGTAACGTTGATTTTAATATTTTCAGGTTTGATTTGTAAATATTGAGCCAATTCAGTCAGTAAAGCGTCAGGACCTTGAACTGGTGCCCAAACTTCTACTTGTCCATCTTGCACAAATACCGTTGCATTTTCGGGCTCCATGGGTGCATGAGCCAAAAATGGAGTCTGATAATTCGCCTCGAGCACCTTATCTGAAATCAAAATAGCTTTATCAAATTCGCCGACTTTGGCATCTTTGTATTCATACCCTTTCTCCTTACCTGCTTTTTCCAATTTTTGGAAATAGGCATCTGTATTCATATCAGGTGCTTCTTCCGAAGTCCATTCAATTGTTAGGGCTTTTTTTGCTTTTAGTGCTGCAAAATAGGTGTCGGCTAAAACAGCTACCGCCTCTGTTTTGGCATGAGGCATTTTTCGTTCTGTTTTCAGCACAAACTTGACACCTTTTTGTGCGATCGCTTTTTCTCCATTATAAGATTTCACTTTGGCATGAATCATAGGTGCATGTGCAATCGCAGCATACAACATTCCAGGAAGTTTTACATCCATACCAAAAATTGCCGTCCCATTTACTTTCATTGGTACATCCGCTCTTGGCAAAGATTTTCCTATTTGAGTAAATTCATTGGCTGATTTTAATTTTGGATTACCTGGAATAGGCAAATGAGAGGCCTCTTCGACCAATTCGCCATAAGAGAAACTCTGATTAGACTTTTTTGAATAAACTTTGGCATCCTTGGCATAACAATCAGCTACCGAAATATTCCATTTTTTGGCAGCAGTCTGAATCAACATCTCTTTAGCGGCTGCTCCGGCAGTACGCATGGGAATCCAACGAGTACGGATAGATGAAGAGCCACCCGATAATTGAGACCCAAATTTGGCAGAACCATCCGACATCACCACATTCACAGAAGACATTGGAACTTCCAATTCCTCTGCAATCAACATCGGTAATGCTTGAAAAGTACCCTGACCCATATCTGGCCTAGCATTGTATAGCGTAACTTGACCTAATTCATCAATCAAAATATAAGGATTCATTTCAATGGCCATATTGGACACCTTAGAAAGCTTTTTAAGGGTATTTGATTGAGATTTACCTGAAAATCCTAAAGCTAAAAAAGCGACTGAAAAAGCACTTTTTTTAATAAAATCTCTACGAGAATTGGCGTTATTTGTGTTCATCTCTGTATAATTTATTTAGCTTTTTTAGATTGATTGATTGCTTTGGCTGCTACATGTATAGCATTACGCATATCGTTATACGTTCCGCATCGACAAATATTACCGGCCATGGCTTGGTCTATATCATCATCAGTTGGTTGCGTGTTTTTGGCTAACAAAGAAGCTGCTGCGAGTATTTGACCACTTTGACAATATCCACATTGTGGAACTTGTTCCTTGATCCAAGCTAGTTGAACAGCATGTTGATTATCAGCAGATAAGCCTTCTATAGTAACAATTTTATCGACTGATTTTACAGTGGAAACGGGCGTTGAGCAGGAACGAATGGGTTCTCCATTCACTAAAACGGTACAAGCTCCACAAAGTCCCATCCCACAACCGAATTTGGTACCATTTAAACCGACGATATCTCGAATAACCCACAGTAAGGGTGTCTCAGCATCTACATCTACTCGATGCTTTTTTGAATTAATTGTTAGTGAATAAAGAGGCATAGTTTTAAAATTATGGCTGAATTTACAATAAAATCAAATTCATTCTATTAAAAATGGATAAATTAATCCTTGTGAATAAAAAGAATTATTTTTGTTGAATGTTAAATGATTCTGAAATCTTATTTATTGAAGAAAATCTTCTGATTGATCCATTTCAACTTGCCTTGAAAAAGAAGAAAATTGATTCAGTTGATTTCCAAAAGGTCGTGCATCAAATTCATGCTAGGCAAAAGCTAAAAGACAAACTTCCTACATGGGTTGCCCAACCAAGCCTATTTTTTCCAGCCAATATTTCCTTGGAACAATCCTCCTCAGAACAAACAAGTCAGTTTAAAGCCTGTTTGATTTCTGGGAGAATAATTGATATTACAGGTGGTATGGGCGTGGATGCTTGGGCCTTTGCCAAAGCTGGAAATCAAGTAGATTATGTAGAAAAGCAAGAAGATTTAGTGAAAATTTCGCAATACAATCATCAAATATTACTTCCTAATCAAATTAAGCATCATCACACAGACGGAATCTCCTACCTACATAAACATTACGAAGATTTTGATTATGTTTATTTAGATCCAGCTAGAAGGAATGTACATGGAGATAAAGTATTATTGTTCAAAGATTGTCAGCCGAATGTGATGGAAATATTACCATTCATTGACAAAGGATTGAATTTACTGATAAAAACAAGTCCATTATTAGATATTGATCGTGCAGTAAATGAATTAAATGGTGTGGATGAGGTCTATGTGGTAGCTTTAAAAGGCGAGGTCAAAGAATTACTTTTCAAAAAGACTAAAAATGCCAGTGAGCATGCCCTGATTCATGTGATTGAATTAAGTCGTGAAAATCCATTTATTTTTTCACAAACTAGAGCTTTTGAAAAAGAACAAATGACAACTTTTTCCCAAGCAAAAAGATATCTCTATGAAGCACATCCAGGATTGATGAAGGCTGGATTTTTTAAGAGTATCTGTCAATTGGGAGTTGAAAAAATTTCACAGCACACACATTTATACACATCGGATCAAATCATCGAAAATTTTCCAGGTAAAATTTTTCAGGTCTTAACGGCAGGAACAGCTGATACAAAATGGATCAATGATTATATTCCGGAAAAAAGGGGAAATATCATAACCCGAAATTTTCCACAGTCGAGTGTTGAATTAAGGAAAAAATGGAAATTAGGTGATGGTGGAGATAAAAGCATTTTAGCCTATCAAAATTTCGCAGGAAAAAATGAAGTAGCAATTTGCAGGAAAGTCCAATAATAATTTCTAAAATTCAACAAATAATATACCTTTGCTCATTAAAATCCGTTAATAGGATTATAATAATCATATCATGAAACACTTAATCAACTTCTGTATTCTTTTTCTTATTTCTTTCTTATCATTGGGACAAACTTTTTCCGGAATTTCTGAAATCGAAAGTGCTAAAAAAGAAGGATTTTACACTTACATCAATGCAGCAGAAGAAGATGTGACTGAAAGTTGGAAAAAATACTTAAATGAGTTTGGGAATGTAGAAAAAGGCCGAAATGGAGCCATTATTTCGAATAACACCAAGGTAAAATCGATTTCCGAAAATGAGTTTACTGTGCTTTCCAAAATAACCGAAGAGAAAAATCGTGTACGATTATTTATTGCAATTCCATTGGGAACTGATAATTACATCAAATCTGGACATCCTAGTTATCGAGAAGCAAGTATTTGGTTAGACAATTTCGTTAAATTGGCTCAATTAGAAGAAGCTGCCCGATTGGAAGAGAAAAAATTAAATGAATTAATTAAAACAAAAACCAAAAACCAACGATATGCTGAACGATTAGTTCGTGAATTAGAAGCCAATAAACGTCAAACTGATTTGTTAAATTTACGCCTAGATGAAGCAAAATTAGCTAAAGAAAAGATTTTAGCTAATCAAGTTCAAAATCAATTGGATTTGAAATCAAGTGAGGATTCCGTTGTTATTCAAGGTCAAAAATTAGAAACCGCTAAACAAAAATTAAAAAAATAAACATCTATGAAAAACCTATCCATCAAAATCATTATTCTTTTTGTTTTTATCACAACGAGTAGCTTTGGATTGATTGAATATAATTCCATCAAGGCTAAACAAAATACACAGATTACTTCTGACTCGCTTAAAAATAAATACCCTATTAATTCCTTATCATCTAAATATCCATCCGATTTAGAGGAAAAAAAAGATACCTCCAAAGAGTCTGAACAATCCGCCAATAACATTCAAAAATGGGGATCTTATTTAATTTTAGGAGTGAAAAAAATATTGACAACTCTCATAAAAATTATTTTTTCTATTTAAAAGATATGCCCAAATTTAGCATCCAAACAGACATCAAAGCCAATATGAATCATGTTTGGAAGCAATTTGATCGAAATTTATTAGCCAAACTTTCTCCACCCTTCCCCATCGTAAAGATTGAAACTTTTGATGGATGTCAAATAAATGACCATGTAGCGTTGAGAATGGATTTTGGGATATGGCAAACCACTTGGAGTTCCATTATTATTGACAATAAAGAAACGGAAAACCTCAATTATTTTACCGACAAAGGGATGAAAATGCCATTTGGTTTAACATTTTGGGAACATACACATGGTGTAAAAATGCTGAGTGCTTCCACTAGCGCAGTAGTAGATTCCATCGAATACAAATCAAAGTTTGTATTATTGGATTACCTGTTGTTTCCTTTATTCTATGGAATGATTCTTTACCGTATACCTATTTATAAAAAACTCTTATCAACATCTTATGAAATTAAGCTTAACGAATAAAATTATTATTGGGTTTGTCCTTGGACTTATCATTGGAGAATTTTTCTTTTTGAATTTTAGTGTAGAAGTTAGCCACGAATGGGCTGCTAAATTCCAGGTTATTTCTAAAATTTTCTTGCGATTAATCAAAATGATCGTAGGTCCTTTGGTATTTTGCACCTTGGTTGTTGGCATCGCCAAACTAGGTGATTTCAAAGCTGTGGGCCGTATTGGAATCAAAACCATCGGCTATTTTTATTTTGCTACTATTTTATCCTTGTTAACAGGCTTAGTGGTTGTGAATGTTACCAAGCCAGGAAGTTTACAAAGTTGGCCAAAACCCGCAGCAGGCACAGATACAGGTATTGACGGTTCCAAAGTCAAAACCTTGGAAGATTTTATTTTACACATATTCCCAGATAGCTTTTTCAAAGCATTAGCGGAGAATGAAATTTTACAGATTGTCATTTTCTCCCTTTTCTTTGGAGTGGCTTTAGGATCCATTGGTGAGACGGGCAAAAAATTGATACATGTCATAGAAAATTTAGCTGAGGTTGTTTTTAAAATGGTCAACTATGTCATGGAAGTGGCGCCTTATGCCGTTTTTGCAGCGATGACCACCGTAGTTGCCAATAAAGGATTGAGCATTTTGATTAGCTATGGTTATTTGATGTTATGCTTTTTAGGTGGACTCTTATTTTTTACCAC
Source organism: Aquirufa sp. ROCK2-A2 (assembly GCF_054558485.1). Lineage (NCBI taxonomy): Bacteria > Pseudomonadati > Bacteroidota > Cytophagia > Cytophagales > Flectobacillaceae > Aquirufa > Aquirufa sp. ROCK2-A2. Next base: position 6,856 of record NZ_JBPXKA010000014.1, read on the forward strand.
CGTTATTTTATGGATCATTTGCGCGGTCAACAAAATCCCTTATTGGAAATTATTAACCGCTTTAAAAGAAGCTTTGCTAATATCGTTTTCCACAGCTAGTTCAGAAGCATCCTTTCCTCAAACGATTGCGGCCTTGGAGAAATTTGGATGCAGCCGAAGAATTGTGGGCTTTGTTTTGCCTTTGGGATATAGTTTTAATTTGGACGGATCCATGCTTTATATGACCTTCGCTACAGGATTTATTGCACAAGCATATGGAGTTCAACTGAGTTTAGAACAACAAATAACGATGTTGTTAACGCTGATGATTACGTCCAAAGGAATTGCTGGAGTACCTAGAGCTTCGTTGGTGATTATTGCTGGCACTTTAACCATGTTTAATTTACCTGCCGAAGGAATTGCCTTATTGTTAGGAGTTGATCCTTTCTTGGATATGGGCAGAACCGTTACTTCTGTTGCAGGAAACGGAGTCGCAACTTGCGTCGTTTCTAAATGGGAAGGGGAATTTAATCCAGTTATTGAGTCTTAGACGTAAATGTAATTTGGACTGCTTTATAGGCTGGAAATATCGACGCTAAAAAAGTAATGATGACAACTATTAAAGTGGTCCAAATAAAATCTGCTACTTCCATTTTAATCGGATAAGCATCAATTAAGGCATTGGGTATACCCAAGGAAATAATACCAAATGTTTCTTGCATCCAAGCAAAACCGAATCCTAAAAACATTCCTAAAAAGGCTCCAGAGAAGCTTATCAAAATCCCTACTAGCAGAAAAGTTTGAAATAATTGTTTTCTGGTAATTCCCATGGCTAACATCGTAAAAAGGTCCTTTTTCTTTTCAATTACCAACAAAGAAAGTGCATAAAATAAGGTGAATGAGGCAATTCCCATAACGAAGGCCATGATTAAGAAAACAAATAATTTTTCAATTTTAATCGCTTTCAACAAGATAGCATGTTGTTCATCACGTGTTTGTATTTCAAAAGAGGAACCTAAAATTTGTTGAATATTCTTTTTGACTTCAAGGGATTGATCTTCATTTTGTAGCATTAATTCAATGCCTGAAAATTGATTTTCAGATCCCACCAACTGCTCCATCCAATTCAATGGAACAATGACCATTTGGTTATCAAAATTTTGTTCTACTTCAAGTACACCTCCGGGAAAAAAAACATTACTTCTGGCGGCTTCCGAATTAATGGAAAAATTTTTCAACGATTGATGGTTGGGATACCAGGCTTCAATGGGAGTAAATACATCCTCAAAACTCATTCCCATACTTAAAAAAACACCTAAACCCACTAGACCAAAATTACGATCGTAATCATTGAGCAAATAATCACCTTCGGTCACTTGTGCCTTTAAACGTTTTGCTTTCAGAAACTCATCCGTGACACCCTTTAATCGTACCACCAATTGTTTACCACCATAACGAATAAGGGCTTGATCCTCTAAAACAGGATTAATGAATTTAATTTCCGGTAATTTACGTAATTGTTGTATTTGTGTAGGTGAGAAAGAAAAACGATTATCTTTTTGATGAATAATTTTCAAATCAGGATCATAGGTCCGAAATAAGCCTTTTTGAAAATCCTCTAAACCATTAAATACCGATAAAATGAGAATCAAAGCCATTACCTCCACTCCTACGCCAATCATAGAAATCCGAGAAATAAAGGTGATGAAACTCGCCTTAGTTCTTGTAAAAAAATATCTTTTAGCAATAAATAAAGGTAAATTCACGGAAATTCAATTAAACTATTTATTCATCATCGGTTGCTGGCGGAATGACTAATCCTTCAAACAAGGCATCTATTTTAGCCGCATATTCTGCCGTGTCGTCTAAGAAAAACGATAAATATGGGATGATTCGTACTTGATGACGAATTTTATTGGCTAGAACCGTACGTATCGACTTATTATTATCCTCTAAAGCTTGTACCACTTGGGTTGGATTGTCAACCAATAGAAAACTTAAATAGACTCTCGCAGAAGAAAGATCGGGACTGACCTTAACATCTGTGATGGTAAGCATCCCTTTTCCCGTAATTTCTTTGAAATCCTTCTGAAATATTTCACTTAAATCTTTTTGAATTTGTCTTCCAAATTTTTGTTGACGTTTACTTTCCATAATTTCTCCTTTTCTTTACTTGTCAAAAATTTTACAAATTTCACAATAATAATTGGATTCACCGTAATTTAGCAAGTCGAAAAGAAAAATATGTTTGAATTATTAAAATCAAATTACCGATTTGCGCTTATTACTAGTCTGATTTTATGGGCTGCAGGAATCTATTCTGTCTATTTCTTACAATTATCCCCTTTTCCATGGGAATTCAAATACCATCTTTTGGGCAATAAACTCAACCAAGGATTCCAACTTTATGCCGAAATAAAAGATAATACGAGTCCATTTTCAGCATTATTTTATCGATTACTCGGTTATTTATCCATCCCTATAAGTTGGAACATTTTTATTGCTGCCGCTATTGTTGGTATTCAAGCTTGGGTTTTCCAACAAACCTTGGGTAAGCACCATGTACTTCCTCGAATTGGATTAATTCCAATGATCATTTATTTGCTAACTTTTCACTTATCCTTTGAGTTTTTTGTTCCGACGCCTGCCTTGATTGGATTAACCTTTTTACTTTTAGCTTGGCGGGAAATTACCTCTCAGCAAACACGTATTCAAACCAATGATGGTGTATTTTTTATTGGTATTTTTATCGGAATTGCCAGTATTTTCTATTTGAGTTACACCATATTTATATTTTGGGCCTTATTAAGCCTAATATTCTACACAGGTATTACGATACGGCAAGTATTGTTAACCTTTGTCGGATATTTATTTGTGGTTGTTTTAACAGCCATCGTTTTTATGTACAATGGCAACCTAACATTCATGTTAGAGGTTTTTAAAAAATCTGCTTTTTCGTATCAAGCACCTAATATTCGGGACTGGCAACAAATTTTCATTGTATTTTCACCCGCGATTGTATTTGGTTTATTGGGTTTATGGGGAGTTAGCCGTAGTAAGAAAATCAAAGCGCATGCTCAAAAAGTCTTTCAAAGTAATCTAATCTTTCTCCTTTTCTCCATCCTTTCCATTTTCACATTACCAAGTTTATCAAGAGCCAATTTAGTTTTCATAATGCCATGTATGGTGCTTTTTGGGCTAAATACATTTTACATCTATCGTGAGAATTGGAAAAAAGAATTGATATTTTGGGCATTAATAATTGGAACAGCCGTCAGTTTGAATGTCCAATTTTCCACCAAAGATTTGGATCGATTAACAAACAATAAATTGAAGATAAGAAATGAGAAATTAATGGTATTAGGTCCTCAAATTGAAGAATACCAAGCAAATATCATGGTGGGGCCATTCATCAATTGGGAATTATCGCAATTTATCTTCAGTGGTATCAATGAATATAAAAATGTCATTTCCATTTCGGATTTCTTACAAAAAGATACACCAAGCTACATATATGACCCGACGAATAAATTTCAAATAATTAGTCGGTATTTACCTCAAATAAATAACCAGTATCAATTAATTGAACCAAATCTTTACAAAAGAATCAAATAGATTAACAGCAAGAAATTTTATTTACACGGCCTTGGTGTCTTCCGCCTTCAAATGGCGTATCAATAAATATCTGAAGACATGCTTTAGCTTCTTCTAAAGAAATAAAACGGACAGGTAAACAAATGATGTTGGCATCATTATGTTGGCGTATTAACGAGGCTACTTCCGTATTCCAAGCCAAACCTGCGCGAATACCTTGATGCTTGTTTGCGGTAATAGCAACTCCATTGGCACTTCCACACAACAATAAACCAAAACTCACCTCCCCTTTTTCTACCGAATCAGACACAGGATGAGCAAAATCAGGATAATCCACAGAATCCAATGAATAGGCACCAAAGTCTTTTACTTCGATACCTTGTTCCTTTAAATATTGAATTAAATCATTTTTATATTCAAAGCCAGCGTGATCACCACCGACAGCAAAGGTTATTGTATTAATCATAAATAGCTATAAAATTTCACAAAGGTACATGGATAAATTTTACATTTACGAGTGAATAAGAATAAAAATGTGATTGCTAAATAGTTGAAAAATAAGAAGGATAAAATCAAAGTTAATTTTAAGATATCCACTGAAAATTCAATTTAAAAGCTCTATTGTTTTATAACCGTTAAATAAATAAAACTATTTAAGTTTCAACGTTGGGAAATATATCGTTAAATTTAAAAAAATATTCTAGCAAATGAAATTAGTTTTTGTATCCAGCAAGTTCAAGTTTTCCCTATTTGCATTTCCATTTATCTTCATTCGTTTTTCGTCTTACAATTTGCAATCTTTCCAATATGAATTAGTATTTCCTCAAGAAATATTAATGGAAAACTGGGTATGGAAAATTCAGTGGTCTCCATTTCAAATTAAGCAAGTTAGATTAATTGAAAATGAAGTTATAATTCCCGAATTAATTATTGCCTTTCAGGAAAAACTCGCTATCAAACCTGCAGTAATGCCTCAAATTGAAATAAAAAATTTAAGTATTGATGGGTCAAGAATAGAAAACAAACCCAATAAAATAAATATTACTTGTTTAGAATTAAAAAGTATTAATACAATTGATTTGTCTCAATTAAATCCCTAATGAATTCATTATGTTAACAGAACAAAAAACTGATTCAAGCTTAATAAACGAAGTACCTAATAATCGTCGATTTCTTCGTTTCTTGTGGAATTGCGCTGGTGCAGATGTCGAATTATTAGACAAACATTGTCCTCCCTCTGATCATTCAAAATATGCAGGACTTGGTGGAATCGTACTAGCCACCGGAATTTTAGCCGCTTTTTCTGCCGGCTATGCTTTTTACACAATTTTTTCGCCAAAGGGAGATGCCATAGACAATACTTTATTTGTTGGGACTGTAATTGGCTCCATTATTGGAGGGATTGTTTGGGGTTTGATGATTTTTAATTTAGACCGATTTATTATTTCTTCGACAGGTAAAGGAGATGGGAAAGATAGCATTTCGTTCAAAGAATTAGTGAATGCAATTCCACGTATAATTATGGCCGTTATTATTGGAGTTACAATGTCAGCTCCTTTAGAGATTCGCATCATGCAATCAGAAATTGATGCAGAATTACAGAGCAAGCAAAATGCCTATTTGGAAAAGTTGAATGCTGAATCTGATACGATCATCAATAAGAAAGCTTCTTCTTGGAAAGTCCAATTAGATAAAGTAGAAAAAGAAATAAAAGATAAGCAAGCCTATTTTGAGTTACGTCGTTTGGAATTGAAAGATCAAATGAAAGCATTGGATGATGAGGCTGCTGGAAAAACGGCGAATGGTTCTGTTGGGATGGGACCTGCATACCGAAGTAAAAAAGCAAATTTAGATAAATTAGAATTGGAGCGTTTGCAATCAGTCGAGGCAGCAAAACCTGAAATAGAGCGTTTACAGAAAAATGCAACTATCTATCGGGAAAAAGTTCAAAATATTGAGTCAGAGCGCGAAGATTTAAAGAAAGAAAATGTTAAAAGAAAAAATCAGCTTGATGGATTATTGGCAAGAATTCACATTTCTCATGAGATTGGGGGCTTGGTTCCATGGGTAATTATGGCACTTCTATTGATGATTGAAACAGGACCTATTTTCTTTAAATTAATGATGATTAAAGGTCCATATGATTATTTAGAAGAAAATAAGAAGAAGTTGATTTTAGCCAAGTCAGGAATTATTGAATTGCCTCCTCATATAGAAGGTGAAAAAGCTGTTGTAGAATACAAGTATTTACAAGTTGATGCCATGTCTGATGTAGCTAAGGGCGCAAACGAAAGTTGGACAAACCAGATGAACTCTGAGATTAAAGATAACCCAGCGAAATTCTTATAAATAACTTGAAACTCCTTAGATATTTAATCGTAGATTCATTAACATTTGGTGGAAAAATCTTGCCAAATGTTAATGATTTAGCCAAAGTAGAGAAAATTCTACTTTGGTTAGAAATTCAATTTACTGTATTTTTCTGCAGTGCGATTATTCTATTTTATTTCATTTCCTTTTCATGGATCATGGGATTTATTACGGGAGCATTATTTACATTTATCTATATTTCTATTACCCTTATTTTACTCTCTGGTTTCCGCAGATTGAGTTATTTAAAAAGAGAAAACAAAGTTTTGACTAATTCGCAGATCATAATTGGCAAAACTAAGATCGATGTATCGGAAGTGACATATGATTCTGTACCCAAAAAATCCCAACTAATTACAAGTATAATTCTTCGAATAACTTATATCATTGGGTTTTCCTTTACTATTTTTTGTGGTTTAACCTTGGGTTTAAGCATGCTATTTTATCCGAATTTAGAAGAAATTCATGGGCAGGAAATTATTCACAATTATGAAAAAGCTTATCCAAGTTTATATGGAGATCAAATTGACGACTTAAGAAATCAATTAAACTTACTTCGGTCAGATCGCTTGCAAATTGAAAAAAATAAAATTGAATTACTTACAAAAATCGAAAAAGCCCCGGATGAATTCCATAAAAGCTTCTTGCAAGTTGACTTAACGATTATAGAGAAGCAGATAATGGATTGGGACTTACTGCATAATCATGAGTTAAATAACATACCTAATAGAATTAATGAACTAGATGCGGAATACAAGGTAGGATTAGGTAAGCTCCAACTTTCAGTTCAATATAGCAAATACGGAATTTATCGTATTCAACATTTTTTAAAAAATTTAATTTTCCTATCACTTATAATGATTGGATTGTTAGTATTTACATTTATTTATCCATTCTATCTACGTTACCAAATGGTGTTGACGGAATCTGATTTGGATATCAAACTCGAAAACAAAACAATAGATTTTATTAAAGAAGAATTCATTAAATCAAATCAAGAAATAAAAAAAATAATCGATTCATACGGGTATTCACTTGGTCAAATAAATAGTAATGATCCGTTTTTGCCAATTGCGAAATTGAAGTCTGAAAAAGTGGCTTTGAAAAATCAGTTAGATACATTTTTAACGAATGAATTAGCATGAGTACATACATAACTCCTGAAATTTACAATAAAAAGGTAGATGATTCATTTTTTGCCTATGGTCACGTAATCGCCCTCTTTAAGGGTCCAGAACACATTGACAATCAAGTATTAACGAGTATATTAAAAAATAAACGAAAAAATTCGATACGTGTTTTTGACATTATCCTTTACAAGGATATAAATATTTCAGATGCTAAAGTTATCCCGAATGAACTTTGGGAGTCCACTTTGGTTGAAATGAAAAAATCGACATATTTTCATGCTACATTAGATGATCAATTAGCAATCCAATTTAATAAGTTCTATTTTAATAATGTAGATTTTTTACGAACATCCGTTTATCGTCCAGAATGCTTTATTAAAAATCCAGTATTCAATTATTCATTAGTTAAAGACGGCTTTGCTTACGGAGAGATCGCTGGTGAATTGTATTTTAAAGTCGGCAATCCAAAGCCATTGGCAATAAAAAAAACGCCTTTTCCCATTCCTAATCCGATTGCAGAAATTGAAACTCAAGTTGTTTCGAGTGCACCAGTTCAACCAGGAATTGGCTGTCTTGGACTGTTGATGAATTGTTTTAGTTTCTCTTGGTTATTGCCATTTATTCCAGGATTTTATACAAAAGCAGATATCCCATCACTCCAGAGAGCTGGATGTTTATGGCCATTATTACGCATGTTTGGGCTACTATTTCTTATGCTATTTTTATTTAAAGGCTGTTTAAACTATTCAAGTAATGCCTGGAATAGTGCCAAGAATGATGCTATGAAGAATGACAAAAAATTAGACATACCTACAGGTAAAGAAAAGATAGAACAGAGTGATAAACTAGTTAATCTACAAAAGAATAAATTTTCAGATACCACATTTGTCGTTCCTCCAGGGAATTACAAGCTAGTATTTTTCGACTCAAATCGGCAAGATGGAGATAAAATTAAATTAAGTTTAAATGGACGAGACTTAGAAGAATCACTTGAGGTATTGAATGCCAAACAAGAAGTTGTTTTGAAAAACATGCGTTATGGTAAAAATATAATCGATTTTGAGGCTTTGAGTAATGGTAAATATGGTATTTGTACCGCTGAAGTCTATTTAGTCAATATGGATGATGGTGCTACCAAGATGTATAAATTTTACAACGAGCAAGGATTTAAAAAACGCATATTTATTGAGCAACATTAATGGCGATTAGAATAATAAATGTTTGGGTAAAAGGGGATTTTAAAGCATTATCAGCTTTTGATGAAACTTATTTGTCCACTGGTTCAAAGCAAGTAAATGATGTGCTATTATCGCATATTGAAATAAGTAATGCGGTAATTCTAGATGAATTTGACCCTAAATTAGAACGTAAAAATCCTTACTTGGAATTTGACAGCACTTTACCTAATATAAAGATCAGGTTAAAAGGGCTTAGTCATGATGATGTCGCATTTAAAGAAGACATTAATGGATTATTAATTAATGAGGTAGAATTTTTGCAAAAGGTTCATCTGAATGATGTCGATAATTATGTTGTAAAAGGCACTGCCTATTTTTTGAGAAAAATTCAAGTAACAACACCCGTTATAGTTCAAAAAAAAACTGTAAATAAGCAAGAATTAGTTCAAATTAGGACCCGCATTGTAGAAAGTGACCCACAAGTGTTAGTCGATGACACAACTAAATTAACATTAAATAATCCACGTCTTCATTCATTTTTTCAATCCGAGAAAAAGAATTTCTTGATATCACTCCTAGTCTTAGGATTATTGATTTGGTTGTTTTTTAGTAGTGTATTTTTCCCTATAATATTGATTGTCGGGATCATCTATTTAGTTTGGTCATTTAAGCGGTTTTTCGTTGGTTATTCAAATCTGACAACCAATAAAAAAGACGAATTAAGCCCCACCATTGACATCTATAAATCTAGGTCATCTATACAAGACCGAAAATGGAGTCCATTTAGTAAGTTTATTTTGATTGGTTTATTCATATTAATAATATATGCTCTAATAAGTAAGCAATTTGGCTTACTAAATTTTTTGGCAATTGTAACATTTATTTGGGTTTTGCTTAATTATTTTTCCTCTGGATTTGGATTATTAAAACGGATATTTAATTTGATTGGAGGATTATTGCTAGGTTTACTTGCCATTATGGCGCTATGGTATTTACTTGGTGGAAATAACAACACGTTAAATGATGATACGCAAAAAGATGAATTTATTAAAAATAACAAGATATTGAAGATGGGTGATTCACTACTCCATGTTCGCAATTGGCAAGATTATGAAGTGAATAAATTAGCCGGCAGATATTTCACATTTTATCCTCAATTCGACAAATCACTTAGCTTCAGGGATAAATATGAATCAGACGACATTTCTAAGGTATATCAAGAACTTGTAAAAAAGGATGAAAAGACTATTGATGCCTATGCCCATATTTTTGATAGTTTAAATACAGCAAATAAATGGGATCGCCAGCAATTAGCCGAAGCGATAGTTACATCAATTCAAACCATTCCTTATGTCCTGGTTCATGATCAATCATGCCAACAAGCGATTAAGGAAAGTGGGAGTTCATTCTTGATTCAATATCATAAAGACGGAAAGGAATGTTTACCCAATATCAAGTTTGGAATCCAAGGAGGTTATGAGTTTTTACATAATCTCAAGGGGGATTGCGACACAAGGTCCTTATTATGTTTTGAGTTATTGAGCCGATATAAATACCCCGTGGCCATGTTAATTAGTGAAGAGTATGGACATTGTATTTTGGGAATTGATTTGCCAATGAGGGGAAAGTATGTAGGGAATGCAAAAAGAAAATATTTAGTGTGGGAAACCACCGCTCCCGGCTTTAAGCCTGGCGAATTATCACCTGAAATTTCAGATATGGATAAGTGGCATATTGCTATAACAAATTAAACAAGTATAAACTATGAACACCATTGCACTTTATTTAGGCGTATTAGAAGTCGTTTTAGGCTTAGTTTACGGAATCTTACTTAGCTTTTTTGTTTTTGGGTTAATGAAAAAGCTTTTTTTAGACAAAATGGAAATTCGATATGATAATATGGCGTTTGGAGTATTGTTGTCGTTTGTTTTATTTTCTGTAGGCAAAATGGTCAATGCCGCATTGCAACCCGCTGTCGATTTTACGAATCGATTAATGAATATGGGGCTACAAATAGAGGAAGTATTGGGTAGAGCAAGCTATACCATTACTGGATTTTTTGTTGTAAGTACAATCGTTTCAGGCATAATAGTATCCATATCATTTGTTCTATTTAATTGGCTAACCCAAGGCTTAAATGAATTTGAAGAAATCAAAAACAAAAATGTGGCGGTAGCGTTGATTTCAGGCACAATTATTTTAGTTATTACCCAGTTTGTAGCTGGTGGTTTGGAGATGATTTTTGAAGCCTTTATTCCCTACCCTCCTACTCCAAGAGTATTTTAGTTTAAAAAATCTTTTTTCAATTAAATTTAAAAGATTTAGGGCAACAATTAGAAAGATAAATTTAATCCCAATGAGATGAAAAAAATAGTTATCCTATTGCTATTTATTCAAAATATTCTTTTTGGGCAGGTTTTGGTCATTGATAGAGAACTTGTTTCGGACTCCCTTCATCGTAATTACATACTTTCAGGTACATTTAGTTTTAACTCCGACAAACAAAAAAATAATGTAACAGAGTTTAACTCTAACTTTGAATATGACCGTATTTTTAATAATAATTATGCATTAATTAGTTCTGTTAAAAATGATTTAACCACAAATGGTGGAATTTTTATCCAAAACGAGGGAATTCTACAATTAAGGTATCGAGATAATGATACACGAAAGTTTAGCCCTGAACTTTTTCTACAATACCAATGGAATGGAGCTTGGGGAATGGAAAGTAGGTATTTGGAGGGTTTTAACATAAGACAACGTTGGATAGAAAAAAGTGGTTTTGATTTTATTACGGCTACTGGAGTGTTTAGAGAACAAGAAACATGGAATTGGGTTGGTGTAAATGAAAGCTTAGTTCCCAGCAATGCGGACATCATTAGAAAAGATATTTTCAAGTTTAACACCTATATAAAATCAGCCTTTCAAATTGTAAAAAATATCGACTTTTCTGCCATTTCGTTTGTCCAATTCCCTCTAACAAATGATTTCATGAAACCAAGGTGGTTTTGGGATTGCAATTTTAATTTTAATTTTTCAAAGCATGTGAATTTCCAGTTACATTATGATCATATGTATGATTCAAATAGGGTGGTACCTATTTCTGATTACTATTATAGTATTTCAACCGGGATACAAATTGTATTGTAAGTTGGAATTGGGCTGAAATCAATTTTAGTATTATTTTTAAAAATTCATTTAAAGATTTAGAAAATTATGAATATTGATACGATTCTATCAATTGCATCTATTATAGTGAATATAATAGGTTTTTACTTTGTTGTACGCCAAATTACTCAGCAAGCTCTTGCAACGCGCGGAGAGACATATACTAGCTTGTGTGGATTGTCTTATGAAATTTTGAAATTGATTCACGATAATCCATTTCTTTATGACTATTTCTATCATAATAAAAAACTTGAACCTAATTCAGAAAATCAAGTTCAAGTCTTGATATGCTGCGAAATGATTGCGAACTATTGTGATAATGTTACATTACAGAGAGAAAATATTCCGAATTATATTTGGCAAAGGTGGAAAAATTTTATTGTTGGTCAATTAGAAATAAGTGTTGTGCTTAAAGATTTCATGATTGAATATAAAAGTTGGTATTCCCCGGAAATGATTTCAATTCTGAATGAAGTTGAAAAATAAGTCGATTCCCCTTTAGCCATTATTTGATGTCAATATTAATCAAATTAAGAGATGAATTTAAAAGTCAACGAAGAAAATAATCAATTAAAACGATTGGGCGAAATACCTGTTCATATTTCTTACCCATTATATAATCTGAGCTGCTCAAGCAATTATTTCAAAAAATTACATTTGATCTCGGATGTACTTTTAGGTTTTTTCAGATTGTACGGATATGCCATCATAAGTATCGCTGAGCAAGAGAATCTTATCAATGAGTCATTGGAACAATCCATTGAGACCCTAATGACAAAAGATAGTCATGGGCTTTGGAGTTCTTCGATAGCGAAATTGATTCAAGAATTAGACAAGCAAAAATCAAATGCTTTATCTCCTGAACTCGCTAGTCTTTTTGGTGTTTCATTAAAAAGCATGAAACAACCCTCAATAAAAAGAATGACCGTCAAAAACACGGTTATTGACGGAAAAGGACAAAAGCAGCTAGTTGATGTGACCAATACTCCAATAGAATTGTTGATCAATTTCAGAAATAAATATGTAGGACATGGGACAGTTTATTCAGAGATTGAGAGTAGGAAGATTTACGAAACATATGAACCAATTTTGGATACATTCATTGATTCACTGCTTACCTGTCAGACTTTCCAATTTAAGGATACTGCTACGGGGGAAAGTCTTCATGGATATGAACAATCTTGCAACGGTTCGATTAGCCTTGAATACCAATCTCAAAACTATTTGTTTAGTTCTTTGGAACAACTTTCCATGGAAGGTATTCAACAGGATATAACACGGAGTTTTGTGGATGCCAGGTCTTGGGATGAGTTGGATACCCAAATCATAGAAACCTATCCTTATTTTCTAGCTCACCCATATAAAAGAGCCTTAGAGGAAGAAAATAGTTTTAAGCGGCTGCATTTAATAAAGGAGGTTTTTCTTAATTATTTGAAATATGTAGGACTATTAACAGCATCAGAATATTTCAATAGTAATTTAAAAATTGGGGAAATTAATCGGGCATTTAAAAACTTCCTTTATCGACCTCAATTTGGGCATTGGAATGCATTTATGCGTAGTGCCATTCAAGCATTAGGTGAACATAATCACCAATGGTTTGTAAAGGAATTGCCAAAGTATTACGAGGAGGTGGAGACGTTGCCCTACGAAAAAAATGGAACAACAGCCATTGGCCAACTAATCAATTTTCGTAATCATTACCTCGGACATGGTACCGTTCCATCTGATCAAAAATGTGCTGTTCTTTGGGAAGAGAACTTTGAATTGTTGAAAGAACTTTTGGTAAAAATGGATTTCTGTAAAAATTATACCATCGTCAGCAGTGATAAAACAGTGTCTTGGCGATTGATGGGAGATGAAATAACCCAGGTTAATCTCAGACAAAAGTTAAAAAGCAATGTTGCCATGCTCAACGCTGATAATCAAGAATTGAGTATTGTCCCCTTCTTTATTTTGCCTGGGGAATACTTTATTAAAGAAGTTTCAGAACGAGCAAAATTAATGGTATATGAACAAAATACAGGTAGCCGCATCGTCTTCTTTAGCCCGGAAAGTGTCCATGGTGAAACTAATAATGAAAAGGTATTGGAGCAATTGAATCTGATGATTCGAGAAAAAGAAAAGCAAGAACCTGTTTTCATGAAAGACTTGGATGAGGTGAGTTGGAAGGCTCTCTTAAAGGAAAACAATGAAGCCACTAATCAATCGCTTTTGAGTGAGAAAAAAGTAATCAAGGGAATATATCAGGAACGGCAAGATGCTGAGTTGGCTCTCCGCTCTTGGATTGGAGCTCGAGCAGGTTTATTCTTTTTAGCAGCAGAAGCGGGTAGTGGCAAAACGAATTTATTGGTCGAAATGAATCGTCAATATCAAGAACGAGGACTAGATACTATTTTACTTCGGGGAAATCGGTTTCGTACCCCCGATATATGGGAGGAGTTATGTTATCGACTAAATCTTTCTCCTGATAGTTCCTTTGAAGATGCTGGATTCGTTACCTACGAGCAGGAAAACCCTATTATGATATTGATTGATGGAGCCAATGAAAATTCCAATTCAAAGGCCCTTTTTGATTCAATTATCCAATTTTTAGATAAATACAAAGGTGGTCATATTAAAATTGTAATGAGTTGGCGTGTGAATACCAAAAGTGAATTGCCTCAAGCGGATGAAAAATATGAGGCTATTATTTATAGCGATGCCAATGAAGGTGCTCGAGAGGAAAGCCTGATTGCGAAATCTTGCCACTGGTTAAAGCCATTAAATAAAGTAGAAGTTGAAGGTGCTTGGAATAAATATGTCAGCGACAAACAAGATAAAGTGCGACGTAAACCAAATTTCACGTACGAAGAATTAACCTATCATGATCGCTCATTGAGCGACCAGCTCGACAATCCGTTATTGCTTCGTTTATTCCTAGAGTTGAATAATGGGAAGGGGTTGCCAAAGAGTCGTGGAGTATTCACAAGCATTTGGACCTTGTATCACGAAAAACTAATTTGTCAATAAGCGATGACGGATAATCATTTTCTTCTTTTTCGTGTCGCTGAACTCATGCTTGAACAGGAGCAACATGTCCTGCCGGTTGATATGCTATTTGACGACAACCAAATTGGCGATTTTGTGAAAAGTATTCAAATCGATTCACCTTTCCAACAAATGTTACTTGAAGGGGTTTTAACCGAGTCAGTCAGAGAAGAAAAGTTGTACGTAGGCTTTACAGTAGAAGGTTATTTTCATTACATCCTCGGAGAGGTGATTTTTAAACAAACAGAAGGCTGTGGTGCGGAAGTATTGAAACAAATGGTTGAGGGAAATAAATTAAATGGATTAAAAGAAGGGATTGAACAATGTTTGATCAGGGATGTAAACCAGAATGATTTATCGAGGTTGATGTGGCTTATTGATTCAGGAGGTGATTTGTTAGATTTATGTGCAAAGCCTTTAGCTCATTCTTTTTTAAATATTAAAGGTCAAATTAATTCTGAGGAAGAACTGACAAAGGCATACTCTGATCAAATTAGCAGGGTAACCAATGAACTTTTTGCTGATCCAACGGATAATGATACAGAAGCGCTAAGTAGAGCAATAAATTATCTAGAAGAAACACAAAAAAATAATGTTTTAGCTCTAGTTTACCATCAAATTAATGAGCTGATTGTCCCTACTGATTTGAAAAAGGCAATAATATATGTTAAATCAATAGAATATATACCTGAGTATGATCGAATTAATAAACTTCAAAGCCTAGAAGATTATCAATTAAATGAGGAAAGCGATTTGGCTTCCACATTTTATAATTCATTAGGACAGCAATTTTATTTTGTAGGTAATTATGAAAAAGCAATAGATTTTTATAAAAAATCATTACACATAAATATTGCACTTCATGGAGAAGTTCACTCTTCCACAGGATTAACCTATAATAATTTCGGATTAATTATGTTTGATCAATATGAATTTGACAAGGCTTTTGAGTTTTATGAGAAATCATTATCAATTCGATTGAAATTCCATGGTAATCACCATCCTTCAATAGGTCAGACTTATAATAATTTGGGAACGGTATGTGGTGAGAAAGGTGAATATGATAAAGCCATTGATTATTTTGAAAAATCATTGGCTATTCGAGTGAAAATCCACGGTAATCAACATACACTAAGTGTCAATACTTATAATAATCTAGGTGCAGCTTGGAGTGACAAAGGGCAATTTGAAAAGGCGTTTAAATACTTGAAAAAAGCATTATCTACATATATTATTGTCCATGGAGATCATCACCCTAGAACAGCGAATGCATACAATAATTTGGGTTCAGCTTTCGAACGCAAGGGGGATTATGATAGTGCACTTGAAAATTTTGAAAAATCTTTACACATTCGATTAAATGTCCTTGGTAATCAACATTCTACAACAGGGGAATCCTACAATAGTTTAGGGTCAGCCTTCCGAGGCAAAGGGGATTATGATAGTGCACTTGAAAATTTTGAAAAATCTTTAAACATTCGATTAAATGTACATGGTGATCAACATCCCTCTGTCTGGAGCGCTTACAATGATTTGGGATTAAGTTGGTTTAAAAAAGGAGATATTAAAAAAGCTATTGAATATTTTGAAAAATCTTTAGCCGGACAAGTAAATACACATAGCGAAAAGAATCAATCTATTGCATCTACCTATACTTACCTTGGTGATGTTTTCAAAGATGAAATCGATTTACTTAAAGCTGAGGAATATTACCTAAAAGCCTATGGAATATTTATTAAATCACTTGGGTCAGAACACCCAAATACTAAATTTTTAGAGCAAAAATTATATGACCTCTAATCACCTACTTCTTTATCGCCTGGCCGAACTTATGCTTAAACATGAGCAAAACATCTTGTTAGTGGATTTGCTTTTCGATGATGAACAGATTGGCGATTTTGTGAAGAGTATTCAAATTGACTCACCTTATCAGCAAATGCTGATGGAGGGCGTGTTAACTGAATCCGTTCAAGATGAGAAGCTTTTCGTAAGTTTTACCGTTGAAGGGTATTTTCACTTTGTGTTAGGAGATATCATTTTTGAATATTCGCAGGATAAAGATTATAATTATTTTATTAGTCTATTGGAAAACAATCTATTGAATGGTGTAAAGGAAGGGATGGAGCAATGTCTCATTAAAGAAGTAAACCTGGGGCAATTCGAACGACTAGTGTCTTTAATAGATGTTGGTGGTGAAGTTGAAATTGTGGCTCGATTTCCTTTAGTGCATGCTTTTATGAAAATTAGAGTAGTTGATATATTTCAAAAGCTAATGAGTAAACCTACTGTTCACGATTGGAACGTAATTAAGCATGTACGCGGTGTACTTTTGGCAAATCAAAAACAGCATGTTGTTGACCAATTGGATGGCATTTTAAAAGAGTCAGTTCAATTGAAGCAAACAATTAACGAATTGCTTCAAAGCGAAAATGAAATCGATTTCAAAGAGTCGCTGACTTTAATTTCATTCTATACTAATATGAATGCACTCGATTTGGCCAAACAGTATTATAAACAGTTTATAGAAGAGGCTGAGAAGCGTAATAATCATGAATCATTGGTTGAGGCATTAGAACTTTTGGGTGATAGCGAATATAAGAGATCGGGTCATGATGGATACAAAGCCGCTATGGACGCACTCACCAGAGTCGTAGAAATTAGAGAATCAGAGACCTCCCCTCAAAATGATAAACTTAAATATACCTATCGTCTTTTGGGTCTTGCTTATTTATCTCTTGGACTTCAAGTGGTAAAATCAACCGAATATTTCGAAAAGACTAAAGTTCTTATGTTAGAAAAATCTTCCGACAGTGCAGAGTTGGCAGAAATCAACTTGTACATCGGACTTGCTAATTTCTGGCGTGGACTACGTGGTATTGGTCGGTGGGGTAATGCTGACCCTACCTTGTTAGAGGGAATAGATATAGATCTTTTTGAATATGCTGATAAACAATTTCAATTGGCCTACCACTACCATTTCAGAAATTTAGGAAAATGTCACCCTCAATCTTTGGAGGCGATACACTATCTTCAAGAGAATCGATATGCAATGGGAAATTATGAGCAAGCCATCCCATGGTTAGAGAAATACGTAGAGGCGATCCCCTTTAAAACTAGAGAACATACAGATTATTATTATTTGTATTGTTTGATTGTTTCTTTGGAGGAGTCCGCTAAATTCAATGCATCGAACAACAAAAAAAATGCACTAAACTTTATCCAGAAGGCTATATTCCTTATTAAAAACTACGATGAGGACAATCAAATCTCTAATCGCTTGCTTAGTGTTAAACAGGGCATTGAGGTTGGAAATATTGATTTTCCCCAATACACTCTGGTAGAAGAATTACCTGCGCTTGAATTAGATTCAAAGTTAAAAGCAGAGTGGAGGATTTGGCAATTCTCTGAAGCGTTGAAAGGTTTTCATACTAATAATTGGCTTGTTGATCCAAATGGGATTTGGTTTTTTAATAACGATAAAAAACATCTTGTTTTTTGGAATAAAATCAATCATACACTTACCACTTTTAATCCATCCAATTGGCCAGAGGGATCTGGGAGATTAATTTATGATCAAAATAATCAAATTTTTTATGCATGGTCCTCCATTCGTTCTACTGTATTTGAATTAACGGCTCCAGATGGGAATTGGACTCGCTTATCTTTTGGTGTTCATGACGTGCATGCTTGTGGAGCCTCTTTTGGATTTGATCCAATTAACAGGCGATTGTTTGAATTCGGTGGCTATGGATATTTCACCTATAAGAATTGGCTATGGGTTTATGATATAACTGAAAAGAAATGGATTCAACTTAAAGAAAACAAACCAGGTATTTCTCCATACCCAAGAAATGGTCAATTATTACACACAAATGACAATACTAAAGTAGTCTTACTTTCAGGAATCGGAAGTGATACAGGGATTCAACGAGAACATAAGGCTCGATTAGGGTTAGCCAATGCCACCGATGTAGGTTATTTCACTTGGCTAAGGGATGCCCACGAATTAGACCTTAAGACCCTAGAATGGAAAACCATATTACCCGCGAATCATGAGTCTATAAGACACGAAGGACCGATGGGATTCATTGAGGAATTAAATCTAGTTGTAAACTGGGGTGGACAAGTTCCTTCGCCCATTTTCGGGAAAGATCCTGAAATACAAAATAGATTATCAGGTTGGCAATTATCGAATAATAAAGGATTTTTAGATATGAAATTTGATGGAGAGATTCCACCATTAACTGAAGGAATCTTCATTTCAATTAAGGATTCAAAAGAATTATTATACAATCATAGTCAAGGGATTTGGAAACTTGTTATCAATGACTTCTAATCACCTTCTTCTTTACAGGCATGCGGAACTCATGCTGCAGAATGAGCAACATATCCTGCCGGTTGATTTGCTGTTTGAAGATGAGCAGATTGGGGACTTTGTAAGGAGTATTCAAATCGATTCCCCTTTCCAACAAATGTTACTTGAAGGGGTTTTAACCGAGTCAGTCAGAGAAGAAAAGTTGTACGTAAGCTTTACAGTAGAAGGTTATTTTCATTACGTCCTCGGAGAGGTGATTTTTAAACAAACAGAAGGCTGTGGTGCGGAAGTATTGAAACAAATGGTTGAGGGAAATAAATTAAATGGATTAAAAGAAGGGATTGAACAATGTTTGATCAGGGATGTAAACCAGAATGATTTATCGAGGTTGATGTGGCTCATTGATTCCGGAGGCGAATTATTAGATTTATGCAGTAAACCATTGGCACATACTTTTTTAAATATTAAAGGTCAAATCAATTCTGAGGAAGAACTTACCCAAGCCTATATTGCTCAAATTAAAAAGGTAACGAGTGAACTATTTGCTGATCCAACGGATAACGATTTAGAAGCGCTTAGTAAGGGAATTGAGTATTTAGAAGAAAAACAAAAAAATAATGTCATCGCCTTAATTTATCAGCAAATCAATGAATTAATTGTTCCTGATAATTTAAAAAAATCAATTTTATACATAAAGTCGATAGAACACTTGCCTGAGGCAGTTCGAAATGACGAACTACAGGACCTTGCTGATTATACAATAATGGAGGAAAGTGAATTAGCCGCTTTGTTTTATAGGTCATTAGGGCAGCAATTTTCTTTTGTGGGTAACTATGAAAAAGCAATTTATTTCCACGTAAAATCACTGGATATTTTATTTAAAAATCAAAATGAAGATCATTTCTCAATAGGAGAAGCCTATAATCAATTAGGAGAGGTTTTGTGTAATAAAGGTGACTACGATGAGGCAATCGGTCATTATATAAAATCATTATCGATTCGTTTAAAATGTTTTGGCGAGCTACATTATTCAATTTGGGAATCCCAAAATAACCTAGGAGAAATATGGTTAAATAAGGGCGAAAATGAAAAAGCCATTGAATTTCTTCAAAAGTCCTTAGTTTTAAGTTTGAAAATATTTGGTAATCACCATCCCTCAACAGCTATAACGTTTAACAATTTAGGTAGTGCTTGGAATAGTATGGGTGAAAAGGATTTAGCTATTGAATTTCTTGAAAAATCGTTGGCTATTCGAATTAAAATCTTTGGAAATCAACATCAAACTACAGGAGAATCCTATAATAATTTAGGGTCTGTTTGGAGGGAAAAAGGTGATAATGATAAAGCAATTGAATATTATGAAAAAACAATAGTAATTGACTTAAGATTCTTTGGCGATCAACACCCATTTACTGCTCTAACCTATAATAATCTTGGGGTGGTATGGAGAAAAAAAGGGAATTATAAAATGGCTGCAGAATACCTAGAAAAGTCATTAGAGATAAATTTAAAAGTTAATGGCGTAGACAATCCATCAACGGCAATAGCTTACACTAATTTGGGAAATGTTTTCAATGAAAAAAAAGATTTGAAACAGGCCAAAGAGTATTACGAAAAGGCATTCAAGATATTTTTAGAATCGCATGGGGAGGATCATCCTCATACTAAATTACTAATTCAAAAATTAAATGACCTCTAATCACCTTCTTCTTTACAGACTTTCAGAGCTCATGCTCCTCAATGAGCAGCATATCCTTCCTGTAGATTTGCTTTTTGATGATGCGCAAATAGGTGATTATGTGAAGAGTATTCAAATCGATTCCCCCTACCAACAAATGTTACTTGAAGGGGTTTTAACCGAGTCAGTCAGAGAAGAAAAGTTGTACGTAGGCTTTACGGTGGAGGGGTATTTTCATTATGTGCTTGGGGAAGTGATTTATCAAATCACTGAAGGAAAGGGCGCAGAAGCATTAAAAAAAATCGCTGAAAAGAATAAATTAAATGGCCTAAACAAAGGAATTGAGCAATGTTTGATTCGTGATGTCAACCAAGATAAATTGTCTAGGTTGATGTGGTTAATTGATTCAGGTGGTGGTTTATTAGATTTATGTGCAAAACCGTTAGCTCATTCTTTTTTAAACATTAAAGGCAAAATCAACTCGGAACCCGAACTAAATCAAGCTTACACAGATCAAATTAAGTTAGTTTCTAATGAACTTTTTACGGAGCAGACGGATAATGATATAGTAGCTTTGAATAAGGCAATTGAATATTTAGAGGAAACACAAAATACTAAACTTGTTGCCTTACTATATTCAGCCTTAAATAAATTAATCGTACCGGACAATCTTATTAAGTCTATTTTGTTTGTAAAATCCATCAAATATATACATGAATCAGATCGTATTCGTAAACTTGATGAAGTAGTTAAAAAGGTTGGTATTTCTGTGAATTATATATTTTATGATTCTTTAGCCCAACAATACTATTTTATTGGCAATTATAATAAAGCAATCGAGTACCTTGAAAAATCGTTAAACCTCAACTTAAAGCTCAATGGCAAAAACCATCCTTCCGTTGGAATTTCCTATAATAATTTAGGCTCGATTTGGAGCGAAAATGGTGACTTTAGAAAAGCTATTCAATTTCATATCAAATCACTTAAATTTAACTTGAAATTATATGGAGAATATCATCCACTAACATCAATATCTTTTAATAATCTAGGGAACGCCTATCGACAATCTGGGAATTATGCGACTGCATTAAGGTTTCTTGAAAAATCACTAAAGATAGATTTGAAAATTTACGGCGAACATCATCCATCAACCAGTATAACTTATAATGGCATAGGAAATGTTTGGATGAGTAGAGATGATTTTGAAAAAGCTTTATCATATTTTAAAAAAGCTTTATCCATTGATATAAAAATTTACGGAAATCAACATCAAGCCACTGGAATATCCTACAACAATCTAGGTTTAGTCTGGAAAAATTTGGGTGAATACGACAAGGCAATAGAATGCTTTGAAAAGTCATTGGATATTCGAATCTTAGTCCAAGGCGAGCTCCATCCCTCTACTAGTGTATCCCTCAATAATCTTGGCTCTGTGTGGAGTAGTAAAGGGGATTTCGAACAAGCAATTTTACTATATAATAAATCCTTAGCCATCGATTTGGAAATTCATGGGGTAGAACACCCATCTATCGTAATCGATTTTAATAATTTGGGTTTAGTCTGGAAAAATTTGGGCGAATACGAAAAGGCAATTGAACATCATGAAAAAGCACTTACGATAAGCGTCAAAATACATGGCAAAAAACATCCCATAACAGGGATATGTTATAATAATTTAGGATTAGCTTGGAACGAAAATGGCAATTTCAATAAGGCAATTGAAAATTTCGAAAAATCATTAGCAATACAATTAACCTTAAATGACGAAAAGCTTTCCTCAATTGCAGAATGCTTTAATAATCTTGGTATAGTCTGGAGTAATCAAAATGAATTCAACAAGGCTATAGAATATTACGAAAAATCTTTATCTATACGTTTGAAAGTTTATGGAAGTCAACATCCATTAGTAGCTATTTCCTATAATAATTTGGGGTCCGTATGGAATGATATGGGCGACTTTGATATTGCAATTAATTATCATCAAAAATCATTAGCAATCAATTTAAAAGTTCATGGAGAAGTACATCCCTCCACAGCAATAACCTATAATAATCTTGGAAATGTCTTTAGAGATAAAAAGGAAATACAATTAGCTAAAGAATTTTACAATAAGTCCTATTCAATATTTTTCAAATTATTTGGTTCGAATCACCCACACACTAAATTATTATATCAAAAACTAAATGACATCTAATCAACTACTGCTTTTACGACTTAGTGAATTGATGCTACAAAATGAGAAAACCATTTTGCCAGTTGACATATTGTTTGATGACGAACAGGTAGGAGATTTCGTAACCAGTATCCAAATAGATTCACCCTACCAACAAATGTTGATAGATGGCGTTCTTACAGAAACAGTTCAAAATGAAAAATTATATGTAAGCTTTACCGTTGAACGGTATTTCCATTATGTGTTAGGTACATATTTGTATCAACAAGCAAAACGCCAAATTAGCCTTTTTGAGTTAATTGATTCACTCTTAGAAAATAAGTTAAATGGATTAAGCGAAGGAATTGGACATTGTTTGAGTCATTTTATTGAAAAAAATCAAAACGATTTTTTGCCTAAATTCATTGATAATTACCCTAATTTTGCAGTTTCGAGTGTTCAAGCATTAGCCAAAAATATCGAATTGAATGGGGATGATTTACTCATTCAAATTTTGGCTGAAAAATCAGAATCTGATCTCATTGTTATTAAAAAAGTAGTTGAATATTTTGAATATTCCGGAAAACCAAAATTAAATAAAGCAATTGCTGCTGTAATTCTAACGCGCATTACCCCATCAACCATATTGGAGTTTGGCCTTTGCGCTGAATTAAGTAAACATTATGAAAAAGAAAATGTGGTTGACCTTTATGACCGCACTATAGCATTTTTAAATTCTTATGATTTTAGGTCCAATCAAGACATTAAAATAACTATTGGTATTGTCCTTCATTTGGGACGGGAGATCTTGCGATACTCGGAAAAGAAACTAGCCTTGGCGATTTATGAATTTGGATATAATCTAACTCTTGGTAAAGATGAGTTCAAGAAAGATCATTTAACAATCTATGGACATGTTGCCCATCAGTTAAAGAGTACAGGAAAAACAAAAGAGGCGACAGAAAAATATATCGATATCATTAAGCGGCTAAAAGAAAATAACAATTTTGTATTAGCGGCACAAAATATATTAAGACTCAGCGAAGCCTATAAACAGGCGAATCGTTTGCCCGAAGCCCTTGATTTAGCTAAGGAAGCACATAAAATCATGCTTAATAATAATGGTAAAATTCATCTCCTTACAGCAAGTTCTTCGGGATATGTTGGATCTATTTATATTTACTTAGAAGATTGGGTAAATGCAGAACCTATGATTCAACATTCTATGGTGGTTAGATCAAATTTGATGGGTGAATTCAATACGAAAGTTTGTATTCCATATATCAACTTAGCCACAATTTATATGCACACCAATCGACTAGAAGAGTCTGAAGAACTACTTTTGAAGGCTCTTGGAATCCGGGAGAAAAGGTTTGGACGCATTCACCAAGACGTTGCAACAACCATTTATGAATTAGCAAATCTTCGAACTATTGAAAATAAGTTAGGTGAGGCCTTAAAATTTCATTTGGAAACGCTTGAAATTAGAAAAACTAAATTAGGTACGGTACACTATTTTACCAATAAGTCTCGATTGGCTTTGGCAAAATTATATAAGGAATTAAATCGTGATAATGAATTTCAGATTATTTTTACTGAAATGCTTGACAATTGTAAAGGTGATAATATTGAAAATGTGGCATTGATTGAAAATTTAAAAGAGCTAAATAAAGATTAAATGAAATATATCTGTAGTAACCAAAGTTGTCCCATTTCTATTTCGAAAGCATCATTCCCAGTGGCGATGAATTGCCCAGTTTGTCAAAATCCATTATATGAGGAAATCATTAAATCAGCTATTTCTGAAGATGAACAACTACTAATTTCAAAATTACCTTATGTTATTGCATATCCATATAAAAGGATGTTGGAAGAAACTGATGGAAGAAATAAACTAGAACTTTTAGCTTATACGTTTTTAAATGGATTAAAATACCTAGGATTAGTTATTGCATCTGAATATTTCAACTCCACTTTAAAGTCAGCCAAACTCAATGAACAATTCCGAAATAATTTATTTCAGCCATCTTTTGGGAATTGGAATGCTTTTTTAAGGGAGGCTATTAACTATTTAGATTCAGAAAATGTAAAATTGGTATTTCCTGAGATTAAGGAAACTTATAAAAAAATAGAACTAGAAAAGTCTGCAAAAAAATACAAAACAGAGTCTCAATTTACTGATGAAAATGGACAAGTTGCTTGGAAGAAATCAGAATTGACTGCCATTGGATTACTTATCAATTTCCGAAATAGATATTTGGGACATGGAGCTCCTTTATCAACTGAAGAATACCAAAGTTTATATAATAGTACATATCCTGTTTTGATTGATTTCCTATCCGAATGGAAAGTTTTAGAGGGGATTTCTATGATTCGTTCTGAAGCAAAGGAATCTTGGGAGATGATGGGAGCAGAAATAAGTCTAATTAGCTATGATTCACCCATCAAAAAATCAAATGTCTGTCTGTCGCACTTGGATGGCAGAAACTTAGAATTGATTCCATTCTATGTTTTGCCCAAGCAATTCACAGCGGGTGCAAGTGATAAAGTTCAGATTCAGGTATATGAACAAAACACTGGCCAACGAGTCGTATTTTACAGCCCAGAAAGTGTCAAGTCTGAAGCATCCGGAGAAATTCTCGAGCGGTTAAAAATTCTTTTGGAGAAAAAAGAGCAAGCTGAATATTTTACGTCGGACCAATTTTCCATCGAAATACTTCTTAATCAAATTCACATTTATAATGAAAAGACTAGATCTGGTTTAATCAAAGAAAAAAAACTATTAGAAGGGATTTACCAACCGAGAGTAGATGCGGAAACGGAATTAATGAGTTGGGTTAGTGCAAAAGCTGGTCTATTTATGTTAGCTGCCGAAGCGGGAAGTGGTAAGACAAACTTACTATCCCATATGGTAACCAAGTATGAAAATGCAGGTTACAGTTCTATATTAATACGTTCCATTCGAACTGAAGAAACAAATATTGAAAAGGAAATCAAAGAAATATTGAATGTAAATGACGACTTTAATTTACCCTTATTTTTAAGCAAAAATTTTACCCAAGAAAATCCACTCATCATTCTAATAGACGGAGGAAATGAACATCAAGAACCGCAGGTATTTCTAGATTCTATATTGAAATTCGTCTTAAAACCATTAATAGGCTCTGTAAAAATAGTTCTTAGTTGGCGTATTTCTACACTCAACGACTTACCACAAATAGACGAAAGATATAAGACCATTTTGTATGAAGTGAGAGAGCGCGAAGATGAATCTATAGAGGCTAATCGTGCATTTTTTTTAAAAGGCTTGAACAAAATCGAAATCGAAGGTGCCTGGGATTTTTATCTAAGTCATTCATCTAAATTATATCGACCAAATTTTTCATTTAGAGATTTATTGGCATTTGATCCTTTATTGATTGAAGAATTAAGTAATCCTCTATTGTTGAGACTCTTTATGGAATTATATTCCGGAAAGTCTTTGCCTAAGGCTTCTAAAGGATTTATTAATTTATGGGAATTATGGTGGAAGGAGATTCAAAAAGATAATAATCAGTCAAAATACCTTGCTTTATTAGCAAGTTATATGATAGGCAAAAATTCGTTACAAGTTTCATTAGACGAATTATTTGATGTTCCTCAATTATCTGATGCTGTTAAGAATATTCAAATTGATAGCCCTCACCAACAATTAATTCGTAGAGGAATACTAAGTCAGTTTTTTCAACATGATACGCTTCAAGTAAGCTTTACCATGGAAGCTTCTTTTCATTATGTTGTTTCTAGGAATTTAGAATTGGATTTGGCTTTGAAGCAATTAGAAAATAATTCTATTTGGAAAGAGTCAATTAAATATTTTCTTTGGGATAAAGCAGCAGATAAAGATGATTTATTACTTTTTAGTCTAATTGATTTAGAGGGGTTTCCAAATGATTTAGCTGCATTAGCATTATCACAACGCATTAACTTATTTGGTGCTGAAGAAACATTGAATCAATTGTTTTTACATGAAAGCAAAGATGATTGGAACGTATTAAAAGAAGCGTTTATATATATAAAAGATAGTCGACCAAAAATAGCGACTGATTTTGCAGATCAAATTTTAGATCATTGTAAGAGTGACCTAAATGATAATAATCGTCTTTTTATAATAGAACTATTAAGTGAGTCAACTAAATCAAAAGCGGATATTTTTCATGAACAATTTATTATAAAAGAAAATTTAGAGGATGTCGAAGAATTAATAGCATTAGCTAAGTATTTCACGAAGTTTGGCGGTCATAAGGAATCCGCGGAACTATTAAATAAAGCCATTACACTATTGCCCGAGGATAGCAGTTTGATGGGAGGTATTTTAGAAGAATTAACGAGTACTCAACTTCATCTACTGAATCTAACTAACGCTTGGGAATCAATTATAAAAGCTGAATTATTTTACAAAAACAAGTTAATTTATTCTCCCAAGGTTGAAGGAAGAATTATAAACTTAAAAGGAGAAGTTAAGGAGAATCAAAGTTTATTTAGTGAGGCATTAGAATATTATCAAAATGCATTTAATTTAAATAAAGCTAATCTAGGTCCTTTTCATAAAGAGACTATTAGGACACAGAATAATCAAGGTGATATTCACAGGCACTTGGGGAATTATGATTTGGCTTTGGAAGAATATCAAAAAACTTTAGCCATCAATATTCAATTTTATGGAGATTCAGCCCCCAATGTAGCTAATTCATTACACCGTATTGGAGATATCTGGGAAATCAAAGGTGATTACGACAAAGCGCTGGAATACTTCGAGCGTACTATGAATATACATCTTCAATACTATGGTGAAACGCATCCGAATGTGGCTGCATCAATAAATCGCATCGGAGATATCTGGGAGACTAAAGGTAATTACGACGAATCTTTGGAATATTTTGAGCGTGCTATAGCCATCTATCTTCAAATCTATGGTGAGTCGCATCCCAATGTGGCTGCATCATTAGATCGCATCGGAGATATTTGGGAGATTAAAGGTGATATCGACAAGGCGCTAGAATATTTTAAGCGAGCAATGGAAATCGATCTTGAATACTATGGTGAATCGCATCCGAATGTGGCCGGTTCAATACTTCGTATCGGAGATATTTGGAATACCAAAGGTGATTTCGACAAGGCGCTAGAATATTTTAAGCGAGCAATGGAAATCAATATTGAATACTATGGTGAATCACATCCAAACGTGGCTTCATCATTTAATCGCATCGGAGATATCTGGGAGACTAAAGGTAATTACGACAAATCTTTGGAATATTTTGAGCGTGCAATAGAAATCAATCTTCAATTCCATGGTGAATCACATCCAAACGTGGCTTCATCATTTAATCACATCGGAGATATCTGGAATACCAAAGGTGATTACGACAAGGCGCTAGAATATTTTAAGCGAGCAATGGAAATCAATCTTGAATACTATGGTGAATCGCATCCGAATGTGGCCGGTTCAATACTTCGTATCGGAGATATTTGGAATACCAAAGGTGATTTCGACAAGGCGCTAGAATATTTTAAGCGAGCAATGGAAATCAATATTGAATACTATGGTGAAACGCATCCGAATGTGGCTGCATCAATAAATCGCATCGGAGATATCTGGGAGACTAAAGGTAATTACGACGAATCTTTGGAATATTTTGAGCGTGCTATAGCCATCTATCTTCAAATCTATGGTGAGTCGCATCCCAATGTGGCTGCATCATTAGATCGCATCGGAGATATTTGGGAGATTAAAGGTGATATCGACAAGGCGCTAAATTATTATGAGCGTGCTAAGGCCATTCGTCTTCAATACTATGGTGAAACGCATCCAAATGTGGCTAGATCATTAGACCTAATCGGAGATATTTGGGAGTCTAAAGGCGAATACAACACAGCGTTGGAAAATTTTGAGCGTGCTATGGCCATTCGTCTTCAATACTATGGTGAATCACATCCAAACGTGGCTTCATCATTTAATCGCATCGGAGATATCTGGGAGACTAAAGGTAATTACGACAAATCTTTGGAATATTTTGAGCGTGCTATGGCCATTCATCTTCAATACTATGGTGAATCACATCCAAACGTGGCTTCATCATTACTTCGAGTTGGAGATATCTGGAAGGCCAAAGGCGATTTTGACAATGCGTTGGAAAATTTTGAGCGTGCTATAGCAATCCAACTTCAATACTATGGTGAATTGCATCCAAATGTGGCCAATTCAATACTTCGTATTGGAGATATTTGGGAAATTAAAGGTGATTACGAAAAGGCACTAGAATATCATGAACGCACTTTGGCCAGCAATCTTCAATATTATGGGGATTTGCATCCGAATGTGGCTGGATCATTAGACCAGATCGGCGATGTGTGGGAGATATTAGGAGATTACAACAAGGCGTTGGAATATTTTGAACGTGCAATGACCATTCGTCTTCAATACTACGGCGAATCACATTCGAATGTGGCAAATAGTTTTGATCGAATTGGTAAGATTATGTTTACAAAAGGGGAGCTTAATAAAGCGATTGATTATTACAATAAAGCGTTAACAATAAAAATACAATATTTTGGGGATAGCCACCCGAATACTGCAATAAGTTATAGTTTAATTGGTGATATTTTGGAAAAAAAAGGTGATTATTCAAATGCATATTTAAATTATATTAACTCCTTAAATATATTTGAAAACTATGTTGGAGGAAATCATCCGAATGTTGGAGGTTTAAAAAGAAATGTTGGAAAGGCACTTATTGGTTTAGGGGAATTGAACAAAGCTAAAGAAATGCTTGACTCATCGGTCAAGATTTTATTACAAAATCAGGTAGAAAGTGATCCAAAACTAGCTAGAACTTACTTATACCTTGCTAAATGTTTACGATTATTGAATAAGTTTAATGTTGCAGAAGAAAATATAGATTTGGCAATCGAAATCTTTGAAACGAATTTTGGCGAAACGCATATTGAAACGGCAAACGCATATTTTGAAAAAGGGTTAATCTTGGCAGATATAAATAATGAAATCGATGCTCAAATATATTTCAAAAAATGTTTTAATATTCGGTTTGCAATACTAGGCCCAGAACACGTTGATACTATTGAGGTGCAAGAGAAACTGAATATTTAAATTACATTCTATGAAAGCTAAAACATATAAAAGTGCTAATGGATGGTCCTCGCCGCAATCACTAAGTACTTTTGGGATTCCAATTTCAGGGGAAAATCAAAAGGCATATTTAGGACTGGAAGAATTTAATTTTTGTGAAGTTCTATCAAATTTCATGCTAAATGATTTTCGTTTTGCATTTATTCCTAGCTATAGTACTTGCAAAAGACCCTTTATTCAAGAGTTGAAATTGTTTTATTCAGATGGAAAAGGAAAAACACTGCATTATGCAACTTTAAGTGAAGTTTATCAATTATTTGACGAGTCTGAAATATTGACTTTGAGAGATAAACTTAAAGAAGTTGGTTTTGATAAATTTGTGGAAAATAGTCCAAATTTTATCCTTAATTATGGTGTATTACACGCGAAGGCTTTGAATGTTTGGAACGGAAATTTTTCTTGTAATAATATTTTAGCTAAAGGTCATTTTCCTCGTTTTGTTTTAAATGTTAAGTTCAAATCTATCATTCAGTACGATCCTCCAATAATTGTTAATTGGGGAAATTTAAAGCGAGCACGAGCACTCTATAAATAAATGGAAATTAATATATGAAAATGATAAGATATACTTTTTGCTTATTAATAATGATATTTGTTGCTACCACTGCATTCGGGCAATGTTACGTAAAAGAATATCCATCCAACCGACGAATTTTGAAAGTTGACGGGGACTATGTAATAGACTATCCATCCAACAAAAGAATTTATAAATTTGATCATGATTATTTAGTTAGCTATTCTAGTTATAAGCGGTTGTTGAAATTTGATGGAGATTATATTATCCGTTATTCTGACTATAAAAGAATTGCGAAATGGGACGGAACATATTTATCACAATACCCTAATTCCCGCCGAATAGCCATTTTAGAATGCCCTGGAAGACGAAGTGCCTTGGCAGCTGCCGCATATTTATTAAATTGAAAAGATGGAAAATTATATAAATATTAAGATAAAAAACCACTTACTGAAAATAGTAGGTGTTTTCCCAGTTCAACCTTCATTTGAACAGGAGGCGCTTATAGCTGGATATGAATTGCATCAATTTGCACCTACCTCATTGCCTTTTTATAAAGATTACTTTTACAAAGGTTTTCGGGATTTATATACTCTTGATGGAGAAAGCAATAAAGTAAGGCGTCTAACAAAAAAACTGGAGCAAAGACTTACGCTAGTGGCCGGTACCAAGGAAATTCACATCTGTATTAACCAAGTAGATTTATTTTTATTTCCTGATTCCTTTGGGATGTTTTCATTGGACATAAAGGTTGAATTTAATGAAAATACTACCCACCTAGCTCAATTTTCGGATGCATGTTTTATTGTTAGAGAATTTGAAAGAGGGTTAATTCAGGGGACTGATTTAAATTGGAACGAGTTTATTGTCAAAGAATACTTGTTAGGTCAAAAAACCAGAGGAGAAGGCGTGGAATTGGATGAATATTCCGGAACCAAGTTCAAGCTATTTATTGCCTGTGATTTTGATGAAACGCTTGATATTGGAACTCAAAATGCCCTATTGTATGATATAGGATGCATAGCCCAACCAGGAACCGCGATATCCAATGACGCAAATGCACCAAGTGAAGAATACAAAATACAATTAGCGGACAAATTTCAGTTTTCAGCCTTTCGAAATTGGAGGGGAATTGCCTTGTTAGA
The DNA here is from genome assembly GCF_054558485.1 of Aquirufa sp. ROCK2-A2. Taxonomy (NCBI): domain Bacteria; kingdom Pseudomonadati; phylum Bacteroidota; class Cytophagia; order Cytophagales; family Flectobacillaceae; genus Aquirufa; species Aquirufa sp. ROCK2-A2. The sequence continues at coordinate 38,295 of NZ_JBPXKA010000014.1, forward strand.
TACTTTTGTAATAGTAGGAAATAATATCCTAACCTCAGAATTTCAGCTGATAACTTTTAAGGAAAACTATTTCTTGATTTATCTACATAACCTATATGTCAAATACAACCTATTTAAGATGAATACGGGAATTTCCGATTTCAAGTCAGACCTTCGGCCCGAGTTAAGAGATTTTTTAAATGTGTTCAATCTCTCTTTTATATCCTTTAATTTTCTGCCTTCCATGATTAATTCCAAGCTTCGTGTAGCCTTGGACGTGGAGAATGAAGTAGATGCCCTAACGAAGCGGATTCAAGAAATAGGTGCCGTAGTAGAGGAACGATCTCAGGAAAGGACAAATATTTTATTAGGCTTAGTTTCTTTTGTTGCATCCTTATCGGCCATCGAACCATTCTGGGGATATGCGGTCATGGCGCAAGAATTTTTTCATTTGCCAACCTATGCGGCTTATATTATTTTAATAGGTGGAGGTTCGTCCATTATCAGTTTTATATTTTTCATGCCTGAAAAAATCAAAAATTACATTAGTCGATGGCTTTAAGAGACCTTGATTTCGAATTTAGCTTGGAAAGACAATTTCATTGCCTTCGGCATTTTTCATTTCACGATGAAGATCAATTAAATTTTCTTCAAACAATTTTCCAAAAGTATTCTACAAAAGAAATCAGGGAACAATTGGACATGGTTGGTTCAAAATTTGATCCTTCATTTGTAAGGCAACCTTTGGATATTTTAAGGTCTATTAAAAAAGATTCATTCACCTCTAGAGACATCGAAAACAGTAAAATAGTAATCCAATTTTCATTTTCATATAAGGATTTTCCAAATGGTATTGGGAATTCGGCCTTGATTCCTTTGCATGAACTTTCTGCCCACCATCAAGCTTCCAAATATAAGGTGAATCGAAGTGATTATCAAGTTTGGACCTGTCAGGTGGAAGAACTTCCTTCAACGAATCTGCTTTCAATTATTGTCCTAAAACAAGAAAAAACCCTTCAAATTGTTACGTTATTTCCAGGTGATTATGCGCCTGCTTTTCCAAAGGAACTAAGAGATTCAGAAGAAATGAATCGGGTATTTTGGGAAGGACATTGTTTGCTAAGTAAAAAAGGCATTTGAAACTTTATGATTTTACCCTAATTATGTTTTTAAAACGGCAGCCTACTTGTAAGTACCCCCCTTTCCAACATTAAATTATTCTTTAAAATCCTCATTACATAATCTCCTTTTAATCGAAGTTAGATAAAAATAATTATCACCATTTTCATAATACCTATTATTACTACCCCCTAACACTTCACAATTAGGGAATTTTTGTTTCAAAAAATTAATATTATTTTCAAAACAGCCAAAAGGAGTATTTGTTAAATTAATTTTTTTTATTTTTTTCCATTCAACATTTAATTTATCCAAATAAAATATCGGATTGTAGGATAAATCTATCTCCACAAGGTTTTTCAATTCATAAAAACCTTGTGGCAATTCAGATATTTTATTTTCGCTCATTTTTAAAACTTGTAATTCTTGCAAGTTTGAAATCTCATCTGGCAATTTTTCGATTTTATTTTGTTGAAAATTTAGGTGATTTAATTTTAATAAAGTTGTTACCTCTTTAGGTAATTTTTTCATGGTTGACCTTTCAATTGTTAAATTTTCTAAATTAGATAGATTCGAGATTTGTTTTGGAAGTTTATTTAAAATAACACCAGAAAACCAAATTTTAATTAATGTTTTGCATTCACAAATTGAATCTGGCAAATTAAATTTTCCCCCTATATGATGAAGTTCAATTAAATGTTTTAAAGCATTCAAATTTGGATAATCCTCTATTTTCAAGGATGACAAATCTAAATAAACTATGTTTTCTAACTTACTTAATAAATTACTTTCTAAGATATTTTTTTTAAGAAGTTCCACCTCATTAGAATCGAAATTTGAATTTGGAATAGTTTTCTTAGTTGAATGAATTTGAGGATTATAAAAATCAACGACATCAATTTTCAATAACTCCTGATCCGAATTCATTAGTTGAATTATATTTTCCATATTTTTAAAATAAATAATTAATAAAGAATTTAAGTGTTTGGGGTAAATTAATTTAAAGTTTGATTTTGAGTGCTAAATTACCCTTTCCAAGTTTTAACAATTTGTCCGTTGTGAACTTCTAGGTTTGTCATTTTTCCGCATCCTTGAGAACTTGAATGTTGATATCCTCGGGATCCACGACCAGTCGTCCCCATAGTTAATTGAATTTGAAACATCCCACCACAGTGAGCACAAGTAATAGTTGCCATAATATTTAAACTTTATGTAATGAAAAAATCATTCCTAAAAGGAATCCAATTGCTCTTTGATTATTCCATAGACTTCTTCTACTGTTTGACTATAATCTGACTTAACGTACAATATCTGATCTCCATCATCATCTGAAGCCCATTCAACTACAAGAAAATCACCTTCATCTCTAATTGTTACAGTTACATCAGTAGAATCTGAAGAAAGATTTAAACAGTCCTCGCCAACATCAAATGCATCTTCAGTAAAATCTGTTTCCCAAGGAGAAAAATCTAACTCATTAAAATCTTTAGCTTTCATATTTATTTAATTTTTTTACTTGAATGTTATCTTCTATATTATTTGACAAGTAAAATAATATTTGATTTCTTGAGAAGTTACACAATACTTGAAGGCACCTCACAACTATCTATATAAACATCTTTTAATATTGATTTTAAATTAATTTGACTAACATCTAAATCAAAACCAGATAAGTAGCGGACTGAATATTCTTCCTCGGCTTTCCAGTTCATAGTATAAAAGTTGTGATTCATTTCTAAATCATCAAAAACACTTTCATATTCTGGATGTTGATCATTTATTAATACAAGTGCGAATGTATTATGATCATTATCCTCCTTAGACTCTTTTACTTGATTGATTAAGTCTTTATCTAAATAATTTTGGTAATTCATATTTAAACAGTTTACATTTTAGATTATTTAAACTTTTTTAATCTATATTTATTTCAGTTATTTCATTCTTCAATCAAACGGATAAACCTAGCACCAAACAAAAATTCATTTTTTATAGACAATGAATGATCACCACCAATTCCTATATTAAAACAATAATTTTGATTTTTAGGCCAATTTTCAGGAGGGGCAGGTAAAAAACGAACACCTTCCTTAGGAATATATTCATCTAAAAGCCAATGACTTGCTGTTGTTCCCTTATCGATAAAATTAAAATTACCAGAACGGATTCCTAAATTCCCTCCAGCCAAGAAAGACATTCCTGTTTCATTATTACCCGGCATTCCAACAAAACTTTTTTTCCATGTATCACTGCTTTTTAAGACTAATGCAGCATTACCATTATAGTAAATTGAGTTCTCGGAAAGATTTGGAAATTTCAAATAAGTTGTCAATTCAATAATATCAGAAATACGAGGAACCCTAAATCCCAATGGAGCAATGTTTCTACTGTCAATTAATGAAAAACCATTAAAGATCAAACCATATTTTTTCATTGAAGATTTATTGTCCACATATGCACAACATGGCTTCCCATCGGAAGAATATTTACTCCAATCTGAAAAGTTATCTACAATTGGTATTTCGTCACCATTACGAAATACGGGATTAATTACATTTTCTAAGGCCCAAGTTTGATTTCCTACGGTTACTATTTTCATATTTTATTTATTTTAAAGCTGCTAATTGTTACCCTTTCCAATTTTTTAAAATTTGTCCATCATGTACGTCTACATTTGTCATTTTGCCAGATCCTTGGGAACTTGAATGTTGATATCCACGAGAACCACAACCAATCGTCCCCATAGTTAATTGAATTTAAAACATGCCACCACAATGAGTGCAAGTAATAGTTGCTATAATATTTAAACTTTATGTGTGTAAAATTCATTCCCAAGGAGAAAAATCTAACTTCATTAAATCTTTAGATTTCATAATTTATTTGTTTTAAGTAATATAAGCTTTTTTAAGAAGTAATTATATCTAATATTTCATCGTCAAAGCCTTCAGGAATTTCTTCACCATCACTTTGAAAATCTCTACACCAATCTTCTAAAAGTTGTGTAATTTCAGACTTGCCATTTGTTTTCAGATAACCAATGAAAGCATAAAATTTATCTAAATCAGATAGGTTAATTCTGATTTGAAACTCTCCATCACCATTATTGATTTCAAAACTGAATTTTAAAATGAATATTTATCAGTAAAACAGGTATAATAAATCATATTGACCTTGTTTAAAATTAAAATAATGAAGAAATTCCAACCAGAAACATTTGCGGAGTCTCAAGATATTCTTCAAATAAATATGTTTTACTTATTGGACTTTTAATGTAACAAAGATATCCACCCCAATTTTCATCAACTTCTCTTTTTAGATATACAACTGTTTCACGAAATTTGTTATGTTTATCAATAAGCTTTATTTGAAACTCCTCGTCTAGAATTTCTATTTCATTTATCTTAAACCAATCATGTTCTGAACCAATTAGTTCGTCTAAAAAATTAAGCTTTAGCATATTTTTGTTTATTTATTTTTTCAATTTTAGAATAATATAGATTCGATAAAAGTTATAATTATATAATTTTATCGAACAGCTTGTTTCCAATACAACCAAATGATAACCATGGCCATTGTATCCAATTTGCAATACTCAAGTAATCTATGTTTTAGTTCTTCTTTATGTTCCTTAGTAATAGAATTATCAAACCGAATTCGGTAAAATGCTCTCATTGCACTCGTACCTCCTTTCACATCCTCCGATTGAATTTCCATTTCTTCATCAGCAGTTTGCATTTTAGCATTTGCCAGATTAAATAAGGTATTATAGGGATCCAATACCTGATCTTCTAAATCCTTAATAGAATACTTATGAAGATAGGGTATTTCATGAAGAAATTGATTATTATTCCAAATAGCTGGCAAAACCTTCTTAATGGATGTTTTTCCCTTCATTTCAGGATGGAAATAATGCTTCAAGGTAAATGCTTTCATGTCTATAAACCGACCTTCCGTCCCTAAATCTTTATCCTTAATGGTCTTTTGAAGCCAATCTTTTAATTCAGGGTTTTGATAACCATATTCATCCATTTGATAAAGGATAGCCCTCAAAACAGAATTTTCATGAGTTGCCACATCAAAGGAGTACCCAACATTCCAATATGCTTCATTAGGCTCTCAGCAAACTTGAAATTGGGAAATTCAGTGTCTGTATTGATAAATTCCTCATGTCTCGGTTCTGCACCAGGGGCATCTACTGTATGGCATGACCATTGAAATGCTATAAGTTCGAAGGGTCTCATTCCTTCATGGAATGGTAATGCACCTGTGTAAGTTTCAAAGTCCACAAAATGAAGTGGGTAGGTCCAAGAATTAAGTTCTTGTTTCATGGTCTCAGAAATCCACTCCTTTTTGCTAATTGTATTTTCAAACTGGATTAATTGCCGCTCATTCCTCGTACCTATACTACCATCACTTTTACATAGTCGTTCGGTATGAATATCCTCAAAATTATATTTTCCATCTTGAATCAATTCATTTAAGTAATTATTGGATCCAACAGTACCACCATAGTACAAATCGAAAATACCTGGAAATGCATTCACACCTTTCCAACATTCAAAAAAACCACAATTAGCATCTCCTGAAACGTAATATTCACAAGATTTACAGGATTTTGATATCTCATAGTCTTCGGAGGTAGCTTCAAGTCCATTATTTAATATCTTGATATATGACTCAGCTTTAGCTCTAATTCCTGATTCAAGTGCAATAGCTTTCTCCGTGACATCCAAGTAATTTAGAATACCTTCATTTCGTAGTTTATCGATGTAATTTTGTCTATTTGGATGATTTTCATAAACAAACTCAACCTTAGGATTTTGAAATTTGCTCTTTTCCTGGGTTATATACTCCTTTGGAGAATCAAATTCCCTTTCCTGCGAAATAGGTTTGTCTATTAACCGAAACCATCCAGCTAGACCATCAATCAAAGTCCGCATGGATTTATCAGGCATTAAGAGCAAACAGGTAATTTCACAGTCAGGGAATACATCCTTCAAAATAGTGTACTGATACGAAATATCTTGGATATACTTATTGAGTTTGGTAGAATCCTTCTTGGGATTTAAGGAATCTCTTGAAGCTGATTTTACTTCAATTAATTGAATCTTATTGGCATTTTTAACAAAAATGTCGATCCTAGCTAATCGTTGGTTAAACTCAAAAGCAGGTTCGAATAGAGTTATTGAATCATGATTTTCAATATGCTCTTTTGTCTTTAATAATGAATCAGTTGTATTACCCTCCACTTCTATTCCTTCTGGGAACAACATATTAGCCATTTTGCCAACTATATAGCCGCCTTCTGCAAGCATCATCATGTATTCATCTGTATCATTAGATGAATCATATCCTTTCTTTTTGTAAACCAATTTTTTAGCACATGAAGAGGCTAATTGGAAATCCGATTTAGAAAGGTTGGTCTTTAATGCCATTTTCAAATTAATTATTTACAAATAAGAGTGTTTTAATTAAAATTAACATTTGATAAAATCATTATTCCAATATTAAATCTACAATCCTAATGATAGAATTAAATTTATTAAAACTTTGAAAAACCAGTATGTTATAATCTTACAGTAAATAATTATAATTAAGAAAAAACCTTTGTCATGTAAAAATTATTTAACGGTAAATATTTTAGGTATTTGTTTGAAAACGCTTATAAGAAATATTATACAAGGAATTACAATCTACATCATGAAAATTAAACCACTATTTTTTGTATGCTAGCATTTCATCGGCTGTTAATGCATTCAAGGTTAATTCTTTGATTAAACCTCCTTTTCGTGCCAATTTCACCCCCCATTCCATATCTTTTAATCCATCGATTTGATGAGCATCAGGATTGATGGAAATAAATACGCCTTTCTCCATCGCCGCATAAATGAACCGCCAATCGAGATCTAGGCGATAAGGACTTGCATTCAACTCGAGTGCTACATTGTTCGCCGCGCAAGCGTCAATGATCTTGGACATGTGTAAGGGATAACCCGGTCTTGTTAATAACAAACGACCCGTGGGATGTCCCAAAATGGAGGTGTATGGATTTTCAATGGCTTTTATCAATCGGGACATGGCTTTATCCAAATCCATATTTAATCCAGCATGAACAGAGGCAACAACATAATCAAATCGAGCAAGTATTTCCTCATTATAATCCAAAGAACCATCCGGCAATATATCGGCCTCAATTCCTTTCAATATTTGAAAATCAGTCCAATTGGCATTTAATCGATCAATTTCCTCATGCTGTTCAATAATTCTTTCAGGTTTTAATCCACCAGCATAAGCAGCATATTGAGAATGATCGGCAATGCCAAAATAAGATAAACCCAAATTCCGACAAGCTTCTGCCATTTCTGAAAGCGTATTTTTACCATCTGAATAGGTAGAATGGTTGTGAACACAACCTTTTAAATCGGATAATTGAATCAATTGATCATTATGATATTTCAAAGCCCAATCAAATTCATGCAGCCCTTCTCGCATCTCTGGAACGATAAATGGTAAAGATTGACTGGTGTAAATTTCTTCTTCAGAATGAATCATTTTGCCTTGAAAATGGGCGTAGAAATTGACTTGGGACAAATGTTCAGGCTGAGCAGATAATTCAAAACGTTTGGAAATGAATTGTTGTTCATCCACCATATGAACTTCAATTGGAATAATATGTCCTTCAATATGACCTCTCCAAGTAAATGGAGAAGATTCTTGCCTATTTTCTTGCCAATGCGGAATGGAGTTAATCAGGAATTGAGCACCAAATAAATCATCTGATTGAACCAAAAAAACCAATTCAGAAATCACTTCAGAAAAGCGCCTCAAATGTCCAACCACCTCCACACGATTAAAATGTTCTTTTAATTGAAGTTGAAGACCATCTGATAATGCACTAGCTTTATCAATTCTTAATTTTTGGGCGTTCTGTTTTAAAAACAAAATATAGGTCAGAACATTTTCTTGTACAGCCTTTCCAAAACCTTTTAATTGTTCTAATCGATTTTCTTGACAAGCCAATAAAAGTTCATCTAATTCTGTAATTCCTAGCTCTTGCCAAATGGCACGAACTTTCTTGGGGCCTAATCCTTTGATCTTTAATAATTGAAAAATACCGGGAGGTGTTTGTTCCATTACCTGATCCAGTTCGGATGATGATCCATTTTGGGCAAAATCTTGAATTAATTTCACCACTGATTTACCAACACCAGGTAATTTCAATAATTCCTCCTCTGTGGCATTGGCAATCGAATGAGGATATTTATCTATCCCTCGAATTGCGAAGGATAAATTTTTACTTTTGAATTCATTGATGGCATGCACATCCCATAATTTGACCAAAAGTTCAAGTACGTCTACTAAATCATCATTTTCCATTTTCAAAGATACTGAAAAGAAGGAGGAATTTTTAGGTAATAGGTAATGAGTAATAGGTAATAGGTATTAGGTAATAGGTATTAGGTATTAGGTATTAGGTAAAAGGTAATAGGTAAAAGGTAAAAGGTAATAGGTAAAAGGTAATAGGTAAAAGGTATGTACTTGCCTGAATTTGGTTGTCACTTTTCTTTCAACTTTCAGGTTTATTTAGTTTAAAGTTAATAATTTATTTCTTGGTTGTTCGGGATTAATAGGTTTTAATTGAAGGCAA
>NZ_JBPXKA010000015.1:0-25312 GCF_054558485.1 Aquirufa sp. ROCK2-A2
CTACTCTTCAATTCCTACAAGCCTGCGCCTGTTTCATCTTCAATTATACCGTCTCACTTAGTGCTAACAACCTTTTGTTAGCGATTGGGAGTGCAAAGATGTAGGTTTATTTTTTAAATACCAAACTCTTTGCAAAAGTTTTTGTAAAAAAATCGAATAAAAAAATAATTTAATTAGCTAATGAACTGATTGACAGTAGATAATTTCTCTGTTTGCCATTACCAATTAGAATGTACTTATTTTTAATTAAATCAGTTTTGTCCAATTTTTTCATTGGATCTGTCACTTTCACTTTATTAACACTAACAGCATTACCTTGTATTGCTTTTCTGGCTTCCCCATTTGAACTAAAAATACGATTATCGGTACAAGTAGTTAAAACCTCCAACAAGGTATTATTCTCTAATTCCGCTTGAATCATTGGCAGCTGTGCAATTAATTCATCAGATGCATTAATCAATAATTCAATCGCATCCTTTGAAAACAATAAAGAAGAGGCTTCAATTACCAAATTAGTAATGTGTTCTCCATGAACCCTGGTTGTCACCTCGACAGCAATAGCCTTTTGCAAAATTCGTAAATGTGGTGCTTCTGCATGTTCCTTCTCTAATTGTTCAATTTGCGATTTAGAGTATAAAGTAAATACCCTGGCTAATCGAGCAACGTCTGCATCAGCTGCATTTAACCAAAACTGGTAAAACTCAAATGGGCTAGTTTTAGAAGCATCTAGCCAAACATTACCGGATTCTGATTTACCGAATTTGGTACCATCTGCTTTTGTCACTAAAGGGGTAGTTAAAGCGAAAGCAGCTCTTTCTGTGGCATCTTCATCAAAACCTTCTTTGCGTCGGATTATTTCAGTTCCCGTTGTAATATTTCCCCACTGATCCGAACCACCCATCTGTAAACGAACATTTTTGGTTTTGTACAAATGGTAAAAATCATATCCCTGTAATAATTGATAAGAAAATTCGGTAAATGAAATCCCCGTTTCTAATCGCTTTTTAACAGAATCTTTGGACATCATATAATTAACGGTTAGAAACTTTCCCGCTTCACGTAGAAAACCCAGAAAAGAAAAATCCTTGAACCAATCATAATTATTTACTAATTCCGCAGAATTTTTTCCACAATCAAAATCCAAAAACTTCTCCAATTGTGCCTTTATTCCTACTTGATTCAATCGTAAAATTGTTTCATCTAAAAAATCTCTTTCTGCATTTTTACCCGATGGATCACCGATCATTCCCGTAGCACCTCCAACCAAAGCTATCGGCTTATGACCTGACAATTGAAAATGCTTTAAAAGCATAATAGCTGCTAAATTACCAATATGCAAACTTGGAGCAGTGGGATCAAAGCCAATATAAGCCACCGTCATTTCTTTCTTCAATTGTTCCTCTAAACCAGGAATCATATCATGCAACATTCCCCTCCAACGCAGTTCTTCTATAAAATTTTCCAACATCATGATTAAATCGTTTAATTAAATGGCGACAAAAATACGTATTCTTGATTGATTATTTTGATTTTTTGAATAAAATGGATGAATCCCCGTAACTAAAAAAACGATAAGCGCCTTCTAATGCCGAATGGTAAATATTCTTCCAATCGTCTCCAACCAAAGCAGAAATCAACACTAATAAGGTAGATTTAGGCTGATGAAAATTGGTTATCAGTGCATCACAAAATTGGAATTGATATCCTGGCATGATTAATAATTCCGTCTCTGCCACCCATTTTTCTAGTTTATTTTTGTTTAAATAATCCAAAATAGCACCCATGGATTCTTTAATATGAATAGCTTTGGGTCGATTATAATAAGGAAATTCCTTTCTTAAAGTTAAAATTCCATGATGATTCATCGAATTTTCAATCAAATATACTCCTGACCAATATAAACTTTCCAAAGCTCTTAAGGCAGTTGTCCCTACTGGTATGAAATTTCCTTGGTGATTCATTAATTTTTCAATTAAATCCCGAGAAAAAATCAACTGCTCTCTGTGCATCGGATGTTGGCCAACTTCATCAACCTTTACAGGTAAAAATGTGCCAGCACCTACATGCAAGGTCAAATAATCTACTTTAATATCTTTTTCGGGAAGTTGATCAATTATTTCATTGGTGAAATGTAGGCTCGCTGTCGGTGCAGCTACCGCACCTAATTCCTTAGAGAAGACTGTCTGATATCTTTCACTATCGATTTCCTCGGATGATCTTTCGATGTATGGAGGCAATGGTATTTTTCCTAACAAATTTAAAATTTCAGAAAAAGGACAAGCCGTACCCCAACTAATTTTAACTTTATTTTCTTCTCGATTGTCCCAAGAAAATTTCACTTGAATTATTTCACCTTTTATTTCAACAGATTCAAGTAAAACATCTGGATCCTTCCAACGTTTTTTATTACCTACCAAGCACTCCCAAATAATTTCATTTTGAATCAAATTGATTTGATCGGTTAACAAATCAGAACTTAAAGGTCTTAACAGAAATAATTCGATAGAGGTCCCTGTATTTTTCTTTAAAAAAATTCTAGCAGGAATTACTTTGGTATTATTGAAAATCAAAAAACTGTTTTCAGGCAAAACAGAAGTAATTTGATGGAAAATAAGATGTTCAATTTGGCCATTTTTATAGACCAATAATTTCGACTCATCCCTTTTATCTGAAGGATGGAGTGCAATTTTATCATCTAAAATTGCATAATCGTAATCTTGAATAAATACTTGAGGTAATTTTAAATCCATTAATCTTCCAAATGTACTGGCAATGAAAATAAACGCACAGGTAGGTATAATAACCAGAGAATAAGCAATAAAACACCTAACCAACTTAAGTAAGAATAATCATTGGCATAACTACGATCATCATTCAGCATCAACAATACTCGTAATACTAAAATAACATAAGTATTAACCAAGGCTGGAAAGAAATGTAGCCAATGGATAAATACATTTTGAACTTGAGATGCTCCTTTTTTTTCTACGACTTTCAAAAAACCATTAATGAAAAATTCCAAAGGAAATTTTTTAACACTATTAATCAGCATTAACATGAGTACATTCAATAAAGTAATTACACCTGCTGTTAGATAAAAAACCTCTTCTTTGGGCAAAAAACCATCACCACGACCTGATTCACCAAAATGTACAGCAGTGGGATCAGGTAATCCACGGTAGATAAACAATAAAGAAACGCCAAAAACGATGATTGAAAAAACTCTCCAAACTCTCGACAAAAAATGATCAATCGACATGTCTAACAATTTTAAATATGCACAAAATTAGGCTTGAAAATCTTAGCGACCTAATCTTTCATCATCAAAAGGGATATTTCTACTTCATCCTTGCTATTAATTAGCTAAAAAAGTAGCTTTGTATAGATAAATAATCTGAAGCATGTCGATTTATACAAAAAATGGAGATAAAGGTTTTACTCGCTTAGCTGACGGCAAGGGTGTTTTGAAATCTGAGCTTCGAATGGATGCCATCGGCGACATTGATGAATTGAATAGCCATTTAGGGTTATTGATTTGCAAGGTATCTGGAAATTTATCAACAGATTTACAACAAATTCAATCGAGTTTATTCGTATTGGGAGCTCATGTTGCTAGTGACAAATTAGAAACTCTTGGAAACATGAAGTTGATTTCCTTGCATGATATCGTGTATCTGGAGGGGTTGATTGACAAAATAGATGATCAACTTGAACCAATGCGATTTTTTATTTTACCAGGAGGTGAAGAAAGCATTGCTATCGGGCAAATTTGTAGAGCTGTTTGTAGAAGAGCGGAAAGAAGTTTAATCCGTTGGGTTCAAAATGAAAATAAAGAAGATTACGCAACTGCCGTTGCATTTTTAAATAGATTATCAGATTACTTATTTATGATGTGCCGCTATTTACATCATTCTTTGGGTATTTCAGAGATACCTTGGAATTCTGGAAAGTAGTAAAATTTAAAATTTATGCAGACTATTTTAAACAAAATTACAAAATCACGAATCAATGAAATTGATTTTGACAATTTAGCCTTTGGTAGAAGTTTCGCAGACCATATGTTGGTAGCAGAATACGCCGATGGTGCCTGGCAGTCAGTTTCGATCCAACCTTACGGACCCTTATCCTTTCAACCTGCTATGATGTCTTTGCATTATGGACAAGCTATTTTTGAAGGTATGAAGGCTTATCGTTCTAAAAATGATGATATTTTGGTTTTTAGACCTGAAGAAAATTTTAAGCGTTTTAATAAGTCTGCTTTAAGAATGTGTATGCCTGAAGTACCTGAAGAAATATTTTTAGGTGGCTTGAAGCAATTATTAGAATTGGATAAATCATGGGTTCCTGATAAAGAAGGATGCTCCTTATATATTCGTCCATTTATGTTTTCAACCGATGAATACGTGGGTGTATCTCCTTCGACAACCTATAAATTTATTATTTTCAATTGCCCGGTGGGTTCTTATTACGCAAAACCTCTAAAAGTTCGCGTGGAGACTCAATATATTCGCGCAGCCAAAGGAGGAGTTGGCTTCTCTAAAAATGCAGGAAATTATGGTGGATCCTTGTATCCAACCCAATTAGCCAATAAAGATGGCTACGATCAAATTATCTGGACGGATTCAGCTACTCATCAATTCGTTGAAGAGGCAGGCACCATGAATTTGATGTTTGTCATCAATGGCGCTTTAGTCACAGCGCCAACAGGCGATACTATCTTAGATGGTGTAACTAGAAAATCGGTTCTACAAATTGCCAAAGATTGGGGAATGAAAGTGGAGGAAAGACAATTATCAATTGCCGAATTAATCAATGGCATTAAAGATGGCTCGGTTACTGAAGCCTTTGGTGCAGGAACAGCAGCTGTCATCGCTCCTATTCAAACCATTGGCTTCGAAGGTAATGATTATGAATTGCCGATTAGAAAGGATAGCGACTTTTCTTCCAAAGTATTCAAAGAAATCAACCAAATACGTTTAGGTGAAATAACAGATACAAGAAACTGGATTTGGAAAGTTTAGTTCTTTTTGGAAAAAATCAATTTAATACCCGGATCTTTTGAAGTACTAACATCTTCTAAAATGATTTGGGTATTTTTATTTTTATTCCAAACAGTCTTTTTATTTACATTTTGTGAATCCCCAAACTTGACATTCAAGTAATTAATAAGTTCCTTATTGAGATTTCCTACTTCTTCTTGATTTTCTAAAAACACATCCAATGTTATTTGGGATACTTTTTGATCCTCAGCTATCGAATAGGTAATATCGACAAAATTCAAATCTGAATCATCTAAATATTGAGTAAAAGATTTCCCTTGATTAGGCTGAACCTCGGACAATTCGACAGATTCTTTGATTTGCTCTAATTTTTGCCCCCATTGAACGCCTCTTACAATCCCATGAGCAGAATGTGTTATTTTTTTAACCATTTCAGAACTCGAATCCCAATCATTTTGTTCTTTAATGAATTCTAATTCCTTAGAACTTAATGCATTTTCTTTTTTAGGATTTGAATTATTACAAGAACTTACAAAAAATAAAAAAATAAAAATGAGAGCAATTTTACTTCTTAGAATTATCGATTGATTAATTGTCATTTTGGGCATATTCAAATTGTAATTGTTTATAAAATTAATTTTTTTTACACATGTTTGTTCTATTTATAAATTTTATTTCTTATTTTTGTATCAGAAATAAAGCTAGTGAGAACTAGATAAAAATATTTAAGATTATTAGTGGTTAGGTATTTTAAAAATGAGCCGGTCTTTGACTGGCTTTTTTTTGTCCAATTTAGTAAATTCAACAATAAATTTCGGGATCATGAATATCATTTTTATTATTTCAGGGGCAATTGTATTCATTGCTTTTGTCTATTTTATTCAAGGTTTTCAAATAAAAAATTTAAAGGGACAACTATTTTCTTTGGAAGAACAATTGAAAAATAAAAATGGAATAGTTGAAGAAAATAAACGGTTATTTGGAGAGGTCTCATTTCTGAAAGGACAAAACGAATCGCTGATGAATAACATCAATCAATTGAAAAATGATGAGGTTAAATTAAGAAAGGTACTAACAGAAATCAGTCATGAAACAATCCTAAAACAGGGTAAAACCTTAAATGAACAACAAGAGATTAAATTGAATGACGTATTAAATCCTTTAAAAGAAAAGCTCAAAGAGTTTGAATCAAGGATACAGGAAAACCAAATTAGTAATACCAAGCATAGTAGTATATTGGTAGAACAAATTAAAAATCTAACAACACTTAATCAAACCGTTACTCAAAAAACAGAAGATTTAACAAATGCATTGAAAGGTTCGAATAAAGCCCAAGGAAATTGGGGGGAAATGATTTTGGAAAGAGTTTTGGAAAGCTCTGGGTTAATTAAGGGAAGAGAATACGAAACTCAATTTGTAACAAAAAATCAATCCAATGAAATCATCAAACCAGATGCCGTCATTTTTCTTCCAGACAATAAAAATTTAATCATAGATAGTAAGGTTTCCTTAATTTCATTTGATCGATACACAAGCGCAGAAGAGGGCTCAATCGAAAAGGAGATTGCATTAAAATCACATATAGATTCTTTAAAAACGCATATCAAAGAATTATCTGCCAAAGATTATCATTCAGGTATCGGCTTGAATAGTCCAGACTTTACATTATTATTTATACCAATTGAATCAGGATTTGTGGCAACCATTAGTCAAGATACATCTCTTTTCAATTTTGCTTGGGATAAAAAAATTGTATTGGTCTCTCCTTCTACCTTGCTGGCTACATTACGAACAATTGCATCCGTTTGGAAAACGGAAAATCAAACTCGAAATGCCATGGAAATCGCCAAAAAGGCGGGCGAATTGTATGATAAATTTGTCGCATTTACTTCAGATGTACAAGATATTGGAAAACATATTCAAAAAGCAGAAGATGCACACCAAGCAGCGATCAATAAACTTAGTACTGGTAAAGGAAATTTGATTACCCGAGCACAGAACATTCGAAAAATGGGGATTAATGCAAGCAAAAAGATTCATCCTGACTTAATCAATGATGAATCTGATTGGAATGATTTGGATGAAGAACTTACTTAAACTTTTTTCAAAAAGCAGGTTTTTAATACCATCACGGTTTTTTCTACTTTGCCTTCAATTTCATCTTCATCGTCCGTTAAACGAATATTACGAACGGTGGTACCTCTTTTGATAACACCCGAGGATCCTTTAACCTTTAAATCTTTAATAACTGTTACTGAATCACCTTCACTCAGTATATTTCCATTGCTATCTTTTACTTCCATATTGAAAAATTTGCCCAATTTGAGCGATTGATTATTGTTTATATGATTGGTTTTTATTTCTGAATCCTAATAATTTTTGTGCTAAATCTGGTCTTTGCAATTTTGTCAAACGATCACGAATCCAATCTTTGAATTCTGCTTTGTACCAAAAGAAATATTTATTTTGATTTTGCTTTTCCTCTTTTGTCTTAGCCGTTTTAATGGGTTGCAAGGTGTATGGATGCACACCCGAATAATAGATAACTTCCGCTACTGTCATGGGTGTTGGAGTGAAATCTTGAACTTGTTCCAAATGAAAGCCTAAATCCTTTGTTTCAGCTGCCAAATTTGCCATATCTACCTCTTCACAACCTGGGTGACTTGATATAAAATAAGGAATCAGCGGTTGACGAAGTCCATGTTTAGCAGAGATTTCATCGTATTTTTCCTTAAACTTTCTAAAATATTTGAAAGATGGTTTTCTCATGACACGTAGTGTCGCGTCGGAGGTATGCTCTGGGGCGACTTTCAATCTACCTGAAACATGTCGAGTGATTAATTGCTCCATGTATTCATCATGATTACCGTCTTGATTATTTTTATTAAAATCATCCACCAACAAATCATAACGAACTCCAGAGCCTACAAAGGCTTTTTTCACTCCTTTATGTGCGTCTACTTTACGGTAAATATCGGTTAAAGGTTTATGAGAAGTATCTAAATTAGAACAAATAACGGGGTGAATACAACTTGGGCTAGAGCATCTAGCGCAAATGGATTCATCCTTACCCTTCATTTTATACATGTTAGCAGATGGACCACCTAAATCAGATATATAACCTTTAAAATCAGGTTGTTTAACGATTGTATCCACTTCTTTCATGATCGACTTTTCACTTCTTGAAGCGATAAATTTACCTTGATGTGCTGAAATCGTACAAAAACTACAACCGCCAAAACATCCTCGATGCATATTGATCGAGAATTTAATCATTTCGAACGCAGGAATAGGACCTCTTTTGCGGTATTTAGGATGTGGAAGTCTGGTATAGGGTAAATCAAATGATTTATCCATTTCCACTTCTTCCATGGTTTTAAACGGTGGATTAATGACTAGTACTTGATCACCTACCTCTTGAGTAATTCGATTGGCTTGCCATTTATTGGATTCAACTTCCACAATTTTAAAATTGGAAGCATATTTAATTTTATCTTCCAAACAAACCTCGTGGCTATTCAACTCAACCGTTTCAACATTTTCTAAAGCAATAATTTCTTTGCTTTTATCTTGCAAATAAGCAACTTGGTTGATGCTAGTAAGTTCATTAAGTGAATGTCCTTCCTTTACTCCACGTATAATTTCTCTCAAAGGTTGTTCACCCATTCCATAAACCAGCATGTCTGCCCCTGAATCTACTAGAATCGAAGGAAATAATTTATCTGCCCAATAATCGTAATGAGTTACACGGCGCAAAGAAGCTTCAATACCTCCAATTAAAACAGGTACATCTGGATAAATTTCTTTAAGAATTTTGGTATAAACGGTCGTAGCATAATCTGGACGAAAACCAGCTTCACCTCCAGGAGTATATGAATCATTCGACCTTAAACGTTTGTTTGCCGTATAATGATTGACCATGGAATCCATGCAACCAGCGGTAACACCAAAAAAATATTTGGGCTTACCTAATTTTTTGAAATCTCTTAAATCATCTTGCCAATTCGGTTGAGCGACGATACCAACTTTTAGGCCTTCACTCTCCATGATTCGGCCAATGACAGCAGTTCCAAAAGCTGGATGATCCACGTATGCATCCCCAGAAATTAGAATAACATCTAATTCGTCCCAGCCACGCTTTTCAACTTCCTTTTTTGTTAAAGGCAACCAATCGGTTATAGGTCTTTCATCCATTCAACAAAATTAAGAGAAAATCACTGCTAAACCTATTTCATTAAATGAGCTTTCAGAAAATTAGCGGTTGATTCAAATACGTTGATCACATTTTCAAATTTCATCCAGTGATGATTATCATCGACAATGACCATTGATTCCACCTCTACTTTCTTTTTCTGAAGTCGATTAATCAGATCAATGCTTTGCTGAAATGGTACATTTCTGTCATCATCTGCATGAATAATTAAAACAGGGGATGTCCAAGAATTGATACTTGAAATAGGTGATGATCGATAAACCAATGAGGCAGACCAATCTGCATCAGGCACTTTTTTATTCCCGAGCGTATACAATTGATCTTGTAAATTGGTTGACCAATCGTGAACACCATGAATATCCACACCCACTGAAAACAATTTTGAATCTCTACCTAGGCCTAAAGCGGTTAAATACCCCCCGTAGGAGCCTCCATAAATACCTATTTTTTTGGGATTAACATTGCTTTGGTGAGCTAACCATTCACCTGCAGCCTTGATATCATAGTATTCAGTGGAAGCCAAAGGACTTGCTGGATTTTGAAAATCATATCCATATCCAATTCCAAGCCGATAATTAACGGACAAAACGACGAAACCCAAATTAGCCAAATATTGATTGAGTGCATAGGAATTGGCGTAATAATCTGAATAATGCCAACCCAGCAACATTTGTCGAGCTGGTCCGCCATGCACAAAAAGAATCGCAGGTTTTTGCGTTTTCCCATCACCATTATCAAATAGTTGCCCGTGAATTACTTGGCCGTCTAAGGATTTGAAAATCACTTGAGTAGGATTCACGAAATTTTTTTGGGATGTTAATTCCGTATTTAGCTGGGAAGTAATGGAATTACCTTGACTTTGTTGATTTGCTTGAATAAAGACTTGAGGGCTTTGTTGGAAGGTTGAACCTATATAAGCAACACCTTGGCCGCGATTAATTCCGACGGCAGTCCATTCATTACCATTTCCTTTTGATATACTTTTCACATCTGTTTTTTCAATGGAAACAGAAAAAATATGCCTTCTATCTACATCTTGAGGATCTGGTCCAAAATTGGCACTAAATAAAATATGACTTTTGTCATTATTTAAAGCCAGATGTTCGACCATGTATTCACCGGGCGTTAACAGATTTGGTTTACCACCTTTTGCTGAAATTGAATAGATATGTGGCCAATTGTCATGTGATGAAGTAAAAGTTATGATGTCTGATTGAGGAAACATTAAGTTAGCCCCTCCGTGCGTTTTAGGATAAGACCCACGAAAGGTTTTGGGAGCTTCCCAAAGTAATTGTGATTTATTGGCTGACAAATCACTTATACGGATGGACCATGGATTTAGTTTTCGTTGGGAAAGAGAATCCAAAGATCCTCCAATGGCCGGCAATCGAATAAATACCAATTTTTGACCATCTGGAGACCATCTTGGTGAAGAATCTCGAGCAAAAGAAGGATCCACCCACGTTAAATGATCTTTACCAAATTCAATAATGGAAATAAATGAATGCGAGTCTCTGTCAACCTTAAATGCCAATTTTTTCGCATCTGGTGACCATTGTAAGTCGCTAACTTTTCCTTTTGTTTGAACTAATTGTCTGGGAATATCAAAAAAATCTTCTCCAGCAACTGTATCTAATTTACATATCCATGCCTGATTATTTTTAATAAATGCTACTTGATCACTTTTAGGCGATAATTTAGGAAAATCACCCTCACTGATGATACGTTGATTTCCTCCTTCAAATGGAACTTGAATGATTTTAACAGAGGATGCCTCCAATGTTGAATTGGTATTAACGGCCTGATCTCCAATAAAATTTGCACCATGATCACCCCCTCGCACGAAAATGACCCACTTCCCATCATCGGAAATGGATATAGAGGATAATTCTTGACCTTCGTCTTTGCTAAAATTGGTTAATTTTTTGGCGGTAAAATTGGGTCCGGCTGCAACATAAATATTTCTTACGCCCTTCTCATCCATTGCCCAAGCGATTTTATCGCCGTTTTTTGAACTTACCAATTCGGTGGGAAAAGCATAGGACCTAAAGGATCGATAGGTTAAATTATTGTTTTGAGAAAAAAGAGGAAAGACAAATAATAGAGGTAGTATTAAAAGTAGAATTCGATTCATGACAAGAAGTGATTAAGATAAATGATAGGATAAAACAGTTCCCAAAAATAATGGTATTTCGGAGGTAAAAAAATAATTCAAAATCTCAAGCATTAAAATAAGCTAAAAAAATGATAATTATCAATACGCTACAAAGCATGCCAATATTCAATGTTTATTTATTAAATTCGTTATTGGTAATTATAAAATTTGATTTGCAAAAATTGGAACCTATTCAAGAACTATTAAAAATTATTCAATCGAAAACTAAATCGACTGAATTAGATTGGATTACCTCTAAATCCGCATTGGACCTAAAGGGTATTTCACTCGCATTTGTTTCAACTCCCAGGTTTATTTCAAAAACAACGTTTTCGCTTGATCTGAATTCAATCGTTCAAGGATGGACCTTTGAACAAATAGGCTTAGATCAATTAGTCAGAATTTACTTTATCGCCTTAATGGCTGAAAAATCCGAGTCGGAAAATCAATATTGCCATCAAATCAATTTATTATTTGACACAGCTGAAATGAATGAAGCTGTAGCGTTATATGCAGCCTTACCAGTATTTGCTTATCCAGAAAAGTGGCTTTCAAGAGCGACTGATGCAGTCCGCTCCAATATTGGTCATGTTTTTGATGCTATTGCTTTTGGAAATCCTTATCCTTATCAATATTTTTCTGAATTAGCATGGAATCAATTGGTTTTAAAATGCATCTTTAATGACAAGCCCATACATCAAATTTTCGGTTTGGAACAAAAGGGCAACCAACATTTAGCAGACACTCTTTCCGATTTCGCACATGAACGATGGGCGGCCAATCGAAGAGTTCCTTCACAGGTTTGGAGATTAATCGTCCATTTCATTACTCCACAATTGGTAAAAGACCTTGAAAAATTGGTTCATTCATCCAATGAACGAGATGTTTTAGCAGCAAAAATGGTTATAAATAACTCAAATTCTCCTTTACTTATTGAATTAAAACAAAGCTATTTAGATTCAAATTTGGACTTAAATTGGCATCTTTTAGAAATTCCAGAACCCATTTATACCGCCTAATATTATGTGTAAAAATAACCAACAAAATCCTTCACACTTTCAAGGAAGTCAAGAAGAACAACAAACAGCCAATTCCATAGATACCGGATTTCAGTCGTATACTCAAGGGATGAAATTTTTCGACCCTCATGTTCACATGACTTCACGAACGACGGATGATTACCAAGCATTAGCAGATGCAGGAGTTGTAGCCTTGATTGAGCCGGCATTTTGGTTGGGGCAACCGAGAACTGGATTGGCATCATTTAAAGACTATTTTGCTAGTTTAGTGGGTTGGGAGCGATTTAGATCGTCTCAATTTGGTATCAAACATTATTGCACCATTGGTCTAAATTCTAGAGAGGCCAATAATGAGGCTCTGGCGGAGGAAGTAATGGAAATCTTACCTTTATTCCTACAAAAAGAAGGGGTTGTTGGAGTTGGAGAAATTGGTTTTGATGATCAAACAGCATTAGAAGAAAAATATTATCGAGCACAATTAGAGCTTGCCAAAGAATTCCATTTACCTGTTCAAGTGCATACGCCGCATCGTGACAAAAAACAAGGTACTGAAAAAAGTATGGCAATTGCCTTGGAGCATGGCATTGACCCTAAAATGGTGATTATTGATCACAACAATGAAGAAACGGTCAAATCGGTTTTAGACCAAGGATTTTATGCAGCCTTTACCATCTATCCATTTACCAAAATGGGGAATGAGCGAATGGTGGAAATTGTCAAACAATATGGTCCAGAAAGAATCATGGTTAATTCGGCAGCTGATTGGGGAATTTCGGATCCTTTAGCCATCCCAAAAACAGCGGCTTTAATGAAAATTAAGGGTATATCTGATAAAGATATTCAATTAGTAACTTACCAAAATGCCTTGGATGCCTTTGCCCAAAGTGGACAAATCAATGAATCCGATTTCATAGATGGCTTGCAAATTGATCAAACCCAAAAATTCAATGGAAATACCATTTTGAGAGGTGGTCAACAACCTAGAGTCAACAAAGATTCCTTGATCATTCAGTAATGGGTAAGGTAAGAGCATTTTTAGAATTAACTAGACCCGCCAATGTCATCACCGCATTGAGTGATATTTTGGCAGGTATGGCCATTGTTGGATTTACATATGGCTTTAAAAACTACCAAATTACATCCGTTTTATATTTGGGACTTTCAAGCATGTGTCTTTATGCAGGTGGAGTGGTGTTTAATGATATATTTGACAGGAAATTAGATGCCTTCGAAAGACCTGAAAGAGCTTTGCCCAGTGGTCGAATTCAATTATCTGAGTCAATTTTAGGTGGTTTATTTTTGCTTCTTTTAGGTGTTTTACTGGCATTTTCTCAAAGTAGACTATCTGGTTTTATAGCTGTCATAATTGTTATATTAGTCATTCTGTACGACTGGAAATCGAAACACAATACCTTTTTTGGACCATTCAACATGGGTTTATGTAGAGCATTTAATTTAATGCTTGGAATGAGCGTATATGAATTAGGAGTGATTGAATTTGGAGAATTATTGATCGTTCCTTTGATCTATATCTTTGCCATTACATTGGTGAGTCGAGGAGAAGTGCATGGAAGCAAACCATGGCCTTTGTGGATAGCAGGCATTTTATTTCTTTCTGTTCATTTGGCTCAACTGAATTTTGCTTGGGAGCAACATAAATTAGCATTTATTTTACCTTTCATTGGCCTTCATGCTTATTTATTGTACATACCCTTATATAAAGCAATTAAACAACCCATTGGTCCCAATATTGGGAAAACAGTAAAAGCAGGCGTTTTGTCCCTTATTGTCATGAATGCAGCTTGGATTAGTGCTTCAAATCAATGGTATTTAGCAATTTTAGTAGTAGCTTTATTACCATTATCTATTCGATTAGGAAAATATTTCGCCGTTACTTAATAACTATGCAATCTTTAAAACAAAGCTTTCAAGTACCTTTTCAATACGAGGTTTTTTTTACCAAAGGATTATTTCATCCTGAAAACAACCTATTTAAAGATTTTATCCTACAATTTGGACGAGCAGATTTTAGAAAACGAATATTATTTGTCATCGACAAAGGGGTCGCTGATGCACATTCTTCATTAACCTCAGAAATTGTCGACTATTTTAAAGAATATCCCATTGCTGATCTGGCGCCCGAAATCTTGGTATTACCTGGTGGTGAAATTTGTAAAAATGATCCTAGATTTTATGAAGAAGTGGTTCGTGCCATCGATGAACATCGGATAGATCGACATTCATTTGTGGCTTGTATTGGCGGAGGTGCATTTTTAGATATGAGTGGATATGCTGCGGCTATATCCCACAGAGGAGTAAAATTCATTCGAATTCCCAGTACAGTTTTATCCCAAAATGATTCAGGAGTGGGAGTAAAAAATGGCGTTAATTATCTCGGTAAAAAGAATTTTTTAGGCACCTTTGCGCCTGCTGTGGCCGTATTTAACGACTCCAGCCTATTATTAAGTTTAGAAGATCGTGATTGGAGATCTGGTATTGCTGAGGCAGTAAAAGTGGCATTAATCAAAGATTTGTCTTTTTTTGAATGGTTAGAAAATAATGCGCAGGCGATGAACGAGCGAAATGAAGTGGTGATGACGGAGCAAATCTACCGTTGCGCAGATCTTCATATGAAACATATTTCAAGTGGTGATCCATTTGAATTAGGTTCCGCTAGACCTCTGGATTTTGGTCATTGGGCCGCTCATAAATTAGAATATCTTAGTAATTTTCAAATCCGACACGGTGAAGCCGTGGCAATTGGAATTGCCTTGGATACGGTTTATTCCCAAAAAATTGGTTTATTATCTGAAAGTGATAGAGATCGAGTTTTGAAGTTAATCGGTAGTTTAGGATTTGATATTTTTCATCCGGCCTTAGCAGAGAATGATAAAATTAATTTATTCAAAGGATTAAGAGAATTTCAAGAACATTTGGGTGGTGAGTTAACTATTACTATACTTGAAAAATTGGGTAAAGGGAAAGAAGTACATGAAATGAACTTTGAATTGATCAAAGAATCAGTCGATTTTTTGGCAAACTTTAAGTAACATAATGGAAACGAAACATGGAATTTTAGGTTATTGCAGTAACATTCATCCAGGTGAAATTTGGTCAGAACATTTTGAGCAGTTAAAAAACCATATTCCAAAGGTAAAGGAAAACGTTTCTCCTCATCATCCCATGGGATTAGGCCTTAGAATCGCTGATTTAGCTAGTAAAGATTTACAAGATCAAGCGGCATTCCAAGAATTGAAAGATTGGTTAGAAAAAGAAGATTTATATGTGTATACCTTAAATGGATTCCCGTTTGGCGGATTTCATGATACGGAGGTAAAAGATCACGTTCATACACCTGATTGGACACATACTTCAAGAAAAGATTACACCCTTCGTTTGGCAAAATTATTAGTGCAATTAATACCTGAACGCTTAAAAGAAGCGGGAATTTCCACCTCACCTCTATCCTATCGATTTTGGTGGAATACATCAGAAGAATTACAATTAGCAAGTGAAAAAGCCACTGTAGCATTAATAGAAGTGGTAGAGGAATTGTCAATTCTACAGCAAGAAACGGGCAAATTGATTCATATTGATATTGAACCTGAACCGGATGGGATTTTAGAGAATCATCAAGAGTTTTTGCATTGGTACCTCAACATGCTATTACCAATGGCTCAAGCCTATTTTAAATCAAAAGGAAGAACTGAAAAAGAGATTACTGAATTAATCAAAAACCACATACAAATCTGCTTTGATATTTGTCATTTTGGAGTAAGTTTTGAAAATCCACAAGCCTGTATTGATGAATTGGAACAACATGGAATCAAAGTAGGCAAAATTCAAATCAGCTCAGCCTTACGAGTTGATTTAAGAGAAAATGAAGTAGAAAAAATTGAAAAACTGAGGCAATACCAAGAGCCTGTTTATTTACATCAAGTAAAAGCTAAGCTCAAAAACGGCAATTTTGTACAATACAGAGATTTAGATCAAGCTTTTGAAGCTTATGAAGAAAACATTTTTGATGAGTGGCGTGTACATTTTCATGTCCCTTTGTTTTTAGAAACCTATGGTTTGTTGGGTTCAACTCAAAAAGAAATCAAAGAAACATTGGCAATTCAGATGACAAAACCATTTACTCAACAAATGGAGATTGAAACATATACTTGGGGCGTTTTACCCTCAGAATTTCAAGTACCTATTCACGAATCGATTTCCAGAGAAATTGAATGGGTGAAAGCGATTTTAAATCAGTAATCATGCAAAAGACAGTCGTAATAGATATTGTAGGCCTTAGTGAAAGTATTCTTTGCGAACATACGCCCTTTTTGAATTCGTATATCGCATCAAGAAAAAAAAACCTAATTAAACCTCCTTTACCGGCTGTTACAACCACTTCTCAATCTTGTTTTATTACGGGTAAAAATCCCAATGAGCATGGAATTGTCGGAAATGGTTGGTACGACCGCCAAGATTCCGAAGTTAAATTTTGGAAACAATCCAATCCGCTTGTCTTAGGCGACAAAATTTGGGATAAAGCCAAAAAAGAAAACCCTAATTTTACTTGTGCAAAAATGTTTTGGTGGTACAATATGTATTCCAATGCTGATTATTCTGTTACGCCAAGACCACAATATCATGCAGACGGCGTGAAAGCACCTGATTGCTACAGTCAACCAGCTGAATTAAGAGATGAGCTTCAAGAAGCCTTAGGTACATTTCCTTTATTTAATTTTTGGGGGCCTAATGCTAACATAAAATCGACTCAATGGATAGCGGATGCGAGTATTTGGGTGGACAAAAAATACAATCCAACTTTAAATCTCATTTATTTACCTCATTTGGATTATTGTTTACAAAAATTCGGTCCGAAAATTTCATTGATAGCCAATGAACTTCAAGAAATTGACCAAGTTGTTAAGCAATTGGTTGAGCATTTTGAATCTATAGGAGCCAACATCCTATTGCTATCCGAATATGGAATCAATGAAGTTCATCAACCGATACACATCAATCGGTTTTTACGAAATAAAGGACACCTTGCCATCAGAGAAGAGAGAGGCTTAGAATTATTGGATGCTGGGGCATGCAAAGCATTTGCAAGTTCAGATCATCAAATCGCCCATATATATGTCAAAGACCCGAATGATATCGAATTCATCAAAAAACAATTGGGCGAATTGGACGGAATTGAAAAATTACTTTCAGGTAAAGAGTTAAGTGAATATACCATTAACCACGAGCGATGTGGAGATATTGTGGCAATCGCTAAAAGCCACGCATGGTTTACTTATTATTATTGGTTGGATGATAAAAAAGCTCCAGATTTTGCACGATTAGTGGATATTCATCGCAAACCGGGATATGATCCAGTTGAAATGTTCATGAATCCTAAAAACCCCTTTATTAAATTAAGAGCAGCCTATAAATTGGCCAGAAAACTTCTTGGATTCAGGTACTTAATGGATGTCATTCCTTTGGATGCAAACTTGATCAAAGGTTCACATGGTAGTCCATTTTGTGACAAAAAATATTACCCATTACTGATACATTCGGAAGATTTGGGAGATGAAATCCCTGCGACACAAGTCTATGATGTGATTTGGAAAAGTCTTTTTAACTAATTTTTTTACCTATAAACAATTCAAACAATGAAAAAAATGATTTCAAAGATGACATTCATGCTCCTTTTTTTAGCGTTGGCATCACAAGTAAAAGCACAGGATTTTAATCCACAAATGATGGCTCAACGACAATTAGATCGTTTATCGACAGAATTGTCATTGAATAAAGATCAAATTAAAAAATTAGAACCATTGTTAATTACAAGAGTAGAAAAAATGATGGAGTTCAGACAAGCTGGTATGGAAAGAGAAGAAATGATGGCTGAAATGAAGAAATTAAATGATTCTCAATTGGAATCAATCAAAGCCATTTTAACTCCTGAACAATTTGAAAAATACAAGACTGTTCAGAGCCAAATGCGCCAAGGCGGACCTCCAAGAAACTAATTAGTCTTACAAATCTAAACCTATTAACCTATGAAAAAGATCCAATTCTTGATTGGAGTATTTCTTTGTGCGACATATATTTTGCCTGCACAGAAAATAAAAGTTGGAATTGCTGGCATGACACACGGTCACGTTGGACAAGCCTATACGGCTGCAAAAAATTCCAAGGATGTCATCATCGTAGGTTTTGCTGAACCTAATAAGGCATTAGCCCTTAAATTGTTAAAAGAACAAAATCTTCCAGATTCCCTTTGGTTCCCGAATTTAGAATCCTTAATTGCTAAAACTCATCCAGCTGCAGTATGTGCATTTAATAGCATATATGAACATTTGAAAGTGGTTGAAACCTGTGCGCCTAAGGGAATTCATGTCATGGTCGAAAAGCCATTGGCGGTCAATATGGAACATCTAAACAAGATGAAACAATTGGTGGATAAACATAACATTCAATTATTGACCAATTTTGAAACTACTTGGTATTCGTCACACGCCAAAGCTTGGCAAATGGTTAAGAAGGAGAAAGCATTAGGTGAGATAAGAAAAGTGGTGATCATGGATGGTCATCGTGGGCCGAAAGAAATTGACTGTGCACCTGAATTTTTGGAATGGTTAACGGATCCTAAAATGAATGGAGGTGGCGCAATTATTGATTTTGGTTGCTATGGTGCCAATATCATGACTTGGTTAATGGAAGGACAAAAGCCTATTTCAGTCACTGCTGTTACCCAACAATTAAAACCTATTGTTTATCCCAAAGTGGACGATGAAGCAAGCATTATTCTGACCTACCCAACTTGTCAGGCCATCATTCAAGCTTCTTGGAATTGGCCTTTTGATAGGAAAGACACGGAAATTTATGGAACAAAGGGAATTTTAGTGGCTAATAAAGAAATGCAAATGAAATATGTGAAAGGTGACCGATTTGGAACTGAAACAACTATTCCACTTCAAGCATTGGAACATGACCAATCGGATGTATTTCCTTATTTAGCTGCGGTAGTCAAAGGTAAAATAAAACCCAATAACGATTTATCATCTTTATCGATCAATGCTGTGGTGGTTGAAATATTGGCTGCAGCGATTGAATCCTCGAAAACTAACAAGACGGTTTATTTGAAGAGGTAATAGGTAATAGGTAATAGGTAATAGGTAATAGGTAATAGGTAATAGGTAATAGGTAATAGGTAATAGGTAATAGGTAATAGGTAATAGGTAATAGGTAATAGGTAATAGGTAATAGGTAATAGGTGGCTTCGGGAGCCTCAGCCACCTATTAGAAAATTAACAAAATTCGTCAAATGCCGCTTCTAAATGTTGGGCGATCATTTCCGCAGAACGACCTTCAATGTGATGACGCTCCACGAAATGCACTAATTCACCATCTTTAAATAAAGCAATGGATGGTGATGACGGAGGGTAAGGTAACGTAAACTCTCTTGCTTTTTGAGTTGCTTCTTGATCAACCCCAGCAAAAACAGTCACTAAATTTGTTGGTTTCTTAGCTGAAGCAGCCACCGCGTCTTTAACGCCAGGACGGGCAGTACGAGCAGAACAACCACATACTGAATTGATAAATAATAAAGTGGTGCCTTCTTTCGACATCGCTTGTTCAACTTCTGAAGCTTGTTTCAACTCTTGAAAACCACCTTCAACAATATCCATCCTCATAGGATGCACTAAATGTTCTGGATACATATGATTATTTTTAAATTATTATAAACGTTCAACCATTTTACATAAAACCAAGTTCCAATTTGGCTACTTCTGACATCATATCTTGTGAATAAGGTGGGTCAAAAGTAAGTTCAACTGAAACTTCGGCAACTCCTTCAATTTCTCTAATAGCCTTTTCAATATCCACGGGGATACTTTCAGCGGATGGACAAGAAGGAGAAGTTAATGTCATCAATACATAGACATTGTTAACAGGAAAGACCTTGATTTCATAAATCAAGCCTAATTCATATACATCAACAGGAATTTCTGGATCATACACCGTTTTGATGGCTTTCACCACTTTTTCTTTTAAATCCACTTCTGTCATCTGAGATGTTTCCATTCTGTTTTCCATTAATTTAAACTTTCGCAGAAAATGCCAAGGCATAATTTTTTATTTGTTTTACCATGGATAATAAACCATTGGAGCGTGTTTGAGCCAAATGTTGACTCATCCCGATTTGATCAATAAAATACAAATCCGCTTTCAATATTTCTTCGGCCGATTGATGAGACAATACTCGTATCAACATGCTAATCAAACCTTTTACAATAACCGCCTCAGAATCAGCCTCAAAAATCAATTCATCTCCGTTTTTATGAGCATGTAACCAAACTCGACTCTGACAGCCTTTGATCACATTTTCATCGGTCTTGAACTCCTCCGCTAATATTGGCAATTTCTTGCCCAAATCAATTAAATACTCATATTTATCAGCCCAATCATCAAATAAAGAAAACTCTTCAATTAACTCATCTTGGATTTCATTGATACGTTTAGCCATTATTGTAACATATTTATTGCTCTTTTCAGTGATTTCACAAATTGATCAATCTCTTCAAAAGTATTATAAAACGCAAAGGATGCTCGACAAGTTCCTACTAAATTAAAACGTTGCATCAAAGGTTGTGCACAATGATGTCCAGTTCGAATAGCCACCCCAAATTTATCTAGCAAAACACCTATATCTTGTGGATGAATCCCCTCGATCACAAAGCTGATTACGGCTATTTTCTCTGGAGCCTTTCCAATGATTTTTAAACCATCTATTTGCTCCAATTGTTTGGTAGCATATTCTAACAAATCAGATTCTTGTTGAAAAATATCTTTTTTCGACAAATTTGATAGGTAGTCAAAGGATGCACCAAAAGCAATCACATCGGCAATATTTGGAGTTCCTGCTTCAAATTTATAAGGCAATTCATTGTAGGTAGTACCCGTAAAACTAACT
The DNA here is from genome assembly GCF_054558485.1 of Aquirufa sp. ROCK2-A2. Taxonomy (NCBI): domain Bacteria; kingdom Pseudomonadati; phylum Bacteroidota; class Cytophagia; order Cytophagales; family Flectobacillaceae; genus Aquirufa; species Aquirufa sp. ROCK2-A2. Next base: position 21,347 of record NZ_JBPXKA010000015.1, read on the forward strand.
TCTTTAATCATTTCGCCTCCGCCTTGGTAAGGTGGCATGCTTTCTAATAATTCTCTTTTACCGTAAAGTACTCCCACACCCGTGGGGCCAAACAATTTATGTGCTGAGAAAACAAAAAAATCGATGTCTAAATCTTGCACATCGACGTCAAAATGGGCAACGGATTGAGCTCCATCAATTAAAACCTTCGCTCCTACCTCATGCGCCATTTGAATGATTTGGCGAATAGGATTAATGGTTCCTATCGCGTTAGAAACATGATTGACCGCTACGATTTTAACCGAAGCATCCAATAAATTAGCCAAGACTGCTAAATCCAAAACCCCTTCATCTGAAACGGGAATCACCAAAATCTCTGCACCTTTTTCTTCCGCAAGCATTTGCCAAGGTACAATGTTGGAGTGATGTTCTAAGTTGGACACAATGATCTTGTCTCCTTTGGAAACATTAATACGTCCAAATGTTTGAGCAACCAAATTAATACCTGCCGTTGTACCTGAGGTAAAAATGATTTGATCTGAACTAGCTGCATGCAAAAAAGATTGAATTTTCTTGCGAGTTAATTCATAGGCTGCAGTAGCTCGTTCCGCCAAAGCGTGAATTCCACGATGAATATTGGCATTGTCATTTTGATAATAATGATTCAATGCATCAATTACCCCTTGGGGCTTTTGAGTTGTTGCCGCATTATCAAAATAAACCAATGGTGAGCCATTAACATGTTGATGTAAAATCGGAAAATCTTCTCGAATCTTAACAATGTCTAAACTCATACAATTATAAAGTTATGTTCAAGGATTGTTGAATCTTTGAAACTATTTTTTGAGATAAAACGACTCTTATTTCTTCGTGAGACACGCGGTCAATTACTTCTTGAACAAAAGCCAATAACAATAAAGTTCTTGCTGCTTGTTCAGAAATACCTCTTGATCTCATGTAAAACAATGCCTCCTCACTCAATTGACCAGTTGTGGTTCCATGAGAACATTTTACATCATCCGCCCAAATTTCTAATTGAGGTTTGGTGTTCATGGTCGCTTTGGAAGAAGCTAAAACGTTTTTACAACTTTGAAAGGCATTGGTCTTTTGAGCATCAGGACGAACAAAAATCTTGCCATTGAATACCCCAGTGGATGTACCTAACAAAACGCCTTTGTACAATTCATTTGATTCTGAATGAGGCATTCGATGATCAACCACGGAATGTGTATCCATTAACTGATTATCAGCAGGGACGTATAAACCATTCAAATTAGAAACGATTTGAGATCCATTGCTGTAAAAATGCAAATTATTTCGAATGATTCCTCCGTTGATGGAGAAAGTGAATGTATCTACCTGACTATTATCCGATTGATAGATAAACGTTTGATCAATGTGGGTGACCGAATTTTGTAAATCCTGCTCTTTTAAATACGTAAATTTGGCATTTTTGGATACCCAAATTTCTTGAACATAATTGGATAAATGGGAATGATCATTTAAGGAAGAACTTACTTGTTCCATTAAGGAGAATTCAGCACCCTCCTCCAAATATATAATCAATTTGGATTGTACGGCTGTCGAATTTTCTAAACCATTCAAGCAAAATGCATGCAAAGCGATTTGACTTAATACGACCTCTTTTTTGATCCACAACACATTTGTTTGGCTGACCAAGGCTGAGTTTAAATCATATAATGAATTCTCATCTAAAATTGGATCTTTTGATTCCCAAATCGACAAAAAACTAGGGCATTGTTGAAGAAACGCATCGAAAGCTAAAAACTCAACACCTTCTAACTTAGAGTTTGATACCAATGAACTATAGCCATTACAGGTTTGAATGGTCAAGCTCGGATTCCATGTAGAAGGTAAAGAACTTGAACATGCATGGGAAGGACTTGTCCAATTCCAAGCAATATCGTTCAAAGATTTCAAAGAGGTATATTTCCATTCTTCCCACTTGGAAGTAGGAAATCCTTTGGAAATAAAGTTTTGCAAAGCCGTTTTTTGATTGTTATTCACATTCAATTGTTGCGTTGCTATTTGTAAAGAATCTATTTGTTCTTGTTGTAACATAATTATTGATCTACTTCAGATTTAATCCAATCGTAACCTCTTTCTTCCAATTCCATAGCCAATTCTTTGCCACCAGATTTAACAATTCGGCCTTTGTAAAGTACATGAACAAAATCTGGTACGATATAATCCAATAAACGTTGATAGTGTGTTACAACTATTGTGGCATTATCTGGACTTTTTAATTTATTCACACCTTCCGCTACAATTCGAAGCGCATCGATATCTAGTCCAGAATCTGTTTCATCTAAAATGGCCAATTTTGGATCTAATACTGCCATTTGAAAGATTTCATTTCTTTTTTTCTCTCCTCCTGAAAAACCTTCATTCAATGCTCTTGATAATAAAGACTGATCAATATTAACATAAGCCATTTTTTCTTTGAACATTTTCAAAAATTGTACAGCATCCATGGGATCTTCACCTCGGTATTTTCTAATTTCATTAACCGCAGATTTAAGGAAGTTTGTTGTAGAAACACCAGGGATCTCAACAGGATATTGAAAAGCTAAGAAAACACCCTCTGCCGCTCTTTCTTCCGGAGCTAAGTCCAATAGGTCTTTTCCAAGAAAATCCACTGACCCTTCCGTCACTTCATAATCCTCTCTCCCTGCTAAAACCGATGCTAAAGTTGATTTACCCGAACCATTTGGCCCCATTATTGCATGAACTTCACCAGCTTTTATTTCAAGGTTAATTCCTTTTAATATTTCCTTCTCACCTATTCGAGCATGTAAATTTTTTATAGAAAGCATATTTTATTGATTTGAATCTTAAAATGTTGACAAAATTAATTCGTTTAAATCTTAAAAACCATAGTTTATTTAGAATCAATATAAATAAACATCATTTATATGAAATATTTTTTTACATTTGTGCTGAAATAGTATAAAACTAAGAAAGAGCATGGTAACTGTAAGTGATTTAGCAGCAGATAGAATTAAGGAATTAAGAGATAAAGAAGGCTTGAATGACCAATATCATATACGTGTAGCAGTTGAGGGTGGTGGATGTTCTGGCTTAATGTACAATCTTGATTTTTCATCCGACGCCAAAGAAACCGATATGATTTTTGAAGATAAAGGAATCAAAATCATGGTCGATAAAAAATCGATTTTATATTTAGCAGGTACGGAATTAGATTTCTCTGACGGATTAAACGGAAAAGGATTTCAATTCAAAAACCCCAATGCTTCAAGAACCTGTGGATGCGGGGAGAGCTTCTCTATTTAAGGTAATAGGTAAAAGGTATTAGGTAATAGGTAAAAGGTAATCGGTAATATGTAATAGGTAAAAGGTATTAGGTATTAGGTATTAGGTAATAGGTAATAGGAAACTTTCACTAAACACTAATACCTAATAACTAAACACTAATAATGCGATTTAAGGGTTGAACTTTCCAATGATTAATCTCTTAATTACCGCTTTTGGCTTCGATACTTCGTCAAGGTCAGGAGCCATAAACGACAGGCTCAGTAACCGAGATCAGCGAACGTTATTTATTTTTAGATCTTATAAAGGAATTTGCGGTTAATCCGACGAAACAAACGAAATAAATTAAAAGTTATGAATTATAGGTTATGAATTTTAAAAAACGCTCATAATTCATACTTCTTTATTAAATTGATTCGTCTTGGATTAACTTGAAGAAAATAAGTTTTTTTGTTTTTTTTTCTAAAAAAAGGAATGCCATGGAAAATGAATTAGCCAATAGATGGCAATGCGATATCAGAAGTGTTTAGTTATTAGTGTTTAGTTATTAGTGATTAGTGACAGTTTTACCTATTACCTATTACTGACGGTGCCTGAAAAAAGTTGACACATCTTTCTTCTTTTTAAACAAGAAGAAACATGAAAAAAACATCATTTAGAGTTCAGCTGATCTTTTCGGAAGAACTTCGCAAA
>NZ_JBPXKA010000016.1:0-11915 GCF_054558485.1 Aquirufa sp. ROCK2-A2
TGACAATGCGCATAGGGTATGTGCGTCAGGGTCAAAGAAAATAGCCGAAAGCGTAGTGAAAATCGGTCAGCTTGCTGATTCGTCTTGGATTAACTGGCAGAAAATAAGTTTTTTTGTTTCTTTTTTTTTAAAAAAAAGAAATGCCATGGAAAATAAATTAACCAATAAATGGCAATGCTATATCGAATGTTGAAGCAATAATGAATATTTCAACCCTTAATTCGCATTATTACCTATTACCTTTTACCTATTACCTTTTACCTATTAAAGTATCTCAATATCCACCCTTCTGTTAATCGATCGACCTTCATCGGAATCATTGGAAGCTTTAGGTTTCTTAGAACCATATCCTTTGGTTTTGATTCGTTCTGTCTTGATACCTGCGCCCAGAAGATAGGTTTTCACCGCATCAGCTCTGTCTAATGACAATTTTTGATTGATTTCATCCGATCCGGTATTATCCGTATGTCCGCTGATTTCAATAACCAAATTCATATTTTCACTTAATACGGAAACAATACGTTTCAATTCTGGCTCCGATTCTGGCTGCAATGCTGCTTTGTTTAGCTCAAAAAACAAGTTGTTGATGGTTACGCTAGAACCTTTGGCAATGGGTGCCATTACCAAATCTTTTTCATCTAATTCTAAATATCGCCCTCTAATTTTACTTAAATCAATATTAAGAGAACTTGGGATAAAACCTTTGGCTTTGGCGGTAATTCCATAATTAACACCATATGGTAAAACCAGTTTATAGATACCTGTATTGGGGTCTGGCTTGGCTATACCTATTGTTTTGCCTGTGGATAAATCTTCATAGCTAATGCTTGCATCCTCGGGTGCTTTACCGCTATTTGGATTAAATACCTTGCCGGATACTAATACGACAGCCTCTGATTGCTCAGACGAACCTAAACGCGGACTCGATTTAGCATTTTGTTGTACCAAAAGTGGGGCATCCTCTTTGGGCATCGCTGGAGTAATTTTTTCTTTGTTGGAATTGGCATCAGAATTTTCAGCTGATTTATTTGATTTGGTTACATCTTTTTCTGATTTGTTATTGGTCTTTTTAGCGATGATCGGCTCTTCCTTAACGGTTTCTTCTTGGTTGAACTCGGATGTTTTGAAACGGAATATATCTTTTTTTCCAAGGCTATTTTTGCCAGACAGAAAATAGGCATAATCGCCTTTCGCTGAAAGGGAATAATAAGCATCGTAATCTTCCGTATTGAAGGGTTCTTCCAAATGCAAAGCCGTTCTCCAATTCAACCAATTATCATCTATTCTTCTCGCCATGTAAATATCATGACTCCCTTTCCCTCCTGGTCGATCAGATGAGAAATACAAAGTTTTACCATCAGCAGCTAAAAATGGGGTTGTTTCAGAATAATCGGTGTTGATTTTTCTGCCTAAATTTTCAGGTTTGGACCATTGGTCGTCTTCTAAAAAGCTCACATATAAATCATCATTTTCGCTATTTTTCTTTTCCGAAAACGCCAATAATAAAACCTTTCCATCCATACTTAAATAAGCATATTCATTTTTCCCTTTGCTCATTTGTTCGTATTTCGGAATCTTTAATTTTTCAGGGATGGTCCATCCAGTGGCCGTTTTTTTCGAGATAGAAAATCCACGAGTTTCATATTGCCCGTTTACGTAGGCACCTTTGACTAAAATCGTTTGGCCGTCTGGAGAAATAGAAAGAATGGTATTGTATTGATCTCGGTTTAAAATATCCGACATTCTTTTTGCTGAACTCCAAACCCCACCCATCAATTCACTAAACCAAATATCTTGTGAACCAGCAACGGTTTCTGTTCCCAATGCACCAAATTTATTTTGTGGGTGATTTTTTCTGCCGAAATACAGGGTTTTTCCATCGGGTGCCATCACGGGATTCAATTCCGAATAAATCGAATTGACCGCTGTACCCAAATTTTCTGCCAGGGGAGCAGTTTGGCCTAAAAGGCAAAATCCATTGAATAAAAGGAATAAGGAAAGGTATTTATGCATTTTTGTGGTAGTTTTTTATCCTCTATAAATCCATTTTTTCTCCATTTTCTCAGGAGCATATTTCAACATATATTCCACCATCGCCTCAGGATCTGTGTCGATGTGCAGGGCGTCCAAATTGGCTTGCTTAAGAAAGCCTTCTTTCACCATGTGGTCCATTTGTTGAATCAATAAATCGTAATAATGATTAATATTTAAGATTCCAATGGGCATTTCATGCAAATCCAATTGCTTCCACGTTAAGATTTCAAATAATTCATCCATGGAACCAAATCCTCCCGGTAAAGTAATCACGGCATCGGCTTTTTCTGCCATGATTTGTTTTCGGGTATGCATCGTTTCCGTTACAATGCATTCTTGAATTCCTTTGTGTTTTACTTCCCAAGGCTCCATGAAGGATGGAATAACTCCGATACATTCGCCATCTAAACGTAAAAATTCATCAGCCAAAACGCCCATTAGTCCCACACTTCCTGCACCGAAAATGATTTTACAATCATGCTTTTTCAAAGCTTGTGCCAATTTTTTTACTTCATTTTCATAGATGCTGTTGTAACCTTTGGAAGAACCGCAATAAACTAATACATTTTTAGACATGGTGTGTTACTATTTCAGATAGGGCTTTGGAAAATTCTACAAAACTAAACGAAAAATTCGCTTCTTTTTGTATCCGTTCAGAAGAAACATGGTTGCCTCCTGTAACCAACAAAGCCATTTCGCCTAGGAATACTCGTAGTATCCAAGCAGGAACAGCGGGCAAAAAAAGTGGCCTGTGCAATTTTTTGGCTATTATTTGCGTCATTTCTTTGTGTCGTATGGGCTGCGGAGCGACGGCATTAAACACCCCAGTTAAAGAATTATTTTCGATACAAACCTGAAAAATTTCTACTAAATCTGATAAATGAATCCAGGATTGCCATTGTCTGCCTGTCCCTAAAATCGTACCAACTCCCCAACGGATAGGCCTCGCCAACACAGGAAAAATGCCTCCTTTTCCCGATAACACCAGTCCTATTCGAATTTTTATGGTTCGTATGCCTAGGTCTGCTATTTGATCAACGGCCTTTTCCCATTGTTGGGTACAATCTGCCAAAAAATCATTTCCGGCTGGACTTTCTTCCGTACAAATTTCTTCTCCAGAATCGGCTCCGTAAAATCCAATGGCGGAGGCTGAAATAAACGATTTTACTTGGTGTGGCGTGGATGTTAACAGCTTTACTAATAACTGTGTACTTTCTACCCTTGATGCGATTAATTCCGCTTTACGGGATTTGGTCCAAGGTTTATCTGCTATACCTGCTCCGGCTAAGTGAACGATGCAATCGATGCCATCTAGGGTGTGGGAATCGATGGATTGTTGTTCAATATTCCAAGTGTAATCACCGCCTTTACGGGATAGGATTTTGACTTGATGTCCGTTTTGTACCAAAAAAGCATGTAATTCTTTTCCGATAAATCCCGTTCCGCCAGTGATTAAAATGTGCATTAATTTCCTTTTTTAATCGCTTGGTAAATAACTTCGTTAATTCCCGTGCGAATGTTTAAATCACTTATCTTACTATTATTTCTGGTTGGATAAACGCGGTTGGATAAAAATACGTAAACCAAATTGCTCACAGGATCAATCCATGTATAAGTGCCCGTAAAGCCCGAATGTCCGAAACTTTCTTCACTTGCAGAAGCCGCAGCGGAAACACCCGCTTTTTTTCGATCAGGTTTATCAAATCCAATTCCTCTTCTTGAATTTTCTGATTCGGAAAATGGATAGGAGGTCCACGTTTTCATGGTTTCTGGTTGAATAAATTGTTGTCCTCCATAATAACCTTTCTGTAAATACATTTGCATCAATTTTGCTAAATCATTCGCATTTCCGAATAATCCCGCATGACCTGAAATCCCATCCAATAAGGCCGCTCCTTCATCATGTACTTTTCCATGAATCAATACTTTTCTGAACAAGGAATCATATTCGGTAGGAATAATTCTAGACAATGGAAAATGTTTGTCGGCTTGGTAAACCAATGTTTTTGCCCCTAACGGCGCATAAAATGTGCTAGTTAAATATTCAGGCCAAGTTTTGCCAAACATTTTATCGCTTAGTTGTGGCAATAAATAATAAGATAAATCCGAATAAACATATTCTTTTTTCTCTCTTAAAGGCGAATCAATGATGGCTTGCGTAATTTGCCCTTTCAAGGTTTTATGTGCCCAAAGGTTGGCCGTCACTTGCGTAGGAAAATCCTCTGATTTCGCATACGATAGGGTTCTTGGTTTCCAACGAATAATTTCATTGGCATAATTCACCGTGCTATCCCAAAGTTTGGGATTTTTTTCAATCAATTTTTTTAACCTCTCCTCTCCTTGTGCCTTGTTGACGTACTTTTCAACATAGGTAAATTTCATATCTTTTTTGGCATAGGTAGCATTGAATTTTTTACTTCTCAAAATCATTTCGGTGCTATCTATGTAATCTCTCCAAAAAGGAATCCAAGCCTTTAACCTTGCTTGATGAGTCAATACATCGATGTATTTTAATGGACCCTTGTTGGTTTTGGCCAAGGCTGGGATAAATTCATCCATGGTTTCATTGACATTGAAACGACCTTCATCTTGCCATTTCATCAAGGCTGGTACCGAGGTACTTATTTTGGTAATGGAGGCTAAATCAAAAATGTCTGATTTGTTTAAAGGCACTGTCGACTCATAAGTGGGCGTCCCAAAAGCTTTGTGGTAAATCACTTTGCCTTCTTTGGCAATTAAGACCACTACTCCGGGTGCGCCTTTCACTTGGATGGCTAAATTGGCTAAGGAATCAACATTTTTGGTCAAATATTTACCATTGATACCAACCGATTCAGGAAGTACATTGTACTGCAAACGGCCCAAACTTGGACTCATAATTCCTAAATTGCGGTAATATTCTTTGTTTAAAGTAACAGGAAATTTGCCTTCGGCAGGTAAACCTCCAAAAATCACTTCTGCGGCTACTTCCATTTGCGGAATACCTTCTTGCAAAGTGCTAATCAATGCTCCCGCGTTTTTAAGGCTATCAAATTTGGTCAATGTCATGGCATTGGCAAAATGCACGACCACAGTTTTAGCATTCACAAAACGATTGACCAACGTAATAATAGAAGGCTTGAGGTTGTGATTATTCGCTGGGCGAATCGAAATACCATGAATACCCATTAAAACGGTCGTATAGTTTTTTAAGGTATTTTCAATTCGATTGATTGTTGTATCTGCACTGGTTTCATCCAAATAGTAATGATCCATTTCTAGGTAATTTTCGGCCATTTTTTGGAATTCGGTGGGGAATTTTTGACCATAATTGGGCTTTCCTATGGCTAAGGTGGCTATTTTTCTTTTGTCCAAATTCCTCAATGGAACCAAATCTTCTGGATTTTTTAATAAAACCAAGGATTTTTCCGCCAATGATTTATTCAAAACTTCTGCAGCTACTGGGTTCAAATCCTCAATCAAATGGTCAATTTCAATCGGTTGATAGGCTTGTAAATCGGCCCAGGCTTTGGCATTTAATATTCTTTTTACTCGAATATTTAATTCTTCTTCCGTGATTTCTCCATTGACAATGGCTTTTTTGATGGCATTAAATGCCGCAGGCACATCCACAAATGTTTCTAAAATATCGTTGCCCGCCAAGAATGCTTTCACATTCGCGGTTCCTTCTGGAAACATTTTCGTGGCCCCTTTCATGTCCATGGCATCGGTAAACACCAATCCATTGAACTTCATTTCCTCTCTTAGAAGGCCATTCACAATTGGGCGGGATAATGTAGAAGCTAAACTAGCGGTGGTATCCAAACTGGGGATATTTAAATGCCCGACCATTACCCCTTGTAAACCATTGTTAATCAGCTCTTTGTAAGGATATAATTCCAAACTATCCAAACGATTTCTGGAATGAGTCAAGACAGGAATATCATAATGAGAATCCACACCCGTATCTCCATGGCCAGGAAAATGCTTAGCCGAAGTAATGATGCCGCCTTTTTGTAAACCACGCATGTAGGCAAGGGCTTTTTGGGTAACTAATTCGCGATCTTCGCCAAAAGAGCGGAAATTAATCACTGGATTTAAGGGATTATTATTGACATCAACTACGGGTGCATAATTGATATGAACACCCATTCTTTTGCATTGTTGGGCAATTTGGTAACCCATTTTTTCAATCAATGCATCATTTCCTTGAATCGCACCTAAGGTCATTTGGTAAGGATATCGAACGGTAGAATCTAAACGCATATTTAAGCCCCATTCTAAGTCCATGCCGATAAACATGGGTACTTTCGACATGCTTTGGAGCTTATTTACCAATCGAGCTTGGTTGGTAGGATAACCAGCAAAAAACACAAATCCCCCCACATGGTAATCGCGTACGATGGAGTATAAACGAGTGGTATCGTAGCTTGGATTGGAATTCGCACGAGGCATTAAGACTTGACCAATTTTTTCATCTAAGGAAAGCGAGTTAAACACAGAATCCACCCAGTTTTGGTGATTGTGGGTAAAAAGGGAAGAGGGGGCTTGACTATTGGATTGAAAACTGATTAATAGCAGGATGCAACTGAAAATAGAAGAAAGCCTTTGAAATAATTTCATAGTGATGTGAATAAACGAAGTATTGGTAAATTAAAGTAAAAATAGAAAATAAAAATTGAAAATGAATTGTAAATTTGCGTTTCAAAAATAGATGAACGTATGAGAAAAAAGATTGTTGCAGGAAACTGGAAAATGAATAAGACAGCTTCTGAAGCTTTGGAATTAGCGAATGAAGTTAGCCAATTAGTGAAATCAGATGTGTCGGCAGATGTACAAGTGATCATGGCTACGCCAGCTTTGTATTTATCGGAAGTAAATAAATCCATTGAAGGTATCGCAAATTTAGCTGTTGCTGCTCAAAATTGCCATGAAAAAGCATCTGGAGCTTATACAGGTGAAATTTCTGCAGCGATGTTGGCTTCTGCTGGAGTACAATATGTCATCTTAGGGCATTCCGAACGCCGTCAATATTTCCAAGAAACCAATGCTCAATTAGCGGCAAAAGTAGATGCTGCTTTGGCGAATGGATTAACGCCTTTGTTTTGTTGTGGAGAAAGTTTGGAATTGCGTGAAGGTGGCGACTTTTTGGAATATGTAGCTCAACAATTAACAGAAAGCTTGTTTCATTTATCAGCTGACGATTTTTCAAAAATCGTGATTGCTTATGAGCCTATTTGGGCAATTGGAACAGGATTAACAGCCTCTTCGGCACAAGCACAAGAAATGCATGCATATTTAAGAGCACATTTAGCGAAACAATACGGTCAAGCAGCTGCGGATGCTTGTTCCATTTTATATGGAGGAAGTTGCAATGCACAAAATGCACAAGAATTATTTGCTTGTGCAGATGTGGATGGTGGATTAATCGGTGGCGCTTCTTTGAAGGCTGGTGATTTCATTACCATTGCTACTTCGTTTTAATTTTAGTATTTGTGTACTTTGTGGAAAAAACTAAATACTAATTTTTAACACAAAGTACACAATTCATACCTTATACATCATAACCTCCGCTTATCCCAAAATAAGTTCTCATTCCAACCAATCTTAGTAGTTTTGATTTCATTTTGATTGGGTCGCTATGTATTTAACTAAGTATGTAAAAAAATCTATTGCTATTCTGGCAATATCGAGTTTCGTTTTCCATGTTCATGGGCAAAGTGCTGTTCAAAGTACGGCTCCCATCAAATTATCACTAGCAAAAGCGGTGGATATCGCATTGTTGCACAATTTGAATGTAAAATCATATCAGGTGAATCTGCGCAATGCAGAATTGCAATATCAGCAGTCCAAATACAATCAGTTACCAAGTGTCAATGGTAATATTAATCAAGCAGCTAGTTTTGGCCGTAGTATCAACCCTTATACCAATGGGTATGATTCTCGAAACATCAATTACAATAACGTGGGTGTAAATGCGAATGTGACCATTTTTAATGGTGGGCAGTTGAAAAACAGCATTTTACAAAACGATTATAATTTAAAGGCTACCCAAGAGGATTTACAAGCCATGCGCGAAAATATTTCCATGCAAGTGGTCCTTTCTTATTTGACCATTTTAAATGCAGAAGATCAATTGTCCATTGCAAAAACGCAAACGGGGATTACCAAATTGCAAATGGAAAGAACGCAAAAATTGGTCGCTGCGGGTTCTTTGCCTCAATCCAACGTGTTGGACTTAAAAGCACAATTGGCCAATGAGGAGTCGAATGTGGTTTCTTTTCAAAGTAATTTAGACATCAATAAACTGACCTTGCTTCAATTATTAAATGATTCCAGCATTGCAGATTTTCAATTAGACCGAATTTCGGTTCCTGTGCCAAGTTCATCCTTATATGAATTGGGAATAACTGAAATTTACGCGAAAGCCCTAGAATCTCAACCATCTATCAAAGCTGCCGAATTTCGAGTGAAAGGAGCTGACAAAAACATTGATATTGCGAAAGCCTTTCGATTACCGACTTTATCCTTAAGTGGAAGTTGGTCTGCCAATCAGAGTAATGCCTTAAAATCGGTTCAATACTTAGGAACCCAAGATGTTACTTTAGGAAATGTTCAAGTAGGCGGAGTTAATTATCCGATCATTGCTCAACAACCGAAATACGGAGAAGGTCAAACGGTGGATTATTTTGAGCAAATTAATAATACGCAAAATAAGGTTGTTAGTTTGAATTTAAACATTCCGATTTTCGCTAAATATCAAAACAAGACAAGGGTTTCACAAGCAAGTTTGCAGAAGGAAAGTGCTGAATTAGAAGCGAGCAAAGCTCGATTAACTTTGCGTCAAAACATTGAGCAAGCGTATGTCAATATGACGAATGCAGCTAAAAAATACGATGCATCGGTTGATCAAGTTTCTGCCTTGGAGGAATCATTTCGTTCTGCAGAAAGTAAATTTAGTGCGGGCACCATTGATTTTGTGAGTTACAATTTACAAAAAACGAATTTGGACAAAGCGAAATTGAGTTTGGTTCAAGCTAGATATGATTATGTATTTAGAACCAAAGTTTTGGATTATTATCAAGGAAAAAATTTAACATTTTAATCGAAAAATATTTTACAAATGGCAAAGGGAAATAGCAAAAAGACTTGGTTGATTATCGGCGGGATAGTGGTAGTCGTATTTTTGGGCTTATTTACAGCAAAACAAGCGGGTTGGATAGGAAAAGTTGAGCCAACGGAGGTGGAATTTACGAAAGCAAAATTGGCGACTGTTATTGAAAAAGTTTCTGCTTCAGGAAAAATACAACCGGAAGTGGAAGTGAAAGTTTCACCAGATGTATCGGGGGAGATTGTTGCCTTGAATATTACGGAAGGGGATTCGGTGGTTGCAGGACAAGTATTATTGAAGATTCGTCCAGACAATTATGTATCCTTATTAGCTAGAGCGGAGGCGCAAGTAAATTCCATGAAAGCGAGTGAAGAGCAAAGCAAAGCGGTTTTGGCACAAAGTGAAGCTAGGTTGGGCAAGGCGAAGATTGATTATGATAGAAATGTGAAGTTGCACAAAGATAAAGTGATTTCGGATTCAGATTTTGATCAATTTGCTTCGGCTTATAATGTAGCGAAACAAGATTTAGAGTCGGCCAAAGCCAATGTAAAAGCATCGAATTTTAATGTTAAAAGTTCTGAGGCGGCATTGAAAGAGGCTAAAACCAATTTAACTAAAACGACGATTTACGCGCCACAGAGTGGGATTATTTCCAAATTGAATGTTGAATTAGGAGAGCGTGTGGTAGGAACCTCACAAATGGCAGGAACGGAAATGTTGCGCATTGCGAATTTGAACAACATGGAGGTACGTGTAAATGTGAATGAGAATGACATTACAAGGGTTAGTTTGGGAGATACGGTAATGATTGATGTGGATGCTTATACATCGAGCGAGCGCAAGTTCAAAGGAGTGGTGTATGAGATTGCGAGTTCTGCTAATTCTACGGGAACGAGTGCGGCGGTGAGCAATGATGCGGTAACTGAGTTTGAGGTAAAGATTCGAGTATTGAGAAGTTCTTACAGTGATTTGATCAAAGGTAAATTATCGTATCCATTAAAGCCCGGTATGACGGCTTCTGTGGAGATTTTGACCAACAGAAAAGACGGAGTATTAACGGTGCCATTGGCGGCAGTTACAACGAGAGAGATTGGTGGAGAAATAAAAGAGGAGGCTAAAGGAGGCAACGGTAAACCGGAGGGTGAAAATTCAGAAGAAGAAAAAGAAGAAGATGCTCAAACAGCAAAAGCGCGTAAAGAGAAGACAAAAGAAGTGGTTTTTGTGAGTGAGAAAGGCAAGGTGAAGATGATTGAAGTGAAGACAGGGATTTCGGATTTTGAGAACATTGAAATTGTTTCTGGCTTAAAAGCTGGCCAAGAGATTATTTCAGGCCCTTATGCGACGGTTGCCAAGAAGTTGAAAGATGGAGAGTTGGTGAAGAAGAAGGATGGTAAAAAGTAATGATGAATTATGAATCATGAATTATAGTTTTTTAATTAAAAGGTAATAATGACACTATCCCATAAACTGTGTAAGTAAAAAACAGGGGCTTCGGATTTGCTTTTAAATTCGGAGCCTTTTTTCAAATATAGCCAAAAATTGATTCAAAATAATTCCCCAGTTGTGAATTGGCATACCCCATTTCTTGGTGGCTTCGTTGATTGCTAAATAAACGGACTTCATTAGTGCGTCATCTGTGGGAAACGAGAGCTTATTTTTGGTGTACTTACGGATCTTTCCGTTCAGGTTTTCAATCAGATTCGTCGTGTAAATAATCTTTCTAATTTCGAGAGGAAAATCAAAAAAGACGGTTAGTTCATCCCAATTGTCTTCCCAAGAGCGAATAGCGTAAGGATATTTCTTACCCCATTTAAGGCTAAAGTCTTTGAATGCGGCTTCAGCTGCTTGTTTGGTAGGAGCATCATATATGTGTTTCATATCGCGCGAGAACTCTTTTTTATCCTTCCAAACCACATAGCGACAAGCATTGCGAATCTGATGAACAACACAAATTTGCGTTTGAGATTCAGGAAAAACTGCTCGGATTGTTTGCGTGAAACCGTTTAAGTTATCTGTTGCCGTAATTAGGATATCCTCAACGCCACGGGCCCTTAAATCCGTTAATACCCCCATCCAGAAGCTTGAACTCTCATTTTTTCCTAACCACATTCCAAGTACCTCTTTGCGTCCGTCTCGATTTAATCCAATGGCTAAGTAGACTGTTTTGTTTACGACCTTGGAATTCTCTCGAACCTTAAAAACAATCCCATCCATCCACACCACTAAGTATACCGCATCAAGTGGGCGATTCTGCCAGGCGATAGAATCCTCCACAATTCGCTCTGTGACACGTGAAATAGCCGAGGTAGATAGTTCGAACTGATAGATCTCTTTAATCTCTTGTTCGATGTCACTCACGCTCATTCCTTTGGAATAAAGCGAAACAATGAGGTTTTCAACACCTGTAGAATACCTGCTTCGTTTAGGAACCAGTATAGGATCAAAGCTGGATTCTCGGTCTCGTGGAACCTCAATTTGGGTTTCTCCAAATTCAGTTTTAATCACCTTTTTCTGCGTGCCATTACGAGCATTAGAACTAGGTGTTTTTTCGTACTTGTCGTAGCCCAAATGAGCATCAAGTTCTCCTTCAAGAATCTTCTCCAAGCCTCGCTTGTGAATATCTCGTAAAAAAGCTTGGAGTTCTTCTCCAGTCTTAAGTTGCTTTAAGAAAGCATCTGTTAATGAATCTTGTGTTTTCAATTCCATCTCATTAATGTTTAAATGTAAAAAAAAAATAGTGAAGGCCGAAACCAACACTATTTTTCACTTACACACTTTTTGAGATGGTGCC
>NZ_JBPXKA010000017.1:0-7005 GCF_054558485.1 Aquirufa sp. ROCK2-A2
AAACCTATTAATCCCGAACAACCAAGAAATAAATTATTAACTTTAAACTAAATAAACCTGAAAGTTGAAAGAAAAGTGACAACCAAATTCAGGCAAGTACATACCTATTACCTATTACCTATTACCTATTACCTATTACCTCTTACCTATCTTATACTTGTATTTATATTTTTCAAACAATTGAGATTGTTTATTGTCTAAATTAATCGAACGACCCTGAATGAATGCATGCGTGACAATACTCGACTTCATATCCAATAAATCGCCAGAACTGATAACTAAGTTGGCATCTTTTCCATTTTCGATACTTCCCGTTTTTTGATCAATACCCAATATTTTGGCTGCATTTAAGGTAATTGCCTGCAAAGCTTCTTCTTTCGTTAAACCATAGGCCGACATCGTTCCTGCTTGAAATGGCAAATTTCTTTGTTGGAAGAATCCGTCACCTGCATCTTGGCAAATGCTGAATAATACGCCCGCTTTTTGTAACATCGCCCCCGTTTTATAAGGTTGATCGATCGCATCATCTTCAGTAGCAGGTAAACTATGTGGTTCCGACAATATCACTGCCACCTGATTATCTTTCAAAATATTGGCAATCATCCAGCTATCCGCACCTCCAATTACTACTAATTTGAAATTAAATTCCTTGGCAAAGTCAATGGCTACCAACATTTCTTTCACTAAATCGCAATGGACATACAAGGTTTTTGTTCGATCAAATAAGCCTTTTGTTGATTCAAATTTCAAGTTGCTAGCTTCGTGATTTTTTTCCGACAAATAAGCTTTTGCTTCACGGAAAAAACCTCTTAGTTCTGTCATTTTTTCTAAACCAGCTTTTACGGCATCTGAACTTTCTCCATTTCTTTGCATGCTGGTAGGTCGATTAATCAATGCGGGCATAACCAAATGTACGCCTTCATCCAAGAGATACGCTGCGTCTTCCCAATTCCAAGCATCTAATTGGACGATCGACGAAGTACCTGGGATGCTGCCACCTTGCGGAGTAATTTGAGCCAATAATACACCATTGGAACGAAGTGTATTGATGACTTTGGAATCTGTGTTATAGGCAATGATGGATCGTATATTCGGATGAATATCCCCTAGTTCATCGTAATCTATGGTTGATTTTGTTGAACTAAATTCCACCAATCCTAAATTGGTATTTGGTGCTATGATGCCCGGATATATATGTTTACCTTTTGCATCAATAAACTCTATTTCTGAATTTTGACTAGGTAAGGCCGTTTCTAAATGGATTTTTCCTTTGTCAATCGACACAATTCCATTGTTGATGACTTGTCCATTTCCGACGTGAATCGTACCACCTGAAATGATAATTTTTTTCGACTGTGCAGGACTCGGGTGCATGTTTTCTTGTCCCAATAAACCAAAGGAAAGAAAACAAAATAGGTTGATTAATATATTTTTCATGTTTGTAGATCTAATTAATTAGCTGATTCGATAAAACGGTGTGAAATTCTCTCCCAAAGGCTTTTTTCATGATTGTGATCTTCTTCGCAAGAATTCATTATTTTAAAGGAAGGAGTTGCTGGAGAAGTCTTAGCCCCACCTTTTTTGGCAGAAATCATTTTTTGAATCAACCGTTGTTTCTCTTCTTGTAATTCCTTTTGTAAAGTCGCATCTAATTCGCGATCAAATACAATCGCGCCATCCACCATCGTTTTTTCTGCTTTGGCATAAATACTTAAAGGATGATCTGACCAAATAACCAAATCGGCATCTTTGCCTTCTTTGATACTCCCTACTCGGTCTGCCACATGAAGCATTTTGGCTGGATTTAGCGTTACCATTTTTAATGCATCTTGTTCTTCCATGCCTGTATATTTAATGCTTTTTGCTGCTTCTTGATTCAACCTTCTAGCCATTTCTGCGTCATCGGAATTGATGGCCACATTCAACCCATTTTGTTGCATTAAATAAGCATTTTGTGGTATAGCGTCTGTCACTTCTATTTTATAAGACCACCAATCGCTAAAGGTAGAAGCATTCGCGCCATGGACTTTCATTTTATCAGCCACTTTGTAGCCTTCTAAAATATGGGTAAAGGTGTTCACTTGAAATCCGAATTTTTCGGCAACTTTCATGATGGAATTGATTTCACTTTGCACATATGAGTGGCAAGTGATAAAGCGCTTTTTATTCAATATTTCGACCAACGTTTCTAATTCTAAGTCGATGCGTTTACCAGGCCCTTGTTTTTCGTAATCCCGTGCTCTCGTAAATGCATCCATTAAAACCTGTTCAACACCCATTCGGGTATCAGGAAAACGGTTATTATTGGTATTATAAGATCTTTTGACATTTTCTCCCAAAGCAAATTTGATAAATGGGTCCCAATTGGCAAATTTCATTTGTTCTGCATTTTGTCCCCAACGGAATTTCAATAATTGGGTTTGACCACCAATGGTATTGCATGAACCATGTAAAATATGACTACTTGTGACTCCGCCACTCAATTGTCTATAAATGTCAATATCATCAGGATCAATAACATCGGCAACACGAACTTCCGCAGTATTAGATTGCGAGCATTCGTTAATACCACCTGTAGCAGCAACGTGTGAATGCTCATCGATAATTCCGGCTGTTACATGTTTATTGGTCCCATCAATAATTTTCGCCGTATTTTCTTTGAGATTTTTACCAATTCCAACAATTTTACCGCCTTTGACTAGAACGTCAGTTTCCGTCAAAACTCCTTGTTTTTCATTGGTCCACACAGTGGTATTTTTAATCAAAATCGTTTCTGATTTTGCGATTGTTTTTTGTCCAAATCCCACAAAAGGATAAACGACTGATCCGATAGATTCAGCTTTGCTTGGGGTTAATTTAATTGAATCCGACGAGGCAACACTTTCTCTCATGGCTGTCCAAGATATCCAATCGCCATTGGGTTTTTGACCCGTTCCTTGCCATTTTTCATTTTGTTGAGTACCCGTTAATCTCGTTTTTCTGCCTTTATCTGACTTTGTGGCAAATGAAATATTCACCAATTCACCTTTCTGACTAATGTCTAATTGCAAGGTGTCTTTTCCCATTAAACTGCCTTTATATGATCCATTCGATCCGGTTACCTGCATCGTATAATTCATTTCGCTAGTTTGGAAACGGTATTTGCCGGCTAAATCTGACTTGGCATCTGTTTGGATGGCGTATACATTTCCTTGAATCCAGTTTTCAATAATTTGCGTTTTTTCATTAAAAATAGGACCCGTACTTATCAGAAAGTTTGCCATTTTGCCAATTTCCAAGGTGCCTATTTGATCACTTAGACCCAACAGGGCAGCGGGAGATTGCGTTAAAGCTTCCAATGCTTTTTGCTCCGATAATCCAGCTTGTATGGCCTTGCGAATATTGGGTAAAAATTGTGAAAGGTCTTTTAAACCATTTGCACTCAAAGCAAAAGGGATATTTGCTTTTTCGAAACTAGCTGGATTACTCGGAGCTAGTTCCCAGTGTTTTAATTCTGCTAAATTGACAAATCTAGTATCTGTCGGGTCTTCTAAGTCCATAGCTTGAGGAAATGAGATGGGTAAAATAAATGAGGCCTTACTTGCTTTCATTTCATCAATTCGTTGATACTCATCTCCACTAGCCTTAATTATATATTGAATGCCAAATTCATCTCCAATTTTATCAGCTCTTAATGCGCTCCATTTATCGGACACCTCAAAAATTTGAGGTAGATTCAATTGATCATTAAATGCTTGCAAGGTTAAATTTAAACCTTCGCCTTCGGATTTGTTTTTGTACCACTGGCCATCTAAAAATAATTGACGCATTAAAGCTATGCTACCCATAAGGGAGTTCGGATAATCTTGGGTAGAAGAACCCTTGTTAAATGAATAATGAGCAGAAGCCTTTTCTTTGATAATGACTAAATTTTCTTTTTCCTTGGCCAAAGTAACCAGCGCACCTGTTCCTCTAGAAATACCATCCATTTGATGACTTAACACTGTTCCAAATCCTAATTTTCTTAGTTCTTTGGCTTTGGAGTCATTGACCGTAAAATTTTTGGCCAAAGAAAATTCTGATTTCAAGGCTTGGTTCCAACCGAAAGCACCTTTGGTGTTAGAAAGCATTTGAGCCGGTTCCCGATAGGAACGGCTAGCAACGGTTACGCTTGGAGTGCCATAATCGCTGTATAAATCAATAAAAGAAGGATAAATGAATTTCCCTTGACAGTCAATCACAACTGCGTCTTTGGGAATAGAAAGATTGGTTCCTATTTGTTCAATTTTACCTTTTCGAACGATTAATGTGCCATTGTTGATGACATTTTTTGAATCTTTTACAATTCGAGCATTTGTAAATGCATAATGTCCTTGTCTAGGACTAGAAATTTCAGATATTGGAAAGGTAGATTGAGACCATATGGGACCACTGCTGAGCAAAAAAATCACAGCAATCCACTTAGAAAAGGTAGATTTCATTCGTTTAGTTTTATGATGAATTCGAAAATTACAAATTAAAATAACAATTCGTTAAGCTTAGCTTAAATTTAAAAGCCGTACCTTGCAGATTAATTAGAATGAAACATTATGGCAGGTTCACCGAAGGAGGAAAAATTTTTGAACGCCTTGCAAGCAGAAATAGTAGAATATTTTGAATTAAATGATTTTCGATCGTTTTCGATCAATCAAATACATAAAGCCTTTGCTATTAGAGATCGAAATACAAAAGAACTTTATGCAAAAGCAGTCCAAAAATTAGTACTAGAAAATAGAATTTTACGTTTACCCGATGGTAATTATCGTTTTGATAGTGAATCATTTCAAGTGGTAGGTCGTGTAGATCACGTGAATTCCCGTTTTGCATTTGTGATTCCAGAAACAGCCGGTGGCAAAGATATTTGGGTCGCAACATCTGATTTGAACAATGCCAAAGATGGTGATATCGTTCGAGTACAAGCCCGAAAACCAAGTACCAAAAAGAAGAATGATCGTCCGGAAGGAGAGGTTATAGAGATCATTGAGCGTCGAGCTCCTGAATTTGTGGGAGTTTTACAAGTAACACCTAATTATTCATTTTTGATTCCCGATTCGAAAAAAGTCTACGAGGATATTTACATTCCTAAACATGAAGTTAGAGGTGCGAATCATTTAGATAAAGTTATTGTAGAAGTAACTCGGTGGTCACAACCAGGCAAAAAAGCGGAAGGAAGAGTAGTGAAAGTTTTGGGAAAAGCAGGTGAGAACGAAACAGAAATGCATTCGATTCTTGCTGAATTTGGTTTACCCTATGATTTTCCAGAAGAGGTTGAAGCAGCAGCTGAATCAATACCAACGGCCATACCCAAGGAAGAATTCAAAAAGCGAAAGGATATTCGCAATGTTTTGACATTTACGATTGATCCGATTGATGCCAAGGATTTTGATGATGCCATTAGTTATCAAAAATTACCCAATGGGAATACTGAAATTGGTGTTCATATTGCAGATGTTAGCCATTATGTAAAACCCGGAAGCGTTTTGGATGTGGAGGCTTATCGTAGAGCCACTTCCGTATATTTAGTGGATCGTGTGGTGCCCATGTTGCCAGAGAAATTATCAAACGGACTATGTTCTTTAAGACCGCACGAAGACAAATTGACTTTTTCAGCGATTTTTGAGATAGATGCTAAGGATAAAATTGTTAAGGAATGGTTTGGAAGGACCATTACACATTCGGACCGACGTTTTGCCTATGAGCAAGCACAAGTTTTGATTGAAAATACAGAAGCAACGGATGATCTTTGTGAACCAATTGTCAAAGAGTTAAACCGGATTGCTAAAATTTATCGTGCTGAGCGTTTTGCCAAAGGATCTGTGAATTTTGAAACTGTCGAAGTTCGATTTGAATTGGATGAAACAGGAAAACCGATAGCAGTTTATCCGAGAGAGCGAAAAGATGCCCATAAATTAATTGAAGAATTCATGTTGTTGGCCAATAAAAAAGTGGCTGCTTATGTACATGACCTAAAAAAGGAAGATCCTAGAAATACCATGGTGTATCGTGTTCACGAGGCACCAGACCCAGAAAAATTACGAGTATTCTCGACTTTTGCCAAAAAATTTGGATACCAAGTTTCTACGGAACCTAAACATGTCAGCGATTCATTTAATGCCTTAATGGAAAACATTGAAGGTAAAGCGGAACAACATGTATTACAAAGTTTAGCGGTTCGAACGATGTCAAAAGCACGTTACAGCACCGATGCCATCGGCCACTTCGGTTTGGCATTTCCGTTTTATTCGCATTTTACTAGTCCTATTCGTCGTTATCCAGATGTGATGACCCATCGATTGTTACAGCATTATTTGGATAAAGGTGCTTCTCCTGAACGAGCACCTTTGGAAATACAATGTAAACACTGCTCGGACAGAGAAAAAATGGCAGCAGATGCAGAGAGGGCTTCGATCAAATACAAACAAGTGGAATACATGAGTTTGCATGAACCTCAAATTTTTGATGGAATCATTACCGGAATTACGGAATTTGGTTTGTTTGTGGAAATTGGTGATACGAGTTGCGAGGGTTTAATTCGCATGGTCGATTTAAATGATGATTTTTACGATTTAGATAAAGAGAATTTCCGGATTGTAGGTAAATCTAATGGCCGAGTTTTTGGATTTGGAGATGCCGTTAAGGTAAAAGTTCGGGATACGAATTTAGCCAAAA
Source organism: Aquirufa sp. ROCK2-A2 (assembly GCF_054558485.1). Taxonomy (NCBI): domain Bacteria; kingdom Pseudomonadati; phylum Bacteroidota; class Cytophagia; order Cytophagales; family Flectobacillaceae; genus Aquirufa; species Aquirufa sp. ROCK2-A2. Next base: position 6,688 of record NZ_JBPXKA010000017.1, read on the forward strand.
GAACCATCGATTTGGAATTAGTAGGAATGCGAAATGGTGCAGAAAATCGATTCGCCAATAACCGTAGTCGTAAAAGAGAATCACCTCGAAACTTTAAAGTAATTCCTAAAGGAAAAAGAAGACGATAGGGAGTTTTGAAGTAAGAAGAGAGAAGAGAGAAGAAAGGAAATGTCTTTTACCTATTACCTAATACGACACTATCCCATAAACTGTGTAAGTAAAAAACAGGGGCTTCGGATTTGCTTTTAAATTCGGAGCCTTTTTTCAAATATAGCCAAAAATTGATTCAAAATAATTCCCCAGTTGTGAATTGGCATA
>NZ_JBPXKA010000018.1:0-1812 GCF_054558485.1 Aquirufa sp. ROCK2-A2
GTGACAATAGGAGTCGCTGGAGTGTTTGGTTGAGCATTTACCGTATCCGTCGTTGCTGTGCTTACGCATCCAGCTTGCGATTTAATGGTAATGCTATAAATACCTGGGTTCACTTGCGTGAAGACTCGGCCCGATTGATAGTTCGTGCCATCAAGGCTGTATTGATCCGTGTTTACTCCTGAGGCTGCCACCGTAATCGTTCCTGTGGAAATGTTGCATGTTGGTTGAGTAATGGTGACAATTGGAGTCGCTGGAGTGTTAGGTTGAGCATCTACCGTATCCGTCGTGGCTGTGCTTACGCATCCAGTTATTGATTTAATGGTAATGTTATAAATACCAGGGTTCACCTGCGTGAAGACTCTTCCTGATTGATAATTCGTGCCATCAAGGCTGTATTGATCCGTATTTACTCCTGAGGCTGCCACCGTAATCGTTCCTGTGGAAACGTTGCATGTTGGTTGAGTGATGGTGACAATTGGAGTCGCTGGAGTGTTTGGTTGAGCATTTACCGTATCCGTCGTCGCTGTGCTCACACATCCAGTTATTGATTTAATGGTAATGCTATAAATACCCGGGTTCACCTGCGTGAAGACTCTTCCTGATTGATAATTTGTGCCATCAATGCTGTATTGATCCGTATTTACTCCTGAGGCTGCCACCGTAATCGTTCCTGTGGAAACGTTGCATGTTGGTTGAGTGATGGTGACAATAGGAGTCGCTGGAGTATTGGGTTGAGCATTTACCGTATCCGTCGTGGCTGTGCTTACGCATCCAGTTATTGATTTAATGGTAATGCTATAAATACCAGGGTTCACCTGCGTGAAGACTCTTCCTGATTGATAATTCGTGCCATCAAGGCTGTATTGATCCGTGTTGATGCCAGAGGCTGCCACCGTAATCGTTCCTGTGGAAACGTTGCATGTTGGTTGAGTAATGGTGACAATTGGAGTTGATGGGGAAGTGGGTTGAGCACCAATAACAACATTTGTCGTATCGCTCAAACATCCATTGGCATTGCGAATACGTGCAGTATATGTACCCGCAGTTATTCCTGTAAACGCAGGACTACTTTGATAATTCGTGCCATCAAGGCTGTATTCATCCGTGTTGATGCCTGTATTCACAAGAGTAATGGTTCCCGTAGCAACACTACAAGTTGGTTGAATGACGCTCTCCAACTGAGGAGTACTTGGTAGAGGGTTAATCGTAACCGATTGACTTGTGCTTGTGGTCTGACAACCGTTTGCATCTCTTACCAATAACTCAAAACTTCCACTTACTCCAGAGCTATAACTCGACTGTGTGGCGCTAGCTATCGCGATACCTGATTCTTTCCATTGGTAAGTCAAAGGTCCATTGCCCAAGGCATTGGAAGATAAAATAACAGTAGAACCAGCGCATACATTGGAAGATGAAGGTATTGCACTAATTAAAACAGTTGGTAAGCTATTGATTGTTATGTATATCGGACAAGAAATGGAACTAGCTAAGCCGTCTGTTATTACCACACGGTAACTGCCTGTCTCAGTCGCAGAGTAATTTGCCGTGTTGCCATTTGATAAAACATTAACAAAACCAACACCAGCATCTTTTTGCCATTGGTACACAGCTTGGTTACTAAATCCATTGGTAGAGGTTGACAGACTCACTTGTGAGCCTTGACAAACGCTTGGACTTATACCACTATTGATATTCGCTGGTGGTAATATTTTGGTGATGCTCGATTCGTGGCTACATCCGTTTTCGCTAATCAAGACACTGTAATTGCCAGCTTGACTTGCGCTATAGCTACTCGATGTTGCATTGCTAATG